>JBJTCK010000074.1:0-20308 GCA_046091825.1 Actinomycetota bacterium | reverse complement strand
ATGGTCATCGAGGGTCTCAAGGCGATGCTCGCGCCGTTCGCCGGACGCGTCGAGGTGGTCGGCGAGGCGGTGGGCGCGGAGAGCGCACTCGCCGTCGTCGACGAGCTGAGCCCCGACATCGTGCTCTGCGACGTGCGGATGCAGGGTGCCAGCGGTCTGGACGTCTGCCGCGAGATCCGCGAGCGGGATCCGGCGCGCAAGGTGATCCTGCTCTCGGTCTACGACGACGAGCAGTACCTCTTCCAGGCGTTGCGGGTGGGCGCCTCGGGCTACCTGCTCAAGGGCGTCAGCAGCGACGAACTGGTCCGGCAGATCGAAGGCGTGCACGCCGGGGGCACCGCGCTGGACGCGGGCCTGGCGGCGCGCGCGGCCGAGACCGCCGCCCGGCTGCAGAGCAACCAGTTCTGGCCCGGGGCCCGGCACGGGCTGACCCAGCGGGAAAGCGAGATCCTCTCGCTGGTGGTCACCGGCCTGTCCAACCGGGGCATCGCCGCCAAGCTGCTCATCGGCGAGGAGACCGTCAAGACCCACCTGAGTTCGATCTACCGCAAGCTCGGGGTCAGCGACCGCACCAGCGCGGCAGCGACCGCGCTGCGGGAAGGAATCTTCCGGTGACCGGCGGCGTGCCCGGCGGGGTGAGCGCGCACGCGGTGCACGGTCTGGTCGGGTCCGACCGCGAGGTGGAGTTGCTGCTGGAGATCATCGCCGCGACCTCCAGCGGACCCGGGGTCGAGCCGATGGCCGCGGCGGTGGCCCGGATGGTCACCGCCGTGACGGCCTCGGACGTCTGCTTCGTGCACGTGCTCGACGACACCGACCGCTCGCTCACCCTGGCCGGCGCCACCCCGCCCTTCGACGAGCAGGTGGGCCGGGTCCGGCTGCCGCTCGGGTCGGGGGTGTCGGGCTGGGTGGCCAGCCACCGCGAACCCGTGGTGATCGTCAGCGACAAGGAGGCCGACCCGCGCTACGTGCCGATCGCCGGGCTGCGCGGCGAGGACTTCACGTCGATGGCGTCGGTGCCGATGGAGACCGAACCGGGCGGGCTGGTCGGGGTGCTCAACGTGCACACCATCGCCCGTCGCGACTTCACCACCCGCGACGTTCAGCTGTTGCTGGTGGTCGGCCGGCTGATCGCGGGCGCGCTGCACCAGGCCCGCCTGCACCGGCAACTGGGCGCGCGTGAACGGGCCCACGAGGACTTCGCCGAGCAGGTGATCGCCGCCCAGGAGAGCGAGCGCCGCCGGCTGGCGGGCGACATCCACGACGGGATCTCCCAGCGACTGGTGAGCCTGACCTACCGCCTGGACGCCGCCGCCCGCGCGGTGGAGGACGACCAGACCGCCGAGGCGGTGACGCAGCTGGAGAAGGCGCGCGACCTGGTCGATCTCACGCTCGGCGAGGCGCGGTCGGCGATCGGGGGGCTGCGCCCGCCGGTTCTCGACGACCTCGGCCTGGCCGGCGGGCTGGCCAGCCTGGCCACCTCGGTCACCGAAGTCGACCTGGAGCTCGACCTCACCGACGACCGGCTGCCCGAGCACGTCGAGGTCGCGCTGTACCGCATCGCCCAGGAGGCGGTGCAGAACGTGGTCAAGCACGCCCGCGCGCTGACCGCCCGGCTGAGCTTCACCGTCTGCGACGGGGCGGCGCGGCTGGAGGTCGCCGACCCCGGCGTCGGGTTCGAGCCCGGGGGCGCCCGGGCGGGCGGCTTCGGCATGCTGTCGATGGCCGAGCGGGCCGAGCTGGTCGGCGGGCGGCTCTCGGTGCGGTCGCGGCCGGGGCAGGGGACCACCGTGGCGGTGGTCGTCCCGCTCGGCGAAACACCCCGGTGAAACACCCCGGTGAAACACCGGTGAACACCGCCCGGATTAACCTGCGCAACCGGCGGGGAACAACTAGATTGATGACATAGTTTTCCGACGCCCGCGGACAGGTTTTCCCGCAGCACGATTCCGGGTCCGGGGCTCGTTCCGAGAGGAGTAGGGCGTGGCTTCAGTTCTGTGGTTGCAGGGGGGTGCGTGTAGCGGCAACACAATGTCGTTCCTCAACGCCGAGGAGCCCAACGTCGTCGACCTGATCGTCGACTTCGGTCTGGACCTCATCTGGCATCCCTCCCTGGGCCTGGAACTGGGCAACAACGCCCAGAAGCTGCTCTGGGACTGCGTCAAGGGCGAGCGTCCGCTGGACGTGTTCGTGTTCGAGGGCACCGTCATCGAGGCCCCCAACGGCAGCGGCCGGATGGACATGTTCGCCGACCGGCCGATGAAGGACTGGGTCACCGACCTGGCCGCCCAGGCCCAGATCGTGGTCGCGATCGGCGACTGCGCATGCTGGGGCGGCATCCCCGCGATGGAGCCCAACCCGTCGGGCTCCACCGGTCTGCAGTTCCACAAGCGCAGCAAGGGCGGATTCCTCGGCTCGAGCTTCACGTCCAAGATGGGGCTGCCGGTGATCAACATCCCGGGCTGCCCGGCACACCCGGACTGGATCACCCAGATCATCGTGGCGCTGGCCACCGGTCGCGCCGGCGACATCGCGCTCGACGAACTTCAGCGTCCGGAGACGTTCTTCAAGACCTTCACCCAGACCGGCTGCACCCGGGTGCAGTTCTACGAGTACAAGCAGTCGACCCTGTCCTTCGGCGAGGGCACCCGCACCGGTTGCCTGTTCTACGAGTTCGGCTGCCGCGGCCCGATGACACACTCACCGTGCAACCGGATCCTGTGGAACCGCCAGTCCTCCAAGACCCGGGCCGGCCAGCCGTGCTACGGCTGCACCGAGCCGGAGTTCCCGCACTTCGACCTGGCCCCCGGGACGCTGTTCAAGACCCAGAAGGTCGCCGGGGTGATCCCCAAGGAGACCGGGACGGGCACCAAGAAGCTGACCTACATGGCCGCCGCCGCCGCGGCACGGCTCGCCGCTCCCAAGTGGAGCAAAGAAGACATGTTCGTGGTCTGAGCACCACCCCGTAACCATCCACGCTCCCGCGAAACCCTCAGGAGGACCACATGACCGCGCTCGACATTCACGTCAGCCCCCTCGGACGCGTCGAGGGTGACCTCGACGTCCGCGTCACCGTCGACGACGGAGTCGTCACCTCGGCGTGGACCGAAGCCGCGATGTTCCGCGGCTTCGAGATCATCCTGCGGGGCAAGGACCCGCAGGCCGGACTGATCGTCACCCCCCGTATCTGCGGGATCTGCGGCGGCAGCCACCTCTACAAGGCGGCCTATGCGCTGGACACCGCCTGGCGCACCCAGGTGCCGGCCAACGCGACGCTGGTGCGCAATATCGCCCAGGCCTGCGAGACGCTGCAGTCCATCCCGCGCTACTTCTACGCGCTGTTCGCCATCGACCTGACCAACAAGAACTACGCCAAGTCGGCCCTCTACGACGAGGCCGTGCGCCGTTTCGCCCCCTACGTCGGCACCGCCTACCAGAAGGGCGTGTTGTACTCCAACAAGCCCGTCGAGGTCTACGCGATCTTCGGCGGCCAGTGGCCGCACTCCAGTTTCATGGTTCCCGGCGGGGTGATGGGTGCGCCGTCGCTGTCCGACGTCACCCGCTCAGTCGCCATCCTCGAGCACTGGAAGGACAACTGGCTCGAGGGCGAGTGGCTCGGCTGTAGCGTCGACCGCTGGCTGGAGAACAAGTCCTGGGAGGACGTGCTGGCCTGGGTGGACGAGAACGAGTCGCAGTACAACAGCGACTGCGGGTTCTTCATCCGCTACTGCCTGGACATCGGGCTGGACAAGTACGGCTCGGGCGTCGGCAACTACTTCTCCACCGGAACCTACTTCGACCCGAGCCGCTACGAGCGGCCGACCATCGACGGTCGCAACGCCGCCCTGATCGGACGTTCCGGAGTGTTCGCCGGCGGCCAGTACCACGAGTTCGACCAGGCCAAGGTTCGCGAGGACGTCACGCACTCCTACTTCGAGGGCACCCGGCCGCTGCACCCGTTCGACGGCGAGACCATCCCGGTCGACCCGGAGAAGGGTAAGGCGCAGGGCAAGTACAGCTGGGCCAAGTCCCCGCGCTACGACATCGACGGTCAGGGCTCCATCCCGCTGGAGGCCGGTCCGCTGGCCCGCCGGATGGCCGCCGCCGGACCCAACGCCGCGCCGCACCAGGACAACGACCCGCTCTTCCTGGACATCTACAACAAGATCGGCCCCAGCGTGATGGTCCGCCAACTGGCCCGCATGCACGAGGGCCCGAAGTACTACAAGTGGGTGATGGAGTGGCTCAAGGCGCTCGACCTGAAGGGCAGCTTCTACACCAAGCCCACCGAGCACGCCTCCGGCAAGGGATTCGGCTCCACCGAGGCCGCCCGCGGTGCGCTCAGCGACTGGATCGTCATCGAGGACAACAAGATCAAGAACTACCAGGTGGTCACCCCGACGGCGTGGAACATCGGACCCCGCGACGGCAGCGAGCAGCTGGGCCCGATCGAGCAGGCCCTCGTCGGATCGCCGATCGTCGATCCCGAGGACCCAGTCGAACTCGGCCACGTCGCACGCAGCTTCGACTCCTGCCTGGTGTGCACGGTGCACGCCTACGACGGCAAGACCGGTAGGGAGTTGTCGAAGTTCGTCATCAACGGAATGGTGTGATCTCGGCGGGCGAATCGCGCGAGACCGTCGACATCGAACCGCCCCGTTACGACGTTGTGGTCATCGGCTGCGGCAATCTGCTGCGCGGTGACGACGGTGTCGGCCCGGTATTGGTGCGCCACCTGTGGGATCGGGGAGTGCCGGACGGCGCCCGGCTGGTCGACGGCGGCACCGCCGGCATGGACGTCGCGTTCGCGATGCGCGGTGCCGGGCGGGTGGTGATCGTCGATGCCGCCGCGACCGGGGCCACCCCGGGCACCGTCTACCGGGTTCCGGGGGAGGAACTGGCCGAACTGCCACCGCTGCAGGGCCTGCACACCCACTCCTTTCGCTGGGACCATGCGATCGCGTTCGCCCGGTGGGCGCTGGCGGAGGACTACCCCGCCGACATCACGGTGTTTCTCATCGAGGCCGCCGACGTCGGGCTCGGCACCGAGATCTCCGAGCCGGTCACCGAGGCGATGGAGCAGGTGATCGACCTGATCGAGCGGGACTACTTCGCGGCTCTGCGCCCCGCCGCCACCGACGAGGCGGCCGTCGAGATCACCCCCGACGGCTATCTGCGGCTGCAAGCCGACCTTGCGGCCAGCCGCTTCCCGTCCGATGCGGTGGCCGCGGTGGTCCGCGACGGGGCGCTGTGGCTGATCCCGTTGCGCGGGCCGAGCAGCGGCGGGCTGCTGCTCAAGCAGCGCAACCCGGCCGGCGACCGGGCCGCCCTGGTGCGCGAGGTGCTCGGTGACGACTTTCCCACGGGCATGCGCCCGGCTTTCTGGGACGATACCCAGAAGGCGATGCGGATCCCGTTGGATCAGCAGTGAGGGTGCGGGGGAGTTGAGCGTGATGACCGACCAGCAGCGGCCCAAGACGACGGTTCGCGCCGACAGTTCCACCGACGAGGCGCTCGATGTGCAGACCGTGGTGGTGGAGGAACGCGGCCGGTGGGCGGTGGAGATCGTGGTCGTCTTCGCCGACGGCGTGGTCCGCAAGAGGATCGACACCCACGCCACCCGGGCCCGCGCCGAACTGTCGGCGAACCTGATCAAGCGCGCCGCCGAGCGCGACATCGCCGGACCGGTGAACGGATGAGCGGCGAGGAACCGCTGGCGGTACGCCCGCAGCCGCTGGGAGCTTTCCCGCTGCCGCTGGGCTACCTGCTGATCCCGGCGTCGCCGGAGACCGAGGCGGCCCGGCTCGAACTCACCGGCGGGCGCATCCCGCAGTGGCCGGCCGCGCTGCGAGCCCACGAACTTGCGCTGGCAGGTGATCGCGAGGGTGCGCTGGCCGCGCTGACCGGTACCGATCCGATCAGCCGGTACAACCGCTTCGTCATGGACCCCGAGTCGGGTGATCCCAGCGAACTGCGCTCGGCGCTCGGTGAATTCGCCGTGCTGGTCGACGTCGTGCTGTTCGCGCTGGGGCGCAGTGATGCGGTGCCCGACGTGGGTACGTGCACCGGGGAACTGGCGGCGGCGGTGCATTCGGTGCAGGCCAGCAAGGCACTCGACGACGGTGATGTGGCCGCCGCTATCGCGCACCTCGATGACGCGGCCGCGGCCGCCGGTGAGGTGTCCGAGCCGCTGCGCGGGGTCCTGCTGGGCGCGTCGGCGTCGCTGACCGACGGGGACGACGCGGTGGTCCGCTTCGAGCAGGCCCTGCGGGCACTCGAGGGCGCCGAGGGTCTGCGCGTCGCCCGCGCGGAGATGCACCTGGGTCTGGCGGGGCTGCTGCACGAGCAGGCCGAGAGTCGTCCGGAACTGCTGGTGCGCGCGGTGCCGCACTACCATTCGGCGCTGCAGTTGGTGCTGCGTGAGGAGGCCCCGCTGCTGTGGGCCGCAGCGCACGCCAATCTGGCGACCGCGTACCTGACCATGCCGATGACCGAAGCGTCGGGTCAGTTGCGACTCGGCGTGGCGGCGCAGTCACTGCGCTCGGCGCTGAAGGTCTACACCCCCGAGGACTACCCCGAGCAGTGGGCCAGCGTCCAGCTGAACCTGGCCAACTCGCTGGTCTACACCCCGTCGAATCATCAGGCCGACAACCTCGTCGAGGCGGTCGAACTCTACGAGGCGGTGCTGCGGGCCCGCGACCGCGACCGCGACCCGCTGGGCCGCGCGCGGGTGCTGGCCAACCAGGGCAACGTGCTTGCCCACCTCGGCGACTTCGACCAGGCCAAGGCGAAGCTGTACGAGGCGCGATTCCTCTTCGAGGAACTCGACGACGGCGACTCGGTGCGCACGGTCCGCGGCGTGCTGGATGAGATCGCGCGCGAGCAGGCGCTGGCACGTACCGAGGCGGTGCCGGAATGAGTCCGACGTGAGTACCGCACCGGACCCTGCGAACCCTCCGGAACCCTCCTTCGAGGAACTGGCCAACCGGGTCGACGAGGCGGTCGCGGCGGTCGCCGGACTGAACGAACCGGCGCGGGCGGCCGCCGAGGAGTTGCAGGCCGCGGTCGAGGCGGTGCACCGGGCCGGGTTGGTCACGATCGTCCGGGCGCTGCGGGCCGACGAGGCCACCCGCGCGGTGCTCTTCGAACTCGTCGACGACCCGGTCGTGCACCTGCTGCTCTCGCTGCACGGGATCGTGCGTCCGGATCCGGTCACCAACGCCAATCAGGTGCTCGAGACGGTGCGCCCGCAACTGCACAGCCACGGCGGCGACGTCGCGCTGGTCCGGATCGAGGACGGCACCGCGTTCGTCCGGCTTGAGGGTGCCTGCAACGGCTGTTCGATGTCCTCGGTGACCCTGCGCAATCTTGTGCAGGAAGCACTCGTCGAGGGGGTGCCGGCGATCACCGCCGTCGAGGTGGTGGCGGCAGAACCCAGTCCGACGCTGATCCCCCTGGAGTCGCTTCGGATCGGCCGGGACCCCGCAGCGGTGGGTTGGGCGCGGCTGGGCCCGGCCGCCGACGTGCCGGTCGACGACATCACTGCGGCCACGCTGATCAACGGCGGCCGGCCGGTGGAGGTGATCGTGGTCAACATCGGGCAGCGGCTGTCGGCCTACCTCAACGAGTGCGCCCACGAGGCATTGCCCCTCAACGACGCAGTGCTCGACCTGAGCAACGGTACGCTGACCTGTCCGTGGCACGGCTTCTGCTTCGACGCGACATCCGGGGAGTGCCTCAGCGCGCCAGGCGCGCAGTTGGAGCAGTTGCCGCTGCGCGTCGACGACGGCGAGGTTTGGGTACGGCTGTAAGAGCGGAGGTGGCCCATGTCTGACGATCCCTACCTGTCGCTGTACTCGATCGCCGAGACGCGACCCGTCGACCGGATGCACCGCTACGACCCGAATCTGGCGGGCCTGGTACTGGAGTACGTGCGGACCCGCCTGTCGTTCACCGACACCCCGCTGGACCACCCCAGCGATCCCGAACCCATCGAGAAGGGTCTGGAGGGATTCATCGACCAGTACGGCCGCGATCCGCGCGAGGTGCTGGAGGGCTACGTCCGCCACATCGCGGCCAACGTCCTGTCCACCGACAGTCCGCGGTTCTTCGGTTTCATCCCCGCCGCGCCGACCAAGGCTGCCCTGCTGTTCGACACCGTGGTGTCGATCGCCTCGCTGCAGGGCTGCTCCTGGTTGGAGGCCTCGGGTGCGATCGTCGCCGAGAACCAGGTGCTGCGCTGGATGGCCGAGCTGGCCGGCCTGCCCGACAGCGCGGCCGGCACGTTCGTCTCCGGCGGCACCATCGCCAACCTGTCGGCGCTGGCGGTGGCCCGCGAGATCGGCCGCCAGCGTTTCGGGGTGCGCGAGGTGCGCATCGCCTGCAGCGACGAGGCGCACTCCTCGGTGGCCAACGCCTGCCGCATCCTCGACGTCGAGCCGTTCGTCGTTCCCAGCGACGACCACCGGTTGACCGGCGAGGGTCTGCGGCGGGCTCTCGACGACTATCAGAGCGGATCGGACGGGCCGCCGGTAGTCGCCGTGGTGGCCACGGCGGGCACCACCAACGCCGGCATCGTCGATGACCTTCGCGGAATCGGTGAGGTGGCCCGGGAGCGGGACCTCTGGATGCACGTCGACGGCGCCTACGGCGGTGCGGCTCTGCTCAGCGACGAGCGCTGGCGCTTCGACGGGCTGGGACTGGCCGACTCGTTCATCACCGATCCGCACAAGTGGTGGTTCGCACCGCTGGACTGCGCCGCGCTGATCTACCGCGATCCCGACCAGGCGGCCTCGGTGCACACCCAGCGCGCCAGTTATCTCGACCCGCTGCACCAGTCGGACCATCCGGTGTACTGGAATCCCACCGATCTGGCGCATCACCTGTCCCGGCGGGCCCGCGGCCTGCCGCTGTGGTTCTCGCTGGCGGTGCACGGCACCGACGCCTACGCCGCGGCCATCCAGCGCTCCATCGACCTGGCCCGCCAGACCGCCGAACTCATCGAGGATCTGCCCCACGTCGAGCTGCTCCGCGAACCCGGGCTGAGCATCGTGCTGTGGCGCCGGCCCGGTTGGGGCAGGGAGGACTACCTGCGCCTGCAGAATGACCTGCTCGCCCAGCAGGTCGCCTTCGCCACCCCGACGGTGTGGGAAGGCGAGGTGGTTGGCCGGTTCGCGCTGCTGCACCCGAGCACGACGATCGAGATGGTCGAGGCGGTCCTCGAGGCGGCGCAGTGACCGATCCGCGTCGGCTTACCCCGCGACCTACCGGGCGCAGTTACCCTGCCGATGCGTGGCAGGCTGGGGCCATGCGCGCGACCTCGGCCAGACCATGAGCCGATACACCGTCCGGCACAACATCAGCGGCGTCGGGACGCGTCCGGATGTCGTCCCCGAGGTGGACCTCAGCGGCGGCTGGTCACCGCACCTGTGGCTGGGAGCGCCGGCCCCGGGCGGTTTGGCACTGCCGCCGGCGAATCCGACGATGGCCTGGATGTATTCCCCGCGCGGGGTGTTCCTCGATGAGAGCCACCTGGTGGTGGCCGATTCGGGTAACCACCGGGTGATGATCTGGCACGGTCTGCCCGATCGCGACGAGGCGCCCGCCGACGTGGTGCTCGGCCAGCCCGACGGCGAATCGGAAGGGCCCGCCGCCGGCGGCCGCGGACCCGAGCGCGGCATGCACCTGCCGACCGGCGTGCTGATCCACGACGGCCGGCTGATCGTCGCCGACGCGTGGCATCACCGGATCCTGGTGTGGGACAGCGTGCCGCAGATCAGCGACACCGCCCCCGACCTCGTGCTCGGTCAGCCCGACGTGTCCGCGGTGGTGGAGAACCGCGGTGCGGGGTGCTCGGCTTCGGGTTTCTACTGGCCGTTCGGCATCGGCATCGTCGGGTCGGCGTTCTGGGTCGCCGACACCGGCAACCGCCGCGTGCTGGGCTGGACCGACGGCATCCCCGAGCCGCACCAGCCCGCCGATGTGGTGCTCGGGCAGCCCGACGCGACGTCGCATTCGGAGAACCGCGGCGGCGACGCGGGTCCGGCGAGCTTCCGCTGGCCGCACGACATCACCGGCACCGCGGATCTGCTGCTGGTCGCCGACGCCGGCGATCACCGGCTGCTGGGGTGGTCGCCGCATCCCGACGCCGATCGGGATGCCGATCAGGTGATCGGGCAGCCCGACTTCACCAGCTCGCACGAGTGGCCCTACGGTCCGCACACCAACGACCGCATGCGTTTTCCCTACGGGGCGCGCATCGACGGTGACCGTCTTGCCGTCGCCGACACCGCCAACAACCGGATTCTGCTCTGGGAGGGTGTTGCCGACGGGACCGAGGGCGGCACGCCCTTTCGGGGTGCCGACTGGACCAATGGCGGCACGCCCTTTCGGGGTGCCGACTCGCCCAATGGCGGCACGCCCTTTCGGGGTGCCGACTGCGTACTCGCGCAGCCGGATTTCGGCTCCAATGGCGAGAACCGCTGGGTCTCGGTGCAGCGCGACACCCTGTGCTGGCCCTACGGGCTGTCGCTGTGCGGGGACTCCCTGGCCGTGGCCGACTCCGGCAACAACCGGGTGATGATCTGGCGGAAAGCGCCGTGAGGCCGCGGATAGTCCAGGCCGACGATCAGATCGGGTTCTTCTGGGCGACGCCCACCGGGAACCCGACGTCGCTGCAGGCACTCGTCGCGGACCCCGCCGAGGACGAAGCCGACCGCCTGGTCGCCACCCACCTCGAGGCACTCGATGATGCGCTGATCATCGCCGCGGGCAGGTTCGGCGAGATCCTCGGCGGCGGCCGCGGGCCCGCCGACGGGGCCGAACGCGACGACCTGTTGGAGCTGCACCGGGTGTGCGATCGGCTGTGCTTCGAGTACGCCGCCGCCCTGGAGAAGATCGAGCAGCCGGCCGACGTGCGGGCCGGAAAGATCGTCGGCACCGCGGCGCTGTTCTCGATCCGCGCCCGCGCCCCGCTGGGGCTACTCGGCCCAGCACCCCTGGACGGCGACTTGGACGACCCCGGAATCGGCGTCGTCGGCGGCTTCGGCGAGATGCTGCAGGCCGACCCCGACAAGCCGTGGAAGGGCGGGCGCTGGGTGGTGCGCACCGAGGAGGGCCGGCGCTTCCCGCTGACGCTGTCGATGCTGTTCTTCGACAGCTCCGGCACCAACAAGGAGGCCGCGCGCAAAGAGCACCGCGACGCACTGCGGACGGTGGTGTCGGCGTCACGCCTGCCCGACGCCGATCCGCTGGCGGCGGCCTGCGCCATCGACTGGCTGCTGTATGACTGGCTGATGGCGCACCGGGAAGGACCCGACAGCGCCGAGATCGTCTTTCCGAAGGGTTACGAGGGCGAGGCCGCCCTGGTGGTCACCGCGGCGGCCGCCTCGGTGGCCGCGCGGGCGACCTTCGACCCGGGGCTGGTACTCGAACCCAGGGTCGGCCAGCCGTGACCGCCGCAGTCGCGGTCGTCGACCCCGCCGAGTTCTTCGGCGCCGACGCCATCCAGGACCCCTACCCGCTCTACGCCCGGCTGCGCGAGGACGGCGGAGTCCACCGGGTCGGCGGTTCCGGGTTCTACCTGGCCAGCAGCTGGGCGACGATCACCGAGGTGGTGAGCCGCCCGGATGTCTTCTCGTCGAACATGACAGCGACGATGACCTACACCGCCGAAGGCGGCGTGGTCCCGTTCGCGATGGACGGGGTCGGCGGGCCCACCCACATCCTGGTCACCGCGGACGACCCGGTGCACGCCGCGCACCGCAAACTCCTGCTGGGCCAGTTCACCGCCAAACGGGTGTCCGACCTCGAGCCGTTGATCGCCGGTACTTTCGAGAAACTCTGGGAGACAGGGGTTTCCGACGGCCGCATCGAGTGGATGGAGGCGGTGGCCAACCGGCTGCCGATGATGATCGTCGCCGAGCTCATCGGGGTACCCGAGGCCGACGCCGACCAACTCGCCGAGTGGGGCTACGCGAGCACCCAGCTGCTCGACGGCCTGATGGCGGGGCCTGAACTGAAAGCCTCGATGGCTGCCATCGGACAGCTGAGCAACTACATCGTCGAGCGGCTGCGCGCCGCCGCGCACGACCCGGGTGACAACCTGGTCGGGGTGCTGGCCCGGGCGTGCGCGGACGGTCGGCTGAAGCGGTTCACCGCACAGCTGATTCTGGTCTCGCTGTTCAGTGCGGGCGGTGAGTCGACGGCGTCACTGCTCGGTACCGCGGTGACGCTGCTGGCGACCGACACCGCCCTGCAACAGCGGCTGCGCGAGGAGCCGCACCTGCTGGGGGCGTTCATCGAGGAGACACTTCGCCTCGAGCCGCCGTTTCGGGCGCACTACCGCCACGTGCTGACCGACACCGAACTCGGCGGCGTCGCCCTGCCGGCCGGCTCGCTGGTGCTGCTGCTGTGGGGCGCGGCCAATCGCGATCCCGCCCACTTCAGCGAGCCCGACGCGTTCCGCCTCGACCGACCGGGGGTCAAGGGGCACCTGGCGTTCGGGCGGGGACTGCACTTCTGCCTGGGCGCACCTCTGGCGCGGCTGGAAGCCGCGACGGTGTTACGCCTGCTGCTGGACCGCGTGCGCTTCGAGGCCCACGAGGTCGGCCCCTGGCTGCCCAGCGTGCTGGCGCGCCGGCGCGAGTACGTCCACCTCGACGTGCGGCCGGCCGGAGATCAGCGGACGGCGCAGTCCAGTCCGGCCGCCTCGTAGGTCATCGAACCGCTCAGCGGGCGGGCGCTGAAGATGTTGAGCATCCGCTCCCCGCGGCCGGTGTTGAAACAGTTCTCGGCCCGCAGTCGGCTGCTGTCGATCCACTGGTCGAGCGAGCCCTTCGCCAGTTCCGTGTCCGGAACGACCTCGAGGTCGACAACGGACACCACCGGTTCGACGGGTTCGGGGTTGGTCAGGTGCTCCAGGAAATTCGATCTCGCCGTGACGAGCACCACCGGAACGTTCTCGCGCTGCAGCGCGATGGCGGCCTTGCGGGCGATGACGAAAGCGCCGTCCTTGGTGACCAGGGGCATCTGCGTCCCGGTGAAGGGCATCATGCCCTCCGGGTACACGGCCAGGCTCACTCGGGTGTTGCCGTCGAGTGCGGACTTCAGTTGCGCGACGCTGTCGGCGACCGGCCGCAGCGTTGGGTCATCCTCGTCGACGAAGATCACGTCCCCGGACTCCGCCGGCGGCGCGATGGGGTACACGGTTCTGCGGTTCATGATCATGTGACGCTGACAGCCGAGCAGTTCGGACAACCGGTGCGCCAGCGTGATGTCGTAGATCCCCAGATCGTGATTGGCGATGACGATCAGTGCGACTTGCTGATAGTGCGACAGTTCGCGCTCGGCTCTTTCGATGCCCTCGAACCTGACATCGGCGCACCGGAAGAAGTTCGACGCGTCCAAGGCGTCGGTCATCGCGCTGACCGACCTTCTCCGCAGAGTGCTGGTGACCAGCGAGGCGACGGTTCCGAACGGCTTGCGGCCGGCCTGCAGCAGTTGCGGCACCGACACCAGCAGCGAGAACGGAACGGGATCGCGGCGTTGCAGGCTCGAACCGGTCCGGTGCATCCAGGCGGCGAGGGCCCTGAGTTCCAGGGACTTCAGCGGATCGGGCCGACGGCTGCGGTGCAGGGCGATCATGCGGCGCATGATCTCGAGGTTCTGCTGGGTCGCCATCGCGATGTTTCCCTCCAGCGGGGTGAGCACCCCCTGCTTGGCGGCCGGCAGGTCACGGTCGAGGTACTGCGCCCGGTAGAGGTCGCGCAACTCGGTCAGGGCGGCGGCAAGGATGGCCCGGGAGCGGCTGAATTCGGCGGACAGGGCCGAACCCTTCGGGAACACGGCGATTGCGGCGGAGGTTCGCTGGTCGAACAGTTCCTCGAAGTGATTCAGCTTCGGCAGGTAGGTGGAGTCGTTGTCGTTCGTCAGTGTGCCGCCTCCGCTCAGGTGACGTCGGCGTTGGAGCGCGGGAAGCCGCCGCCTTGCGGGAACAGCGGGAACACCACGTCGTCGAGTTTCTCCGGGTCGCCCGCGGTGCGGTTGACCGTCGCGCCCCAGATGTTGCCGTCGGGGGAGACCGCCAGTGCCCAGACGTGGCCACGGGTGTCCTGCCGCACGACCTCGGGGTCCCCGGTCACCGCTCCGGTTCCGGTGGCCAGCCGGACCGCCACGGTCTGCTTGGTGTTGACCAGATTGACCAGCACCGTGCCGTCCAGAGCCGCGCAACCGGCCACGCCGGGGCGCGCGGGCCAGGTCCAGACCGTCGTGACCTTGGAGTCCGGGCCGATGCGCTGCAGGCGGTCACCGCCGGGGGTCCGGTCGGTGACGTAGAGCGATTTATCGGCGGGATCGATGCACATGCCGCCACCCGAGCCCATCCCGCTCAGTGCCGTCGTCGGCGGGGCCTGATCCACGGTGGTGGGCTGCTCGATCCGGATCACCTTGCCCGCCAACGACTTCGGGTCACCTGCCATCCCCGGATTGCCGGCATCCCCGGTCTGCACCACCAGGGTGGTCGGGCTGCTGAAGATCAGCGAGCCGGTGTTTCCGACGGCGCCCTTGGGAATGCCGGTCAGCAGTGGTTTGACGACGTCGCCCTCGGCGATGCGGATCACCCGGTTGTCGGTCGGTGTGCTGACGTAGGCGTACATCAGCCGATCCTGCGAGTAGGTCGGGGACAGCACGATGTCCATCAGGCCGCCGTCGCCGGCGGCGTCGACCGGGATGACGGTCTTCACGGTGGGCTCGGCACTGACCGAGATCTGTTTGACCGCGCCGGTGGTGCGCTCGGCGACCAGGGCGGTCTTGCCGTCGGGTCCCATGATCAGCCCGCTGGTGCTCTCCAGGCAGCCCTGCATGACCCCGGGAGCCGGGCAGACCTTCGGAAAGGGCTTGGGCGGCAGCGGCGGGGGAGGCGGCGGAGTGGACGGCGGGCCGGGCCGCACGTCCGGGGGTGTGGTGAACGGCTGCGAGACCGCGTTGTCGAACCGCGCGCACCCGGAGACCACGGCGGCCGCCGCGCACAGCGCAGCCACGGCCGACCGGGCGGGACGCGTGCGCATGCCGCAAGGTTACGGATCGCCCGCCGGTCCGCGCCACGACGGTCCTCGCGGCTCGAGCCGGATCCCCGGTTCGACGTGCGGGACAAATCCCCGATTTGGCGCCGATAGCACTTACCCTGGCCTCTGTGACGAGCCAGAACCCCGATCCCGGCTGGCAGCGGCCCGAGGACGCCCCGGTCCGGCCCGCGTCGGCCCGGCTGGTCGATCCCGAGGACGACCTGGCGGCGGGAACCCTGGGCGGCGACTTCGAGACCACCCGGCTCAAAGCGCCCTACGGATCGGGGCCGGCGGCCCCGGCGCCCGGTCCATCGACCGGATACGGGCTGCTGCAGGAGCCGGATCCGCTGCCCTACGTGGAGCCGGCGGCCCAGCCGCAGAGCGCGCCGCCACCGGCCGTGCCGCCGCCGGCCGCGGCGGGCCCGCTGGAGATCAGCCCGGTCGACGCCGAGGCGCGGGCCCGTGCCGCCGGACGGCGCGGGACCCAGGACCTCGGGCTGCTCGTGCTACGGGTCGCCCTGGGCGTGGTGTTCATCGCGCACGGACTGCAGAACGCGTTCGGCTGGTGGGGCGGAGAGGGCCTGCAGGGGTTCCGGGAGACCCTCACCGAAGCCGGCTACCAGAACGCGGGGCTGCTGACCTACGTGGCGGCCGGCGCGCAGATCGCCTCGGGAGTCCTGCTGGTACTCGGGCTGTTCACACCCGTGGCCGCTGCGGTGGCGCTGGCGTTCCTGGTCAACAGCCTGCTCGCGACGTTCACCGTGCAGCGCCAGAAGGGCGGCATCTTCGTCTTCGACTCGGCCGCTGAGTACCTGTTGATGCTGACCGCGGTAGCGGCCGCGATCATCCTGGCCGGACCCGGCCGCTACGGCTTCGACGGCGGTCGCGGCTGGGCCAGACGCCCGTTCATCGGATCGTTCCTGGCCCTCCTGCTGGGGGCCGGCGGCGGTGTTGCCGCCTGGCTCTACCTGCGCGGTATCAACCCGTTCGCCTGACCGGCTAACGCTGGTAGGGGTTGGGCACCCGGCCGCCGCTGGCGCCGGTCAGCTTCGGCAGCGTCGCGAAGGTCACCCCGGGCAGCAGCATGTCGGTGTGGTCGCTCAGGCAGGCCCGCGCCCAGCCGCCGCGGGTGAACTTCAGTCCGTCGACCTGCGTCCACGGGGCGGTCCTGCTGTTGAGCAGGGTCCGGCCGGTGACGCTGTCCTCGTCGGCCACCGTGCGCAGCCGCTCGATGGCGAAGGAGAGGGCCACCGGGACCAGCAAAAGCACCGCCATGCTGGTCATGCCGAACGCCGGACCGACCGTGAGCAGGGCCATCAGCAGGAAAAAGGACGCAAAGTGCGCGATCGGGGAGATCCTGATCACCGTCGGGGCGTTGTCTCCTTGGCCGGCCATCCCGGAATCATCCCACCGGGGGGCCGTTCGTGCGCGGGTCTGCGGCGGTGAGGTTGACGCTTGAGCTGTGCCGAGGCTAACCTTCGCAGGTATGACGTCCGGCGGAAAGCTCGTAGTAGGTCAGCGCGTTGGTGCCGCGCTTGCCCGCCCCCGGGTTTAGTCACACGCACCCGCGCGCAACCCTCGTACAGCCGCCCACGCTGACGGGGGTTTTTTCGTGCCCCACAACCGCAGACCCGCCCGATAGCCCGAACAAGTCACGAGAGACCGAGGAACCCAGTGAGCGCACCCACCACGCGAGCGCCCGAGTCCGATGACGCCGTCCCGGCCAACGGCCACGCCACCTCGCGCGCCAATCGCATCGCCCCGCAGCGGCTCACCGGAGCCGAGGCGGTGGTCCGTTCCCTGGAGGAACTCGGCGTCGAGCTGATCTTCGGCATCCCGGGCGGCGCGGTCCTGCCGGTGTACGACCCGCTCTTCGACTCGACCAAGTTGCGCCACGTACTGGTCCGCCACGAGCAGGGCGCGGGCCACGCCGCCAGCGGCTACGCCCACGCCACCGGGCGGGTCGGCGTCATGATGGCCACCTCGGGCCCGGGAGCCACCAACCTGGTGACCCCGCTGGCCGACGCCCAGATGGACTCCGTCCCCGTCGTCGCGATCACCGGGCAGGTGGGCCGCAGCCTGATCGGCACCGACGCCTTCCAGGAGTCCGACATCACCGGAATCACCATGCCGATTACCAAGCACAACATCCTGGTCCGCGACGGCGACGACATCGCCCGCTCGCTGGCCGAGGCCTTCCATATCGCCGCCACCGGGCGGCCCGGCGCGGTGCTGGTGGACATCCCCAAGGACGTGCTGCAGGGCCAGTGCACCTTCGCCTGGCCGCCGCAGCTCGAGCTGCCCGGCTACAAGCCGAACACCAAGCCGCACGGCCGCCAGATCAAGGAAGCCGCCAGGCTCATCGCCGAGGCCCGCAGACCGGTGCTCTACGTCGGCGGCGGGGTGATCCGCGGCGAGGCGACCGAGGAACTCGCCGAACTGGCAGAGTTGACCGGCATCCCGGTGGTCACCACCCTGATGGCCCGCGGCGCCTTCCCGGACAGCCACCCGCAGAACCTCGGCATGCCGGGCATGCACGGCACGGTCGCCGCGGTGGCGGCCTTCCAGCGCAGCGACCTGATCATCGCTCTCGGCGCCCGCTTCGACGACCGGGTGACCGGCAAGCTGGACTCCTTCGCCCCGGGGGCGAAGGTGATCCACGCCGACATCGACCCGGCCGAGATCGGCAAGAACCGGCACGCCGACGTCCCGATCGTCGGTGACATCAAGGCCGTCATCCGCGACCTGATCGCGGCGTTCCGCCGGATGCCCGCCGGCGCCGACCGGATCGGCAATGAGGGCGTCTGCGACCCCGATCTGGCGCCGTGGTGGGCATACCTCAACGGGGTCCGGGAGACCTACCCGCTGAGCTACGACCCGCAGCACGACGGCAGCCTGAGCCCGGAGTACGTCATCGAGCAACTGGGCAGGATCGCCGGGCCGGACGCGGTCTACGTGGCGGGGGTGGGCCAGCATCAGATGTGGGCCGCGCAGTTCATCTCCTACGAGAAACCGCGCACGTGGCTGAACTCCGGCGGTCTGGGCACGATGGGCTACGCGATCCCGGCGGCCATGGGCGCGAAGATGGCGCTTCCGGACGCCGAGGTGTGGGCCATCGACGGCGACGGCTGCTTCCAGATGACCAACCAGGAACTGGCCACCTGCGCCGTGGAGGGCGTGCCGATCAAGGTCGCTCTGATCAACAACGGCAACCTCGGCATGGTCCGGCAGTGGCAGACACTGTTCTACGGCGAGCGCTACTCCAACACCGACCTGGCCACCCACAGCCAGCGCATCCCCGACTTCGTCAAGCTGGCCGAGGCCATGGGTTGCGTCGGATTGCGTTGCGAGCGTGCCGAAGACGTCGTCGACGTGATCAACCAGGCCCGCGCGATCAACGACCGGCCGGTCGTCATCGACTTCATCGTCGGCGCGGACGCGCAGGTGTGGCCGATGGTGGCGGCCGGCACCGGAAACGACCAGATCATGGCGGCCCGCAACATCCGGCCGCTGTTCGACGAGGACAACGAGGAGGGACGCGCCTGATGCCGAACATCAAGACCCATACTCTGTCCGTCCTCGTCGAGGACAAGCCCGGCGTGCTGGCCCGGGTGGCCGCCCTGTTCTCCCGGCGCGGGTTCAACATCCAGTCGCTGGCGGTGGGACCCACCGACGTCAAGGACATGTCCCGGATGACCATCGTCGTCACCGCCGAGGAGACCCCGCTGGAGCAGATCACCAAACAGCTGAACAAGCTGATCAACGTGATCAAGATTCTCGAGCAGGACGAGGGCAACATGGTTGCGCGGCAGTTGGCGCTGATCAAGGTTCGCACCGATGCCGGCAACCGCAGCCAGGTCATCGAGGCGGTGAACCTGTTTCGCGCCAAGGTGATCGACGTGTCCACCGAGTCGCTGACCGTCGAGGCCACCGGCACCGAGGAGAAACTCGAGGCGCTCATCCGGGTGCTGGAACCGTACGGCATCCGAGAGACGGAGCAGTCCGGAGTCATAGCACTGTCGCGTGGTCCGCGCGGCATCACGAACACGAAGTAAGAGAAAAGGAATCAGTTCAGTGGCAATCGAGATGTTCTACGACGACGACGCCGACCTGTCGGTCATCCAGGGCCGCAAGGTCGGTGTGATCGGCTACGGCAGCCAGGGCCACGCGCACTCGCTGAGCCTGCGCGACTCCGGCGTGCAGGTGAAGGTCGGCCTCAAGGAGGGCTCGAAGTCGCGCGCCAAGGTCGAGGAGCAGGGCCTGCTGGTCGACACCCCCGCTGAGGTGGCCAAGTGGGCCGACGTGATCATGCTGCTGGCGCCGGACACCGCGCAGGCCGAGATCTTCAGAAACGACATCGAGCCGAACCTGAAGGCCGGCGACGCGCTGTTCTTCGGCCACGGCCTGAATATCCACTTCGGCCTGATCAAGCCGCCCGCCGACGTCACCGTCGGCATGGTCGCACCGAAGGGGCCCGGGCACCTGGTGCGCCGGCAGTTCGTCGACGGCAAGGGCGTGCCCTGCCTGGTGGCCATCGAGCAGGACCCCACCGGTGAGGGCCTGGCACTGGCGCTGTCGTACGCCAAGGGCATCGGCGGCACCCGCGCCGGGGTCATCAAGACCACCTTCAAGGACGAGACCGAGACCGACCTGTTCGGCGAGCAGGCCGTGCTGTGCGGCGGCACCGAGGAACTGGTCAAGACCGGCTTCGAGGTGATGGTCGAGGCGGGTTACGCCCCGGAACTGGCTTACTTCGAGGTGCTGCACGAGCTCAAGCTCATCGTCGACCTGATGTACGAGGGCGGCATCGCCCGGATGAACTACTCGGTCTCCGACACAGCGGAATTCGGCGGGTACCTGTCCGGTCCCCGGGTGATCGACGCCGACACCAAGGCCCGGATGAAGCAGATCCTCGCCGAGATCCAGGACGGCACCTTCGTCAAGCGTCTGGTCGCCAACGTCGAGGGCGGGAACAGGGAACTGGAGACGCTGCGCAAGCAGAACGCCGAGCACCCGATCGAGGTCACCGGTGCCAAGCTGCGCAAGCTGATGAGCTGGGTGGACCGGCCCATCACCGAGACCGCCTAACTCCCATCACCCCCCCCGCCGAGATTGCAGCCACGCAGGGAAGAGACGACAGCGCACCTGCGTGTCGGCAATCTCGCGCGCTGAGGCGTGGGGGCTCTAAGGTCAGCGGGTATGACCGCGGTGCTCGACCCCGCCGAGTTCTTCGGCGCGCCGGCGAT
>JBJTCK010000073.1:0-5214 GCA_046091825.1 Actinomycetota bacterium | reverse complement strand
ATTCAGTGGCCTGTGAGCACCGGCAGCACGCGCGGCCCGCGCACCTGCCCGTTCGCCCACGTCGTCTTCTGTGACGGGTCGAGCGAGTAGCCCGGGAACGCACGCAGCCACTCCTGGAACGCCACGATCATCTCGAGGCGCGCCAGGTTGGATCCCGCGCAGCGGTGGATGCCCAGGCCGAACGCCACGTGACGGTTGTTCTGCCGGTCGAGGATGAAGTCGCCCGGGTTCTCGAACTCGGCGGGGTCATGGTTGGCGGCGGGGAAGGTGACGAGCGTCTGGTCGCCGGCGTGCATCGGGCAGCCCGACACCTCCACGTCCTTGACCACCTTGCGTGCCATGGTGACGGGCGCGTAGTAGCGCAGCACCTCCTCGTTCGCGGTCTGCCACAGCTCATGGTCGTTCGGCACCGCGAGCAGGCGCTGCACCTGGTCGTTGTGCTGGGCGAAGTGCCACAGGCCGGAGCCGATGGCGGACCACGTGGTGTCGATGCCCGCCACGATCTGCAGGCGCACGTAGCCGACCTTGATGTTCCAGTCCACTTCCTTCCCGTCGATCTCGGCGTTCGCGATGACGGTCAGCAGGTCGTCCTTCGGGTTTGCAAGGCGGTCCTTGAGGATCTCGCTGATGTAGGCGCCCATCTCGGTCATCACCTGGATGCGCACGTTGTTGTCCTTCGGCGCCAGCTGGAAGTTCTTGTAGATCCAGTCACGGAAGAGGTCGGCGTCCTCCTCCGGCAGGCCGGTGAGTATGCAGATGCCGTGCACGGGGATGTGCTGGCTGTACTGCACGGCGGCATCCGCGGTGGGGGAGTCGCCGATCTCGGCGATGAGCTTGCGGCAGAAACGGCGCAGGTCCTCCTCGATGCCGGCCACCGTCTTCGGGTTGAAGGCGGGCAGGATCAGGCGGCGGTGGGCGTGGTGGTCCGGCGGGTCGCTGGTGATGGGCGGGGCGGGGCTGCGCGGGGCGTCGGGCCGGCCGACGTTCACCCAGATCGAGGAGACGTTCTCGGTGTCGTTCGCGATCTGCCGGACCGCCTCCATGGTGACCGGCATGAACGCGCGGCCGTAGCGCTCGGTCGTGGCCACGGGGCACTGCTCGCGCACGTCGTTCCAGATGTCGATGGCGTTCTCGCCCCAGCCGTCATCCAGCCAGTCCCAGTCGGTCAGCCAGCTGCGGACCGGCTCTGAGTCGATGCGCTCTGCCCCGTATGCCATGTGATTCCCCCCGGATCGTGCGGACGAGAAGCACAGTACCCCCCCGTCGCAACGGGCCGACCACCCGGTGGGGAACGGGGCTGTCACCCCGTGGTGACGAGTCCGGAGGCCCCCACCTGTGATGCGGAGGCGACCGCGGGTGCGACCTCTGCGGGCACGGCCACCACCGGCCCCGCTGCGTCCGTGGCTGCACTGATGACGACGGCGCCGGCGGCGAGCACCCTGCCGTCGGCGACCACGTCGACGGTGTCGCCCGCACCCACCTGTGGTGCCACCACGTCGCGCGGCATGGCGACGCCCCGCCAGCCCGGCGGGATCGTGCCGGCGCCGGTCCGTTCGCCGGGGGCGGCACCGTCCGCGGCGCACGCAACGAACTCCACGGGCCGCGACCCCGCTGCCCGGAGCACCGAGAACGACACAAAGCCCGCGACAGATGCGAGCACTGCCACCAGCCACACCTGGCTGCGCCTCCGCAGGAGGAGCCTGTGGGTGGCGCGCCTGCAGAGCACGCGCGCCTGCGTCATGGCATCAGCGAGGAACCGCCGCGGCAGGGACGGTACGGAGCCGTCGTGCGGGTCAGGGGGAAGGAAGTCCATGGGAAGCCTCACGGCGGCCCATGTGTGCGGGGTGCGTCAGTCCGCGGTGCTGGAGGCGGCCGGTGCCGTCGTCGACTCCGAGGAGGACGATGTCGACGAACCCGACGACGAGTCAGAGGAGGCCGGGGAAGCGGACGACTTCGCGGCGGATCCGCCCGAGTCGGTCTTGTAAAATCCGCCGCCCTTGAAGGTCACGCCGATCGGGGTGAACACCTTCTTCACGGGGCGCATGGTGCCGTCAACGGGGTGCAGGGCCTCGGTGAGGGCGTCATCGCTGAACGCCTGCTGGACCTCGATGGTCTCTCCCGTCTCGATGAATTTGTACACGTAAGTGGGCATGGTGGGTTCCGGGGGTCGGCAGTCGTGGTCGTCGGGAGCCAAATGGTAACTGGCTAGTTTGGGAATCCGTGAGAGCCCGCACCGCCGTCATCCCCGCCGCCGGGCTCGGGACCCGCTTCTACCCCGTGACGAAGGCGGTGCCGAAGGAGCTGCTGCCCATCGTGGACGTGCCCGCGCTGCAGCTGATCATGGACGAGGCCATCGACGCCGGCTGCCACCACATCGTCCTCGTGTCCAGCATGGCCAAGCCAGGCCTCGAGAACTACGTCTCCCCGGACCCCGCCGTGGTGGCCAAGCTGCGCGACCTCGGCCGTGACGCTGTCGCGGACCGTCTCGCCCGCATCGGGACGGACGTGCGGGTCACCATCACGTATCAGGAGAACCCGCGTGGGCTCGGGCACGCCGTGGGGTGCGCCCGCGACGCCGTGGGTGACGAGTCATTCGCCGTGCTCCTGCCGGACGAGCTGCGCGGTGATGCCGGCCTGCTGCGCCTCCTCATCGACTCGAGCGAGGCCACCGGGGCGAGCGCGATCGAGCTTAAGCGCGTGTCGATGGACGAAGTCTCCGCCTACGGCGTGGTGAGCGTGGCCGCGGGTGCGCCGGCGGACGGCCCGTTCGAGATCACCGACGTGGTGGAGAAGCCGAGGAAGGAGGACGCGCCCAGCGACCTCATCATCCTCGGCAGGTATGTGCTCACGCCCGGCATCTGGGAGGACATCGAGGCGCTGCAGCCGCATCCGAACGGCGAACTGCAGCTCACGGACGCGCTTCTCTCCCAGACCAAGCGGGTGCCGATCCTCGGCCACCTCACCACCACGGAGCGCTACGACACCGGCACGCCGTTCGGCTGGCTCACCGCAGTCATTGACATCGCGCTGCGCCGCGGTGACACGGGTCCCCAGCTGCGCGAGTGGCTGGCCCGCCGCCTCTGAGGGCGGCCGCCGGTCTCCTCAGTCTGTCCCGGCGCGGCGGAAACCGTCTTCTTCGTCGATCACAAACCCGAATTCGTCCACTGTCGCGGCGGACTCCGCGCCCGTTGCGAGCGAGGTGTAGCTCCAGGTGTGCATTCCCGTGCGGGTGTAGCGCTGCGTCATCTTGGTGAGTGCGAGGGTCTCCACGTCCACACAGATCACCTGGATGTCGGCGGTGTGGCCCACGTGCAGCGGCAGGCGGTGCGTGATGACGGAATTGGTGAACGGGGTGTTCGCGAAGTCGATGTCGAGAGCGCCGTCCAGTTCCGTGCGGTGCGCGCCGTTCATCTCGCCCCAGTGGCCCTTGCCGTCTGTCGCGAGCCACAGGTCTGCTTCCTCCATGTCACGGAACAGGAGCATCTGCTGGATGCGCCACTGGGCCGACAGACGGAACGCGACCGTGGCGTCGTCGGCCTCCAGGCGCAGTTCTGCCGTCCAGCCCTCGTTCTCCCAGCGCAGGTCCGCCCGCGACGAGGGCGAACCGTCCCAGTGGTTCCAGGCGAAACTCCGGCCGGGCGAGGCGAGTGGTCGGTAGTTCGTCATGGCACAGGTTCTACCGTGATGCCGCACACAATAGTGCCCCGATACCGTGTGCCGTCATGACTCCGCTCGACCAGGTGCGCGACCACGTGATGGCCAGGCTGCCCGTGTCGCAGCCTGTCGACGTGCCGTTCGACGCCGCGGCCGGGCTTGTTCTTGCAGCTGACATCATCGCCACCGAGGACGTACCGCCGTTCGACAACACCGCCGTCGACGGGTATGCCGTGATCGCCGCCGACACCGCATCGTCACCGCACGTGCTGCGCGTCACGGGCGAGATGGCCGCCGGGGCCACCCATGTGGATGAGGTGCGACCGGGGTGCGCGGTACGCATCATGACGGGTGCCCCGCTGCCCTCCGGGTGCGACGCCGTGGTGATGGTGGAGGACACCGAGCGCGAGGGTGCAGACGGCGTGCGGATCCTCCGTGCGGCCTCTCCCGGCGACGGCATCAGGCGCGCCGGCAGCGACGTGCGCGCCGGTGACACGCCGTTGCGCGCCGGCACCATGGTGACAGCGGCCGTGCAGGCGGTGCTGTCCACGGTGAACGCGCGCACGGTCGCGGTGTGGCCGAGGCCGCGCGTGGGCGTGCTCAGCACGGGTGACGAACTGGTGGACGACGGCTCGCCGCTGCGTCCCGGGCAGATCCGCGAGAGCAACCGCACGATGCTCCTGCGCCTCGTGTCGGAGGCAGGGGCAGAGGCCGTGGACCTCGGCATCGTGCGCGACGACGAGGCCGCGCTCGAGGCTGCGCTGCGTGACGCGGTTGACAGCAGGGGCTGCGGTGCGCTCGTCACCAGCGGCGGCGTGAGCATGGGTGACTACGACATCGTGAAGTCGGTGCTGTCGCGCGTGGCGGACATGTCCTGGTTCCAGATCGCCATGAAGCCGGCCAAGCCGTTCGCCTTCGGCACGCTGCGTTCCGCCACGGGGGCAGTGGTGCCCGTCTTCGGGCTGCCGGGCAACCCAGTCAGCAGCCTGGTCAGTTTCGAGCTCATCGCCCGTCCCGCACTGGAGGTGATGATGCGCACGTCCGCCTCCATGAGCGGGCGCCGCCGCGTGCCCGGCATCATCGACCACGATGCCGTGCGCCAGCCCGACGGCAAGGTCCACTTCGACAGGTGCGTCGCCACATGGGGTGCAGACGGGCGCGTCCACGTGGCGCGCGTGCAGGCCCAGGGCAGCCACCAACTGGCCGCCACCGCGCTCGCGAACGCCCTCGTGGAGATCCCTGACGGCCCCGGGGTGCGGGCGGGGGCGGACGTCATGGTGACCCTACTTGGCGACCTGTGCGAAGTCGTCAGAATCTGAGAATCCGCACGGAGGCATCTCCTCGGCTGTTCCCCGTGAGATACGAGCCCACTCCCGGCACGGACAGCCGAGACACTTGCACGGGCATCTTCGCAACGATGCTGTCGAAGCCCTGGGTGCCCAGGCGGTCAGGTTTGTAGAGCGTCCCGGGCTCGATCGACACCAGAAATGCCGTGACACCGCGCAGGGTGGATGCACGACGGCACTTCTCGAGCACCGAATGCACTGTCTGCGGTACGTC
>JBJTCK010000072.1:0-66693 GCA_046091825.1 Actinomycetota bacterium | reverse complement strand
GCAGCGCGATGCGCGCCGCCTTCTCCGTGGGGAGGGCGAGTGCCTCGTCCATGGAGTTGGTGTGCAGCGACTGGGTGCCGCCGAGCACTGCCGCGAGGGCCTCCACCGCTGGGCGGGCGGGGGCCGCCGCGACCTTGGCGTCGTCACGGTCGCGGCGCACGGAGTCGAGACGCGCACGCTGGCGCTCCTCCTGCTCCTGGGTGATTCGCAGGATGTCACCGAACCCCTCCTCGTTGCCCTCGAGGAACCGGTTCGCCCCGACAACGACCCTCTCGCCCGCATTGAACGCCCGTTCCAACTCGTAGGCGCTATCGGCGATGGCCCCCTGGAACCAGTTCTCCTCGATCCCCTTGATGCAGCCCTCCAGCATTGAGCCGCCGCCCATCGCGTCGATCGCGTCAAAGATCTCCTCCGCCCGGCGCTCCATCTCGTCGGTGAGCTCCTCCATGAACCAGCTGCCGCCGAACGGGTCGGCCACGTGCGCCACGTTCGTCTCGTGGGCAATCACCTGCTGGGTGCGCAGCGCGATGCGCGCCGCCTTCTCCGTGGGGAGGGCGAGTGCCTCGTCCATGGAGTTGGTGTGCAGCGACTGGGTGCCGCCGAGCACTGCCGCGAGGGCCTCCACCGCGGTGCGCACGATGTTCACCTCGGGCTGCTGGGCGGTCAGCGACACGCCGGCCGTCTGGGCATGGAACCGCAGCTGCATGGAGCGCTCGTCTGCGGCGCCGTAGCGGTCGCGCATCCAGCGGGCCCAGATGCGCCGTGCCGCGCGGTACTTGGCGATCTCCTCGAAGAAGTCGATGTGCGCATTGAAGAAGAATGACAACCGCGGGGCGAAGGCATCGACAGGCAGGCCTGCCTGTCGCGCGAGCTCCACGTAGGCGAACCCGTTGGCGAGCGTGAACGCGAGTTCCTCCGCCGCGGTGCTGCCTGCCTCGCGGATGTGGTACCCGCTGATGGAGACGCTGTGCCAGCGCGGCATCTCGGCGGCCGTGAAGGCGATGACGTCGCGCACGAGCCGCATCGACTGGCGCGGGGGGAACACGAACTCCTTCTGCGCCTGGTACTCCTTCAGGATGTCGTTCTGAAGCGTGCCTCCGATCGCGCGCCGCGGGATACCCGTCTCCTCGGCCTGGGCCACGAACATGGCGAGGACAGGCGCGGCCGGCGAGTTGATCGTCATGGACGTGGTGATGGCGCCGAGATCGATCCCCGAGAAGAGGTGGCGCATGTCAGCCAGGGTGTCAATGGCCACGCCGCAACGGCCCACCTCGCCGAGGGACATCGGGTCGTCACTGTCCAGGCCGAGCAGCGTCGGCATGTCGAACGCGGTGGAGAGGCCGTCGCCGCCGGCACGGATGATCTCCTTGAAGCGCACGTTCGTGTCCTCCGCGGTGCCGAAGCCGGCGAACATGCGCATCGTCCACAGCTTGCTGCGGTACATGGAGGCATACGGCCCGCGCGTGTAGGGCCACACGCCGGGGTGCTCGGAGTCCTCCGGCCCGTAGACAGGGCGCAACGGGATGCCCGACATGGTGGCGAACGGGACATCACGCGCTGCAGCCGTGTCGAACCTCTCCTGCCACTCTTCCCTCGGTGTCCCCGCCATGCCCCGAAACTACTGTTGTCGCGTGCAGATGCAAAGAGCCGTGGCGGCCGGGCGCGTGAACCTGATCGGCGAGCACACCGACTACACGGGCGGGCTCGTCTTCCCCATGGCCATCGACCGCTTTACCACCGTCGAGTACGAGGAGGTGCCCGGGCCGACACAGCTCACCTCGGACGACACGAGCGACCCCGAATGGCACCGCTACCCCGACGCGGTCGTGGCCGAGATGACGGAAGCCGGCATGGACGTGCGCAACGTGCTCGGCCGGGTCACCACCACCATCCCGGTGGGGGCCGGGCTGTCGTCCAGCGCGGCTCTTGAGATTGCGTGCGCGAACGCGTTCGGGTTCGCAGGCACTGCGGCCGAGCTTGCCCGGTTGACGAGACGCGCCGAGCACCGCGCCACCGGAGTGCCGACGGGGATCATGGACCAGCTCTGCATCGCCTCCGCCCGGGAGGGCCACGGCACGCTCATCGACTGCCGCTCGCTGGAGGTCACCCACGTGCCACTGCCGGACGGGGTCGAGTTCGTGGTGCGGTTCGTGGCGGCGCGGACCCTGCAGGGCTCGGAGTACTCGGACCGCGTGGCCGAGTGCGCAGCCGCTGAACGCGAGATCGGACCCCTCCGTGATGCCTCGCTGTCCGACGCAGAGTCGGTGCGCGACCCGGTCGCGAGGTCACGCGCGCGGCACGTGGTCACGGAGAACGCCCGCGTGCTCGAGTTCGTGCACGCACTGCGCTCCGGCGATCTGGCTGCGGCCGGCCACGTCATGACGCTCGCCCACCGCAGCCTGGCGGAGGACTTCGCCGTGTCCACACCCGTGATGGATGCCGCTGTGGACGACCTGCTCGCGACGCGCGGTGTCCTGGGCGCGCGCCTGACCGGCGGTGGGTTCGGCGGGTGCGTCGTGGCGATATGCGAGCCGGGTGCCGCGGCGGAGGGCTGGCGCGTCCGGCCCGTCACCGGCATGCGCCTCGACTGACGCGCACTCAGTCTGCGCGGAGGAAGCCGAGCACGGCCTCGATGTAGCCCTCGAAGTTCTCGCGGCGCACGTTGTGTCCCGCCCCGGGGATGCACCGCGTGACGATCCGCGGGTTGAGCGACATGGCCTCGGCGGCGATCGCATCGGTCACGATGCCGTCGTGCCCTGTCTCGCCGTGGATGAGCAACGTCGGCGCCGTGATCCGCGCGACATAGTCCTGCCACGGCTCTGGGTCGTGGAGGTTCACGGAGGTGTCAACCTGCAGTTTCGCCTCCGTCCAGTGTGGGAACTCGTCCTCGTGCCACTTCGGTGAGCGCGTCCGCCCCCTCTCGGTGATCTCGGCGGGGGTCATCGAGCGCAGCTCCAGCACTTGGTCCCTGAACACTGCCCTCCACTTCTCCTTGGCGACGTCGTCCCTGGGGGCAAGGAGCGGTGGGTCCTCGAGAACCACCTTCGACGGGACATCGGTGTACACGCTCGCAAAACGCGCAGTGGCACGCGCGCCCATGGAATGCCCCATCACCACCGGCCGGTCGAGTCCCAGTTGCTCGATTGCCGCTGCGATGTCTGCGGCAGGGTCGTGCTCGCTTCCGTCCACGAGACGCGAGCTTTCCCCGTGCCCGCGCGAGTCCAGCATGACCACGTCGAACTCCCTGCACAGGACCGCCGCGGTGCGGCTCCAGCAGAGGCCGTTGTCAGTGAGACCGTGGGAGAGGACCACGGCAGGTCCCCGCGTCCCCGTACGGTGGTAGGCGATGTGGCCGCCGGGCACGTCGATGCGGCCCTCCACCCAGCGCGGTCCCGCCGCGTCCTTCCGGTCCGCGGCGCCGCTCACCAGGCGTACGCCTCGGGCGCGGGTCCACACGGCGGGAAGATCCCGTCAATCGTGGCGAGGACGTCGTCGCTGAGACGCATGGCAGGGACACCGACCGCCGACTCGACCTGTGCGACGCTCGCCGGGCCGATGATCGTCGAGGTGATGCCGGGTTGGTGCAGAGACCAGGCGAGCGCGACCTCGGCCGGTGTGTGGCCGATCGACGAGCACAGTGCGGCGTAGCGGGACAGCCTGTCCGCATGAGCCGAGGCTGCGGCCTGGGCCTGGGGCGAGTTCCGCCTGCCACTGTCCGCGGCCGTGTCCACGGCGAGGACACCGCCGGCGAGCGGGCTCCACGTGATGACGCCCACGCCATACTCGAGGCTCGCGGGTATCACCTCGAGCTCCGCCCTTCTCTCGAGCAGGTTGTAGAGGCTCTGCTCGGAGACCAGACCGAGACTCCGGCGGAAGCGTGCCGACTCGTTCATCTGGGCAATCTTCCAACCGGGGAAGTTGCTCGACCCCACGTACGTGATCGTGCCCTGCGCGACCAGCTGGTCCATCGCCTGCCAGATCTCGTCGACCGGCGCCGACCTGTCGATGTGGTGCATCTGGTACAGGTCGATGTGGTCGACGTTCAGCCGCCGCAGGCTCGCGTCGCAAGCCAGCCTGATGTGGCGCGCAGAGAGGCCGCGGTCGTTCGGCCCGTCCGACATGGGTTCGTGGACCTTCGTCGCGAGCACGATCCCGTCCCTACGGTGGGGATTCCGCGCCAGCCATTTCCCGATGATCGTCTCGGTCGTGCCGACGCCGAGGCTGCCCCCGTACTGGTTCGCGGTGTCGACGAAGTTGATACCCGCATCCACGGCCCGGTCCAGGATCGCGAACGAGTCTGCCTCGGACGTCCTGGGGCCGAAGTTCATCGTTCCGAGGCACAGAGTGCTCACCCTCAGTGCGGAGCGCCCCAGTTGACGGTGTTCCATCAGTGTCACGTGCTGCTCCCTGCTACGGGGCCCGCAGGGTGACACCCGTGCGGATCCCTTCGCTCGAGTCCGCCACGCACTCGCGAGCGGTCCACTGCGCCCGCTCGGAGAGCTTCTTGTATGCGTCGTACGTGATGGAGGGAACGATCGGCTCGCGGAACCACGGTGCGTAGAACTCGAGGTTCGGGATGAACCGCATCGCATCGGAGATGTTCGGGGTGCCGCCGTGCCACGCGCGCACGTCGCGGATCATGGCCGCCCCGGCAGGTGCCGGGCACACCGTGCTCAGCCTCATCCACTCGGGCTCGTCCTTCAGGCCGGGGATCGTCACGCGCGAGCGTTGCGTCCCCGGGATCTGGCGCGTCGGGCCGTTCAGCTTCGTGACGTCCTGGGGCAGGAAGTTCACGGCGACGTACGGGCACGGAAGGTCCCTGATGCTCAGCTCGCCGCTCGGGTCGTGGAAGGCGCTGAACGGGGTCTGGCCACCGGGCATCCAGTCGCGCACGTCAGAGTGCAGCGGCTGGTACTCGACCGCGCCCGGGAGGCAGAAGTCGCCGCTCGCGGCACGCAGCACGAAGTCCGGGGAACCGAAGATCGCCCCCACGATGTCCGACACCGACTTCACCTCGAGCATCATCTGCCACTCCGGTCTGTGCAGCTGGCCCCGCGTCAGGCTGGAGCCGCCGAACGAGTACCTGTGTGAACCACGGTTGCCGTTCCTGTTCTCGTCGATCTCCAGGATCTCCGCAGCGACCTCGTTGCAACCGTTGAGCAGGAAGTCGACCTGGCCTCGGTCGAGGACATCACCGACGACCACGAACCCGTCCCTGTTGAACAGTTCGACGGCCCGCTTCACGTCACCTGCCTCGACGGTCTCCAGCCCCTTGATGCCGTTGTGCGCAAGCAGGTGCTCCCGCAGGGCGGCGGTGGCAGGGTCGGTCATCCAGTCGACACGTCCGGAGACACTCATTCCGTCATCGCTCCCTCCCGCCGCTGAACAGTGTTCATCGTTCGTGCGGCGACCTCGTCACGTTATGCGAACAGGTCAGCCGCGGGGAAACCGGCACGCATCCGAACAGGCATCACGAGTCCGCGCGGAGGAGCTCGACGCGGTACTGGAGCACATGCGTGCCGGGGCGCACGCGGTACTGCGGCAGGGTGTCCGGCCCGCAGCTGGCGGTGCCGAGACCGCGGTGCGCTGCGTCGAGGTGCACGGTGAGATGGTCACGGCGCACGAGCACGGTCCGGTCGTGCGCGGCGTGGAGGTCCGCCGCGGTGTGCCACAACGCGGACGCATGGAACGGAGCACCGGTGGAGGTGAAGCGCAGCGCGTCACCAGTGGCCGGGTCGACCAGCTCGAGCCAGTCGCACGCGGTGCGCAGTCCGAACTCCTGGGGCACGAGGTACGGCAACTCGTCCGGGTCCGACGCCCACACTGACCTCATCGCGGACGACCGTCGGTCCGGGTAGCACTCGTGCGGGCCGTCACCCAGCCACCGCAGGTGCACGAAACGCGACGGCACCGCGACCGACACCCCGACTCGCGGCAGATCGTCCAGGTGCGCGGGCACGCGCACGGTGTGGCGGAAGTGCACGGCACCGTCAGCAGCCACCGTGCGCTTGGTCGCATGGTCCACGAGTTCCGCGCCGCGGATGTCGACGCCCTGCTCCGTCCACCTGCGCAGGGAACCGCCGAAACCCATGAGATCAGGCATGATCTTGAACCCGTCGTTGTCGACTGCAGCACGCCAGACCGTGACCGCAGGCTCCAGAGCCCCGACGACACTGTGCGGCACGGCGGCGGACGAGGCGCGCGGCGAAGACGGCCTCGACGGGACCGGCTGGCGCAGGATCACCTGGTCCCACGCCGCAAGATGACCGCCAGGCGCCCACGGCTCGTCGTTGCGGGTGAACCAGCGCACGATGATGGATGCGTCAGTGGCCCCCCGCGGCGCGGCTGCCGGCAGTTCGACCTTGACGGTCGCCCCGCCGCCGCACTTCGGCACCGGGAGCCGTCCCTTGCGCACCGGCACCCCGTCCACCAGCAGTTCCCACTCGGCACGAAGCCACGAGAGATCGCGGAACGACTGCCTGTTGCGGATGACGAGGCGCGCGTTCGCGCCCTTGCCTGCGAGGGTCACGGCCACCGGGCGGTGGCACCACGCCAGCTCGCGCATCGCGGGGTGCGGGACCATGTCCGAGTGGACCAGACCGTCAGCCACGAAGTTGCCGTCGTTCGGTGTGTCGCCGAACTGGCCGCCGTACGCGAGGCGCTTCGTGCCGTCGGCGAGCACCTGGGAGATGCCGTGGTCCTTCCACTCCCACACGAAGCCGCCCTGCAGGCCGGGCGTGTTCTCGAAGGCGTGCCAGTAGTCGGCGAGGGAGCCGTTCGAGTTGCCCATCGCGTGGCTGTACTCGCACATGATGAGCGGCCGCGCGCCGCGGCCCGAGTTCCCGTACCGCACGATGCTCTCGATCGGGGCGTACATCGGGCAGACGACATCGGATGCGGCGGTTCCCCCCTCCACCCAGTTCTCCACCGGGTCGGCAGCAGGGAGCCCGCCGCGCGAGTGGTGCTCGTGGTACACCGCACCCTCGTAATGGACGGGCCGCGACGGGTCGTACGCGCGCACCCACGCGGCCGCGGCGTCGTGCACCGCGCCGTACCCGCTCTCGTTGCCGAGGGACCACATGATGATGCTCGGGTGGTTCTTGTCGCGCTCCACCATGCGCGACACACGGGACATGATCGTGGCGCGGTACCGGGGGTCGTGGCAGAGGCTCGTGTTCCAGGCGTGGCTCTCCACGTTCGCCTCGTCGACCACGTAGAGACCCAGTTCGTCGCACAGGTCCAGGAACTGCGGGTCATTCGGGTAGTGCGAGCAACGCACCGCGTTGATGTTGTGCTGCTTCATCAGCTCGATGTCGGCACGCATGTCCGCCACTGTCACCGCCTTGCCCCGCTCGGGGTGGTGGTCATGGCGGTTGACCCCCTGGATCATCACGCGGGCACCGTTCACGAGCAGGTTCCTGTCCCGGATCTCGACACGGCGGAACCCCGATCGCTGCAGGACCGTCTCGGCATCACGGCCGCGGCTGTCCACCAGGGTCACCCTGACAATGTGCAGCACGGGCAGCTCCGCCGACCACGGCCTCACCCGGGGGATGACGCACTCGGTGCGCGCGACATGCCCGTTGAACACGTAGGGCCATGTGTGGTGCGGGACGGCCCCCTCCATGGTCGCGAGCACGCGCCCGTCCTGTGACTCGACCTCGACCCGCACGCTCCAGTCCTTCGGCACGGGTGCCCCGTCGTTCGTGCCCACCGTCGTGAGCACGCGCAGCGTCCCCGTGGTGTTGTCCTCCTGCAGGCCTGCGTCGATGCGGACGTCCTCGATGTGCACCGGGGCCTGCGCGCGCATGTGCACCTCGCGGTGCAGCCCCGCCATCCACCACTGGTCCTGGTCCTCCACATGGCTCTGGGCCGAGTACCTGCTGACCATGATGACGACTGAGTTGTCACCCTCGTGCAGCAGGTCGGTCACGTCGTACTCGCTGGCCAGCCGGCTGTCGGTCCCGTAGCCGGCCCGGCTCCCGTTCACCACCACGGTGTGCACGCTCTCGGCACCGCCGACATGCAGGATGATGCGCCGGCCCGACCACCTCGCGGGCATCGGGAACACCGTGCGGTGCACCACGGTGGGCACAACGTCGGGGACGGACGGCGGCAGGCCGGGCCACGGCATGGTGACGTTGGTGTAGTGGGGCTCGTCGCCGAGTCCGTGGAGGGTCCAGTTGCCCGGCACCGGGATAGTCCTCCACCGGGAGTCGTCGAAGAGAGGCGCGAACACCTCTGCGGAGACATCCGCGGGATGTCCGAATCGCATCACCGACCACTCGCCGTCGAGCGAGCGGAACCACGGGTTGTCCCCGCGCCCGGTCAGTGGGCTGCGCATCGGGAGACGGTTCACCGAGACCACCTCGGGGTCGGCGAAGGGTCTCGCCTCCTCACGCCCCGCGAATGCCATGCGGGGATTCTCCCACGCACGTGCGGTGGGGCGAAAAGGCGGTGCCCACGGGCGCCACGGGGCCTGCGGATAGCCTGAGGGCACAAGTCAGGTGACGCAGACAGTGCGTCGGAGTGTGCAGAAACATCATGAACATCCTCGTAGTGGGAGCAGGCGGAGTCGGGGCCTCGATGGCCTCCATTGCCGAGACGCGGGGGTTCTTCGACTCCTTCGTGCTGGCCGACATCTCGAAGGAGACAGCCGAGGCGGCCATCGCCGCGCTCGACGACCCGGGGAAGTTCCGCGCGGAGAAGGTCGATGCCTCCAAGGTGAGCGAGCTCGTCGCCCTCGTCGAGCGCACCAAGGCCGACGTCATCGTGAACGCGTGCGACCCGCGGCTCAACCCGCAGATTTTCGAGGCCGCGTACCAGGCGAAGTGCAACTACATCGACATGGCGATGAACCTGTCGGAGCCGCACCCTCTCGACCCGTACAACAGGGTCGGCAGGATGCTCGGCGAGGACCAACTGTCGGACGACGAGAAGTGGCGCGAGCGGGGGATCCTCGCCCTCGTCGGGATGGGCGTGGAGCCCGGCCTCAGCAACGTCTTTGCCCGTTACGCGGCCGACCACATCTTCGACGAGATCCACGAGATCGGGGTGCGCGACGGCTCGAACCTGTCGATTGACGGCTTCGACTTCGCCCCCACGTTCTCCATCTGGACGACCATCGAGGAGTGCCTCAACCCGCCCGTCGTGTGGGAGAAGAAGCGCGGTTTCTACACCACGGATTGCTTCAGCGAGCCCGAGATCTTCCACTTCCCCGCCGGGATCGGCCCGGTCGAGTGCGTGAACGTGGAGCACGAGGAGGTCATCCTCATCCCCCGCGAGGTGAAGTGCAACCGCGTCACCTTCAAGTACGGCCTGGGCGCGGAGTTCATCGACTGGCTGAAGACGTTCGCGTACCTGGGGCTCGACTCAACGGAGAAGATCAAGGTCGGTGGCGTGCACGTCGCCCCGCGTGACGTCCTCGCTGCCGTGCTGCCGAACCCCGCCAAGCTCGGCCACCTCATGCACGGACGCACATGTGCCGGCACATGGGTGAAGGGCATCGCGGACGGCAAGCCGCGCGAGGTGTACCTGTACCACGTGGCCGACAACGAGGTCACGATGCGCGAGTACGACAGCCAGGCGGTGCTGTGGCAGACAGCGATCTGCCCTGTCGTCGCGCTCGAGCTGATGTCGAACGGGTCATGGAAGGGCACCGGAGTCAAGGGGCCCGAGGCCTTCGACGCTCTCCCCTTCCTCAACATCCTCGGTGCGCACGGTTCGCACCACGGCATGGTGGACATGGGTCCCGGTCTGTGGCCTAGCCCGAAGTCCACCGGCCAGCCAGGATGGGACCGCCCGATGCGGCGCGCCGTCAAGCCGGCCGTCTAGATCTCAGCCAATCGGGCGTTGGTAGTTCGGCGCCTCTTTGGTGATGGTGACGTCATGCGGGTGACTCTCGAGCCGGCCGGCGGTCGTCACCCTGCGGAACCGTGCGGTCGTCTGGAGCACCGGAACTGTCGGCGTGCCCGCGTACCCCATGCCCGACCTCAGGCCGCCGACGAACTGCTCGATGAGGTCGCTCACGGGGCCCGTTGCCGGGACCCTGCCCTCAATGCCCTCGGGCGCGACTTTGCGTGACCTTGTCGATCCTGGCTGCCCATCCGGTGCCGGGGACTCTCCTTGTCCGCTGCCGTAACGGTCCTTGGAATGACCCGTCATGGCACCGAGTGATCCCATTCCTCGGTAGCTCTTGTAGCGGCGGCCCTCGAACAACTCGACCTCGCCGGGGGATTCGTCCGCGCCCGCGAGCACCGAGCCGACCATGACACTCGACGCACCAGCGGCGATCGCCTTCACGATGTCCCCCGAATACGTGATTCCGCCGTCGCCGATGACCGGGAACCCGAGCCGCATGGCTGCGCGTGATGCCTCCCAGATTGCCGACAGCTGTGGGAGTCCTGCGCCTGCGACCACCCGCGTCGTACAGATGGACCCGGCACCGACACCCACCTTCACTGCATCAGCACCGGCCCCGCAGAGCGCATCGACACCCTCGGGTGTCACCACGTTCCCGGCGATGACGGCGATCCCCGTGCTCACGTTCCTGATCCGCCTGATGGCCGTCAGCACACTCGACGAATGCCCGTGCGCCGTGTCGATGCATAGCGCATCCACACCCGCCCTGACCAGTTCCGGCACTAGCTCCTCGAGATCCGGGCCGACCCCCACTGCGGCGGCACACCGGAGCCGCCCCTTCTCGTCCATGCTCGCGTTCGGGTGGTCGGTGGCCTTCAGGATGTCCTTGACGGTGATCAAGCCGACGAGCAGCCCGTCCTCGTCGACGAGCGGGAGTTTCTCCAGGCGGTGCTCGCCGAGAATGCGCCGCGCCTCCTCGAGCGAGGTGCCGGCGCTTGCCGTGACGAGCGGTGATGACGTCATGAACTCGTCGACCCGGCGCGAGTAGTCCCCGGGCTCGCAGAATCTCGTGTCCCTGTTGGTCAGAATGCCGACGAGTTGGCGGAAATCGTCCACTATCGGCACCCCGGAGATGTGATAACGCGACATGATTGCCTCCGCATCGCTTAAGGTTGCCCCCGGTCCGAGCGTCACGGGATCGGTAATCCATCCGGACTGGGAACGCTTCACCCTCACGACGTGCGCCACCTGCTCCTCGATGGACATGTTGCGGTGGACCACCCCGATTCCGCCTGCCCGGGCCATTGCAATGCCCATGTCCGCCTCGGTGACGCGATCCATCGCTGCCGACAGGATCGGGATGGAGAGGGTGATGTCGCGGGCGAGGAACGTCGAGACATCCGCCTCGTCCGGCAGAACCTCGCTGAAGCCCGGCACCACCACGACATCGTCGAAGGTCAGCGCGTCATGCCCGGAGAAGAGATCCGTATTGCTGTCGAGGACATTCTTCATCGGTGCAACTGCTCCTTTATTCGTTGGTGCGGCACACGGAGTGCCTCTGCCACCGCTCCCACGATGAGACGGTGCTCGGCGGCGTGCATGCGCGCGGTGAATTCCGCGAGCGAGTCGGTGGGCTGCAGGGGCACCGTGCATACGGCGATGACCGGTCCGTCGTCGACACCCTCGTCCGGCACCAGGTGCACCATGACCCCGCTCTCTGTGCGTCCGTCATGGCGCTCTGCCCATGCCCGTCCGATGGCATCGACCCCGGGGAACTGCCCGGGCAGGGCGGGGTGAAGGTTGACGACGGGTGCCCCGACGCTGTCGAGAAATGCGTCGGTGAGAATCCGCATCCAGCCGGCCAGCACGACCAGGTCAGGTCTGTGCTGACCGACCACCCGGGAGAGTCTCGTGTCGTACTGCGTGCGCTTCTCGCCCGCCGCGAGCTCCACAGCTTCCCCGGGAATCCCGTGAGCTGACGCGCGAGCGAGCGCACCGCAACCGGGGACATTCGAGACCACGGCCACGATGTCGGCCCCGAGCACACCGCTGAGCGACGCATCAATGAGTGCCTGGAGATTGGAGCCGGCACCGGAGGCGAGCACTGCCACGCGGCCCGTCATGCCAGGTGCACCTTCCCTGTGCCCGCGGTGACCTGACCGATCACCCACGTCTCTTCCCCGATGAGCCCGCGCACGGAGTCCACGTCTGCCCGGGACACGACCACGATCATCCCGATTCCCATGTTGAATGTGCGGTGCAGTTCCCTCTCCTCCAGCCCGCTCACCGCCCTCATCACCTCAAAGACAGGAAGAGTGCGCCAGGAACACAGGTTGACAACGGCATCGGTGCCCGCCGGCAGGACTCGCGGGATGTTCTCGATGAATCCGCCACCAGTGACGTGGACGAGGGCCTTCACGAGATCCGTGCCGAGCAGCGGCGCGAGCACCCCGAGGTAGGACCGGTGCGGCGCCAGCAGAGCCTCCGCGAGGGTGATCGCCATGCCAGGCAGGCACGCATCCAGCGGTAGACCCTCGAAGATCCTCCTCGCCAGCGAGTAGCCGTTCGTGTGGAGTCCGGACGACGCGATTCCGACGAGGACATCCCCGGGGACGATGTCAGACCGAGGGAGCAGCCTGTCCCTCTCGACGACACCCACCATCGTCCCGGCAATGTCGAAATGGCCGTCGTGGTACACACCCGGCATCTCGGCGGTCTCCCCGCCGAGGAGGACACAGCCGTTGTCCCTGCAGGCATCGGCCATTCCCCCGACGATCTCGGCTACCAACGGTGCGGAGAGGCTGGAGGCGGCAAAGTAGTCGAGGAAGAAGAGCGGTGTCGCCCTCTGCACGAGGATGTCGTTGACGCAGTGGTTCACGATGTCATGACCGAGGGTGGCGCAACTGCCGCTCTCCGCTGCGACCATGACCTTCGTCCCCACACCGTCAGTGGACGCGACGAGGACCGGCTCCCTCATGGAGGCTGCCTGCGCGAACCCGATTGCCCCGCCGAACGCACCGACGCCGCTCAACACGGCGGGCGTGTGCGTGGACTCGATCTTCCGCTTCATGAGCTCGACCGCGCGGTTGCCCTCCTCGACGTTCACGCCGGTCGCCGCGTACCCGCCGGTGGTCCGGGCCAGCTCGCGCCAGCCGATGTCGCGCCGGTGGACGGCACCGGGAAACGAGACTTGTCCGACAGCGCGAAGGGCCAGTTGCCGGGCGGTCCTCAGGTCGGCACCCACGGCGGTCACCGTGAGGACACGCCCGCCAGACGTCACGGTTTCGCCATCACGGCTGTCCGTCCCCGAGTGAAAGACCGTCACCCCGCTCTCTGCACCTGCCTCATCGAGACCACGGATGACCGCGCCGGTCTCGGGCCTGGCGGGGTAGCCCGGCGCGGCCATGACAACTGCGCACGACACCTGGTCGCTCCAGGTGACCGCCACCTCGTCGAGGCGGCCCGCACAGCACGCCGAGACGACGTCGAGCAGGTCGGTCTCGAGCAGGGGGAGTATCACCTGTGCCTCAGGGTCACCGAAGCGGCAGTTGAACTCCACGAGACGCGGACCGTCAGCGGTGAGCATCACACCCGCGTAGAGAACCCCGACGTAGGGGGTCCCCTCCGAAGCAAGGCCGCGGACCGCCGGGACCACGATCTCGCGGAGTATCTGCTCCTCGACATCCGGCGGGCAGAACGACGTCGGTGCGTAGGCACCCATGCCGCCGGTGTTCGGTCCGCGGTCCGCCTCGTGGACCCGCTTGTGGTCGCGGGCGGCCGGCATCGCCTTCACGGTGCGCCCGTCACAGAACACGAGGAGCGACACCTCCTCGCCCGTCATCCGTTCCTCGAGCAGGAAAGGCCCACCGCCCTCGGCCGCCGCTGCGATGGCACCGTCACGTTCGTCGCGTGTCTCGGGCACCACCACGCCCTTGCCGGCCATCAGCCCGTCGGCCTTCACGACAACCTCGCCGGTGAGCGACTCGGCCCACGTGACGGCAGCCGCGACAGCGTCGGGCCCCCCGAACGCCGCCCACCCGGGGCCGGGTATTCCGTGCCGCCGGGCGAACTCGCGGCAGTAGATCTTGGACGTCTCCAGACGTGCCGCGGCCATGCTCGGCCCGAAGACGGTGATGCCCGCCGCACGGAGTGCATCGGTCGCACCCGCCCCGAGGGCAGCCTCAGGCCCGACGATGACGAGATCGATCTGCTCACGGCCGCACAGGTCCACGATGTCCACGGGGGCGGTCACCGCGACCGCAAGCCTCTGGGCAGACCCCGCATTGCCCGGCGCCACGAACACCTCCCGGTGCGGGTCCCCCGACCGCGTGAGACTCCACTCGATTGCATCCTCCCGGCCGCCCGAACCCAGGACCAGCACCCTCACAGCTGGACCAGTGTCTCGCGCGCACGGATCTGGAGGCGCGCCGCGTCGATCGGATAGTCACCCGTGAAGCAGGCGGTGCAGTAGCCGGACTCCCCGCCGATTGCCTGGAGCATCCCGCCGACGGAGAGGAAACTCAGTGAGTCACAACCGACATGGAGGCGCAGCTCCTCCACCGACATCCGCGCGGCAATCAACTCGTCGTACGTGCCCATGTCAACCCCCATGAAGCACGGGTGCACGACCGGGGGTGAGGTGATGCGGAGGTGGACCTCGAGGGCCCCGGCGTCACGGATCATCCGGATCAGCGGGCCCGCGGTGGTCCCGCGCACGAGGGAGTCGTCGATGACGATGACCCGGCGGCCTGCAAGGTTCTCGCCGAGGGCGTTGAATTTCATCGCAACCCTCCGTTCCCTCAACGACTGGCCCGGCTCGATGAAAGTCCGGCCGATGTACCGGTTCTTGATCAACCCGTCGTTGAAAGGGATGCCCGACTCGCGGGCATACCCGATCGCCGCTGGGATGGACGAATCGGGAACGGGAACGACCACATCGGCGTCGACGTGGCTCTCGCGGGCGAGTTGCTGACCCAACCGCTGCCGCACGGCATGGACGCTGCGTCCGTCCCACTCGCTGTCAGGACGCGAGAAGTACACGAACTCGAACGAGCAACGGGCCTGTGCCGCAGCGGTCTGTCCGGTTCTCCTCCGGATGATCTCATCGCCGCTGATCGTCACGATCTCGCCCGGGTCCACCTCGCTCACGTCCACGCAGCCGAGCGTGTGGAGCGCGCACGTCTCAGACGCAACCACATAACCCCCACTCGGGAGTCTCCCGACCGAGAGGGGACGGAAACCCCACGGGTCACGGACCGCTATGACCTTGTCCGAACCGAGGAGAACGAGTGAGTAGGCACCCTTCCACGAGGGCATCGTCCGTTCGAGCCTGTCCTCCCATGATCTTCCCCCGACCGCGGCCAGCATGAGTGCCATGACCTCCGTGTCACTCGTGGCTGTGAGACCGAACCCGCGGCCGAGGAGTTCCTCCCGGAGTTCGTCAGCATTCAGCAGGCTCCCGTTGTGGGCCACCGCGAGCGGTCCGTGCATCGTCTCGACGAGGAATGGCTGAGCATTGCGCGCCACGGAGGCACCGACCGTCGAGTAACGGGTGTGCCCGATTGCGTGGTAGCCGGTCAGCGGCGCGAGTGTCTCGGCGTTGAACACGTGCGTGATGAGGCCGACGTCCTTGTGCAGTCTCGCCCGCTGGCCGTCGGACACGGCGATGCCGGCAGCCTCCTGGCCGCGGTGCTGAAGGGCGAACAGACCGAAAAAGGCGAGCTGGGCCGTCTGCTCGCCGTCCGGCGTCGACACGGCGATGACACCGCACTCCTCGGTCGGATGGTCGTCATCCCGTCCCGGCTCGCAGCCGATGATGGACACGACAGGGGTACCGCTCATGCGCCCCACCCCGCGATGTCACCGAGGTCGGCACGCAGCCTGTCGGCCACCGGCTCCGTGGCCGGGACGAACGTGGTCCCGGTGACCTTCTCGTAGGTCTCGATGTACCGCCGGGACGTCTCGCCCAGCACCTCCGCCGACAGTGGCGGCACCGGCCCGTCACCCGTGTATCCAGCCTCCACGAGAGCACGCCTGATGATCTCTTTGTCCATCGACACCGGCTCCAGCCCCGCCATGTAGCGGTCGACCAGACTGCGGGCTTCCCAGAACCTCGACGAATCCGGCGTATGAACCTCGTCGATGAGCATCAGTTCGTTGTCGGGCGACAGCCCGAACTCGTACTTCGTGTCCGCGAGCACCAGACCTGCATCGCGCGCGACCTCCTGGCCCCGACTGAAGAGTGCCAGCGCCGTCCTCTTCACTTCCTCCCACAGCGCAGGCGCGACCAGTCCCCTGTCGACGACCTCGGCGCACGTGAGCGGGCTGTCGTGCTGACCAGCATCTGCCTTGGTCGTCGGCGTGATGATGGCCTCGGGCAGCCGCGCGTTCTGGCGGAGGTCCTGGGGCAGTTTGTGCCCGTAGATGACCCGGGCCCCTGCCTCGTACTGCTTCCACAGCGAAGTGGACGTGACCCCCGTGATGTGACCCCGGACCACCACCTCCACCGGGAGGGGTCTCGCCTCACGCGCCACGAGGGCATTCGGGTGGGGCTTGGAGAGTGCATGGTTGGCGACGATGTCCTTGGTGTTCGCGAACCACCACCACGCGAGTTCGTTCAGGACCTGGCCCTTGTGCGGGACGACCGCAACCACGCGGTCGAACGCAGACAGCCTGTCCGTGGTGACGAAGAGCAGTCGTCCGTCCGGCAACCGGTAGGACACACGGACCTTCCCGACCGACCGACCCGGCAGGGGAAGGTCCACGTCATCCAGCACCTGGACGTGGCCCGACTCATCGAGTGACTGCATGGTTGACTCCGTTTCTGAAGAGCATGAGTGCGAGCCCGGCGGTCCCGTTCGGGGACCCTCCCCGGCTCTGGCGGGGGACCACATGGTTCTCGGGATGGGGCATCATCCCGAGAACCAGCCCGGACGGGTCCACGACGCCGGCGATGTCGTTGCACGAGCCGTTCGGGTTCGCGGGGTACTGCCCATCGACGTACCCGGAGCCGGGAGTCGCGTAACGGAACGCGACGAGACCCTCTGCCTCGATGCGGCGCAACGTCGGCTCGTCCGTGGTGAAACGCCCCTCGCCGTGTGCGACCGGCGCGGTCATCATCTCCGGCAGGTCCGTCAACCAGATGCTGGTTGTGTTCACCGTCCGCAACGTCACCCACCTGCACTCGAAGCGGCCGTTCGAGTTGTGCGCGAGCGCCGCGGTCACGCCCCCCGGGTACGGGAGCAGGCCCGCGCGGACAAGTGTCTGGAACCCGTTGCAGATCCCGATGACTGGGGTCCCTGCTTCGGCCCTCTCGCGGATGAGGTCGCCGATGCGGTGTGCCAGTTCCATGGCAAAGACCCTCGCCGAACCGAGTGCGTCGGCGTACGAGAAGCCCCCTGCAATCGCGATCACCTGTGCGGACGCCACATCGGCGGCTCGTTCGGGGAGGTCCCGCACATTCACATGGACGGTGTCCGCTCCCGCGGTCTCGCAGGCGAACGCGAGGTCGTGGTGCCTGTTGGTCCCTGGTGCGGAGAGAATCGCAACGGTCGGCCTCACCTCCGGCCGCCCCATGCCGCGAGCAGTTCGTCGTTCGCGATCGTCACGTTTGATTCGTTCAGGACGATGACCATCGAATCACCGTCGATGGTCCTTCCGACGGGGACAGCACGGTCCCCGAGGGCGGCGAGCACCTCCCCGAGGCAGCCGGGGGCGACCTCGAGGAGCATCCGTCCGTTCGATTCCGAATACAACGCGACGGTGTCATCCGCGTGGACCTGGCGCAGGTCGACGTCGAGCGAGACGCCCGGCGTGGTCAACGACATCTCTGACAGGGCTACAGCAAGTCCCCCCTCGCTCACGTCGTGCGCAGAGAGAACCAAGCCGCGCCTGATGACCTCATGCACAGCGCGGTACGCCCGGGGCGCCGAGCGGTCGGCCGCGGGCACCTCACCACCGTGGTCGGCCCCGAGCAGGAGATCCAGGTGACTTCCCCTCAATTCCGCGTGCGTCCTGCCGACGAGAACGACGACGTTCCCCGGGGACTGCAGCGCCGAACCGGGCACCCGGTCCGCGTCCGGGACGTGCGCGAGCGCCGTGATGACGAGTGTCGGGGGGATCGAGTGACGCCCGAGACGTGCGTCCTCGTACTCGTTGTTGAGGGAATCCTTGCCGGACACGAAAGGGGCAGCGAACGCGCGGGCCGCGTCGCAACAACCCTTCACTGCGTGCACGAGGTCACCGAGAGTCGACTCGTGTGTCGGGTCCCCCCACGAGAAATTGTCGAGCAAGGCGACAGCTGCGGGGTCGGCGCCAGCGACAACGACGTTGCGCAGCGCCTCGTCCACTGCGGACCATGCCATTGCCTCGGGGTCGAAGATCCCGTACTGGGGGTTCACCCCGACACCGATGGCGAATCCCTCGCCGGATTCCGGGTGCGCGATGACCGAGCCGTCGGACGGCCCGAGTTGGAACTGACCGGCCATCGGGCCGACGACAGTGGAACCGAGGACGTGGTGGTCGTAGCGACGCACGACAGACTCCTTTGACGCGATAGTCGGATGGGCCAGCAGCCCGAGCACCGCGGTCCGGTGGTCAGGCACGATGCGTGCGAACTCCTCTGAACCGGAGAGTCGGCGGGGACGGGCCGTCATTGACCTGGGAGGACGCCCGCCGTGCAGGAAATCAGTCGGGAGATCTACGACGACGTTCGGACCGTGGCACACGACCAAGCGACCCCCGCCCGTGAACTCCCCGATATCAGCCGCCTCGACACCGTGGCGGGCGCACACCGCGAGCACCGCCGCGAGATCCACCGGTGCCACAGCAAGAACCATCCGCTCCTGCGCCTCACTCAGCCACACCTCCCACGGTTGCAGCCCCGCATACTTCAACGGGACGTTCTCGAGCTGCACCGAGGCACCAATTCCATCGGCCAGCTCCCCGACTGCCGACGACAAACCACCGGCACCACAGTCGGTGAGCGCGGAGCAGAGCGGGTCCGGCCTGTCGAGCAGTCCCGTGAGAACCTCCCCGACGAGACGCTCGACAATGGGGTCCCCGATCTGGACTGATGCACCCGCAACCTGGCCGGTCGTCGCGTCCATCGTCATCGACGAGAATGTCGCACCCTTGATGCCGTCACGGCCCGTGCCGCCGCCGATCACCACAATGCGGTCGCCGGTGCGCGGGAGACCGACGGCAGGAAAGCCCTCCATCACCTCGCCGACACAACCGCAGAACACCAACGGGTTCTGCAGGTACCCGTTGTCATAGAGGACTGCGCCCGCAACCGTCGGGACCCCGAGCTTGTTGCCGTAGTCCGCGACGCCCGCGACGACGCCGTCCTCAATCAATGCAGGATGCAGTACACCCTCGGGAATGTCCGCGGGGGCGGTGTCAGTGCGGCCGAAGCAGAGGATGTCAGTGAGCGCGACGGGCCGTGCGGGTGCGGCGAGGACGTCACGGACCACACCACCGACGCCCGTGTTTGCGCCGCCGAACGGTTCGACGGCACTCGGATGATTGTGCGTCTCCACCTTCACCGCGAGCGGGGGCATCGAACCGAACCGGATGATTCCTGCGTTGCCGTCGAAAGCGGAGACGACGAAAGGCGCGTCAATCTCGACGGTGGCCCGCCGCAGCTGCTGCATCAGCGGCTCGACCGGCCCGTCGGGAGTCACGATGGCAGCCTTGAAGGTCTTGTGGGAGCAGTGCTCGCTCCAGGTCTGCGCAATGGTCTCCAGCTCCGCATCGTTCGGCTCACGGCCCTCGCACCTGAACCACTCCTGCACCGCTCGCATCTCCGCAAGATCGAGGGCGAGGCCGCGGCACTTGCTGAGCGACGCCAGACCGTCGTCAGCGAGCCCGCACAGTGCCACCCGCGCAACCCCGGCACCGGGATCGGCGCCGTCGCAGACAAAACCCGGGGCGGGTGCGCCCGTCGTCCATGTCTCGATGATCAGATTGCAGAGCAGGGCCTCCACCAGACGGGAGAGATCCGGCTCGGTCATCGTTCCTGTGGGGGTGATGTCGAAGCAGGAACCGGTCGCAGCTGCCACATCGATTCCCATCGCGGACGCACTGGCCCCCAGTTGGTGCGCCACCCTGTCGGTGACGCCGGGCCGCCTGGTCACGTGCACCCTGAACCCTCGGTGAAGCTGCGGCAACGCCGCGAGCCCGTCCCGAACAAACGGTTCGTCCACGAGCGCAGACGTGATTGCGCGCGCTTGTTCCTCCGTGCAGCCCGAGAGGAAGTACGTGTCATGCGAGACGAAGGTGATGCCCGGGAAGCCCAGACGCTCCGCCTGCCGTGCAAGTTCGCAGTTCTGGTTCGCCGTTCGGGTCACGAAGACGGTGTGCACTTCGACGTGAGACTCCACCGCTTCCTCCACGTCGCGAACCTACGGATAAAGCTGCTTTACGTTCCATACAAGATGCGCCGTCCGCTTTACATGTTGTAAACGGAGCCTGTGGAAAACGAGCCTGCGCATAGGCTGAGGTCGTGAGCGGATCAGCAAATCCCCTTGTTGCTGTTGTCATGGGATCACAGAGCGACTGGAACGTGATGTCGCGTTGCGTAGACACGCTCACGGACTTCGAAGTGCAGCCCGAGGTGACGGTGCTGTCCGCACACCGCATGCCCGACGAAATGTTCGCATTCGCCGAGTCGGCTTCCGCACGGGGATTGCGCGCGATTGTCGCCGGGGCGGGAGGTGCGGCCCATCTGCCGGGCATGCTCGCCGCGAAGACGACCGTGCCGGTGCTCGGGGTGCCTGTCCCCACCACGCACCTGGGCGGGCAGGATTCCCTGTATTCGATCGTGCAGATGCCCGCCGGCGTCCCTGTCGCCACGTTCGCGATCGGCGAGGCGGGCGCGGTGAACGCGGCTCTCTTCGCGCTCCAGCTGCTCGCACCCGCCGATCCAGACATCCTGGCCAGGCTGGTCGCCTACCGAAAGAGCCGCCATGACGACGCGGTCTCGTCCATCCTTCCCCCGGGCTGACGGTGGGCACGCTCGGCGTCCTCGGTGGCGGGCAGCTCGGTCTGTATTTCGTCATCGCCGCCCGGTCGATGGGATACGAGACCGTCGTGCTGGATCCCGACCCTGAGGCTCCCGCGGGCAGGGTTGCCGACACCCATCTTGTCGCCGGGTACGAAGACGAAGCGGCGTTGCTCGCACTGGCAGAGCGCTGTGATGCGGTCACCGTCGAGTTCGAGAATCCCGCAGTGTCGTCGCTGCGGTTCCTCGAGCAGCGGATCACCGTGCGCCCGTCCTCCCGCGCCGTCGCGGTCGGCCAGGACCGACGCCTAGAAAAATCCATGTGCCGCGAACTGGGGCTCGCAACCGCGCCGTTCGAGGTGATCGAGACCGACTCCGACGTGCGGCGCGTCGTTGCCGGCGGACCGACCGACCAGGGGCGATACGTGCTGAAGACGGCTCGGCTCGGCTATGACGGCCGGGGGCAGGAGCGCATCGCCGCGCTCGATTCTCTCGCCGGCGCATGGGCCCGGACCGGGATGGTTCCCTGCATCCTGGAGAGCGTGGTCCCGCTCGATGCCGAGTTCTCGGTAATCGTCGCCCGGGACACCACCGGCAACACCGCCGTCTATGCGCCCACGCAGAACACCCACGTCAACGGGATCCTCGATGTCAGTTCAGCCCCTTACGGCGGGCCGGCAGCGGGCGGCCTCGCGGTAGTCGACGAGGGACGGCGGACAGCGTTGCTGATTGCGCAGCACCTCGAGTACGTGGGGGTGATGGCGGTCGAGTTCTTCGTCTCGGGCGGGGAACTTCTGGTGAACGAGATGGCACCCCGTCCGCACAACAGCGGGCACTGGACAATGGACGCGGCACGCACCAGCCAGTTCGATCAACAGGTCCGCGCACTCGCCGGGCTCCCGCTCGGTGACACGGCAATGCTGTTCCCCGCCGTCTCCATGGTGAACATCCTCGGCGACATGTGGGCAGCTGGCGAGCCGGGATTCGGAAGTACGGCGCCGGGACAGGGTACGCACATCCATCTCTACGGCAAGAGCTCCCCGCGGAGCGGCAGAAAGATGGGCCACATGACGGTCACCGGCGACAGCATCCGGGACACCGAGAGCCGCGCCCGCCAGAGTCGCGCGGACGCGGAACCGCGCTGAGGCTCAGCGGTTGCGGCGGAGCTTGCGTGCGCCGTTGGCCGTGCCGCTCGCGGCGCGCTTGGCATACGCCATCGTGCGCTGGTGCAGGCGCGCCGCAACCGGAATGTCCTTGCCGAGAATGCCCAGCCCGGCCACGATCAGGAGGAGCCCCGGGCCAGGCAGCACGAGCAGAGCGACACCCGTGAGAGTGGTGGCAGTGCCGCCTGCGATGCGCACCGCCTTCGTGACGACCGACGCGCGGTGCGACTCCTCCATCACAACAAGTTAGTTCTGCTCAGAGGCGCACGTTGGTGACGGCACCCTTCTCGGCACCCTGCACCATCTTCGCGAACTTGGCGAGGACCCCGGAGGTGTACCGCGGGGGGTTGGGCGACCAACCCTCGCGGCGGCGCGCCATCTCGGCAGCGTCCACCAGGACGTCGAGCGACTTGCTCGGCACGTCGATGCGGATGGTGTCACCCTCGCGCACGAACGCGATAGGGCCGCCGTCCACGGCCTCCGGGGCCACGTGCCCGATGCAGAAACCCCACGTGCCGCCGGAGAAGCGGCCGTCGGTGATGAGCGCCACTGTGCTGCCGAGGCCCGCGCCCTTGAGCGCGCCGGTGATGGCGAGCATCTCGCGCATGCCGGGGCCGCCCTTCGGGCCCTCATAGCGGATGACGATGACGTCACCGTGGTTGATGCGGCTCTCCATGATCGCCCCCATTGCGCCGTCCTCACCGTCGAACACGCGCGCCGGGCCCTCGAACTGCAGCTGGTCCTTGGTGAGACCGGCGACCTTCACGACCGAACCGTTGGGGGCGAGCGAACCGACGAGCACATTGATGCCGCCCTCTGCGTGGATGGGGTCCGACAGTGGGTGGACCACGTCGCCGTCCGGTGCCGGGGGGTCGATCTCGGCCAGGTTCTCCGCCATGGTGCGGCCCGTGCAGGTGAGCACGTCACCGTGCAGGAGACCAGCGTCGAGGAGATGCTTCAGCACCACCGGCACGCCGCCGATGCGGTGCATGTCGCTCATGTGGTACCTGCCGCCCGGCTTCGTGTCGGCGATGTGGGGCACCTTCTCGGCGATGCGGTTGAAGTCGTCGAGGCTCAGTTCCACACCGGCCTCGTACGCGATGGCGAGGAGGTGCAGCACCGCGTTGGTGGAGCCGCCGAGGGCGTTCACAACGGCGATCGCGTTCTCGAACGCCTTCTTCGTCATGATGTCGCGCGCGGTGATCCCGAGACGCAGCATGTTGACGACCGCCTCCCCCGCACGCTCCGCGTCGCCCTCGCGGGAGCGGTCTATCGCGGGCGCGGACGCCGTGCCCGGCAGGCTCATGCCGAGAGCCTCGGCGATGGAGGACATGGTGTTGGCCGTGAACATGCCGCCACAGGCACCCTCACCGGGGCAGGCGGCGCGCTCGATGTCGGTCAGTTCGTCCTCGGTCATGGTGCCCGCGACACACGCACCGACGGCCTCGAAGACCGTGGTGATGTCGATGTTCCTGCCGTCGTGCACGCCCGGCATGGTGGAGCCGTTGTAGACGAACACGCTCGCGAGATCGAGACGGGCGGCGGCCATCAACATGCCGGGGATCGACTTGTCGCAGCCGGCGAGCCCGACGAACCCGTCGAACCGCTCGCCGTGCACCACCGTCTCCACCGAGTCGGTGATGACCTCACGCGACACCAGGCTGGCGCGCATGCCCTCGTGGCCCATGCTGATGCCGTCGGACACGGTGATGGTGCCGAACTCGAGCGCCACCCCGCCTGCGCTCCTCACGCCCTTCTTCGCGCTCTCGGCGAGACGGCGCAGGGACATGTTGCAGGGCGTGACCTCGTTCCAGCTGGAGGCGATGCCGATCTGGGGCTTCACCCAGTCGTCGTCGCCCAGGCCGACCGCGCGGAGCATCGCGCGTGCCGCGGCCTTCTGGATGCCGTCCGTGACGTCACGGCTCCTCGGCTTGATGTCGATGGGGGTGCCGTCCTGCTGCTGGGCCATGGCAAGAGGTTATTGCGCGGTCACGCCTGCTTCACCTGCAGAGTTCCTCAGGCGTCGACCAGGTCCTTCTTGGGCGACTCCACCCGGGGCCGGCTGCCCTTGACGAACAACCAGGTGACCGGCACGAGGTACGCGAGGTATGCGAACAGGCGGATGCGTTCGGTCGCGGCATGCCAGCCGAAGAAGCCCTTCATGAAGTCATAGAAGGCGCCCTTGGCCCACAGACCGGACTCGACCGTCCACACGGGCTGCCAGATCCAGCCCGTCTCGATCTCCAGCATCTCGCGGGTCTCGTGGAAGAACTTGCCGACCAGCCCTGCCGCGAAGAGGATGAGGAGGATGCCCGTGACGTTGAAGAACGTCCTCAGGTTGAGCCTGTGCCCGGCGCTGTAGAACACGCGGCCGAGCACCGCCGACAGGGCGAGACCGATGAGCCCGCCGACCACCACGCCGGTCCCGCTCGAGGACGAGGTCTCGGCGGACAGGAGGAACAGCACCGTCTCCAGGCCCTCGCGCAACACCGCGACAAAGGCGATGACGGCGAGCGCGCCGGCGGTGGTGGCCGCCTCCACCTGGCTGCGCAGCTGGGCGCCCATGGTGCGCGAGTGCTCGCGCATCCAGAAGATCATCCACGTCAGGACTGATGCCGCGGCCAGGGCAATCACTGCCTCCACGCCCTTCTCCACGGAACCGTGCAGCCCGCCGACGGCGATATAGATGATGATCCCTGCGATGACGCACATCCCGGCGGCGAGACCCGCGCCACGCCACACGGCGGTGACCTCAGAGCCTCTGCCCGTCTTGACCAGATAGGAGAGGAGAATCGCGAGCACGATCGCGATCTCGAGTCCTTCGCGGAGAGTGATCAGAAATGCAGCGCCCATGGGGTATTCCTTGACATCGGGGTTGTTAGGTATCCCTTATGTTAGGGATACCGAACATCAATGTCAACCCGGCGCACGGGTGACCTGGGTCAACTGCGGCTGGACCCGAACCCGAAGAGGTTGCTCGCCACCTTGCGCATCTGGATCTCCTCCGAGCCCTCGGTGATGCGGTACCGGCGGTGGTGCCTGTAGATGTGCTCGAACGGCATGTGGCGGCTGTACCCCACCCCGCCGCAGGTCTGCATCGCGCGGTCGGCAGCGTCGCAGGCCAGGCGGTTGGCGCGGTAGTTGCACATGGCCACCAGGTGCGTGACCTCCATGTGGTGCTTGTGGTCGAGCATCCACGCCGTGTACCGGATCATCTGGCGCAGCATCGCGGCTTCCGTGTGCTGCTCCACGAGCGGGAACTGGATGCCCTGGTTCACGCTCAGCTTCTTGCCCCATGTGATGCGCTCGTTCGAGTACCGCACCGCCTCGTTGATGCAGTACTGCGCCGCACCGAGCGAGGAAGCAGCCTGGCGGATGCGGTTCTCGTGCACGAAGTGCTGGGCCAGTGCGAGACCCTGTTCCATCGGGCCGAAGACCGCCTCCGGACCGACCCGCACGTCGGTGAGGCTGACCTCGGCATGGTCGGTGGGCATGTTGAACGTCCACCAGAAGAACTCCACCTTGAAGCCCGGCGCGTCGGTCGGCACGAGGAACGCGGTGATCCCCTTGGGGTCACCGGGGTTGCCGCTGGTGCGGGCGAAGATGATGTCGTGCGTGGCGTGGTGCAGGCCGCTGTTCCAGCGCTTCATGCCGTTCAGCACCCACTCGTCGCCGTCCCTGTACGCGGTGGTCTCCAGGTACGTGGCGTCACTGCCGTGGTTCGGCTCCGTGAGACCGAACGCGAGGCGCTTGGTGCCGTCGAGGAAGCCCGGCATCCAGGTCTTCTTCTGCTCCTCCGTGCCGAAGTCGCGCATCATGAGCACCGTGGGGAAGTTGCCCACGATCGATGACTCGTTCTGCAGGTCATTGTGCAGGCCGAGACCCTTCGTGGCGAGATGCTCGCGGATGACCGCCATCTTCAGGTTGCTCGCGTCCTGGCCGCCGAACTCTGTCGGCAGGGCGAGCCTGAGCCAGCCGGCGGCATCTGCGCGCCGGCGCATCTCGCGCAGCAGTGCCTCCCAGTCCGCCCGGGGGACGCCGTCGTTGTCGAAGTCGGTGCGTGCCCACTCCCTTCGGTGATCGAAGAAGCGCTCGTTGTCGTCTGATGCCTGGAGGGGCTTGATCTCGGCCTCGATGAAGGCGTCGAGCCTGTCAAGGGTGTCCTGGATGTCTGCGGGAACGGTGAAGTCCATGGGCGCACAGTACGCCCCCGCCCGGGGTCACGGGCGAGGCGGGAGGGCAAGAACGACCAGACCCAAGCGAAGCACCACAATGAGCCGGGGGAAGTGGTCACGGACCGTGGATGCCAAACGGGAGACATCGACTCGGTCGCACTGATGAACAATCAGGTTTCGGAGCCCGATGAGACCCGACCAGTCGATCGACACGTGCTCCGATCTCCGTGATTCCGACACGCCCCGCGATGCCTCTCCGACAATCTCGACGGCCTTGAGAAACCCCAGACCTCGAATCGTCGTCCATGCTTCTTTCTCCGAATCAAACAACTCCACGACCGACATCGCCAATCGAGAGTGCTCGACCATGTGACCAATTCGTGCCTCGTCAGAGATCCGCACTGAAGACAACCTCGCCGGGAGACTTTGCTGACGAGTCCGTGCTCGTCATCTCGTCGAGCGTGGCTCTGCATCCGAAGACCGAGTGAAGAGTTTCAGACAGCACGAAATACCTGAAGCCATCTTTGTTCTCGGGATCAAACGAGACCTCGAACCTGATGTCGCTTGACTCATCGAACATGTCGCCTGACCGGAGCAGCAATAGACGTACTCCTCGCTCGTAACATGTGCGAAGAATTTCGTGAAGCCTCTCAGGAGACGGGTCAGACATGTCCAGAATCATGCCCCGAATGTGGACGGCCGGCAGAGGGGTTTGGCAACCTCAGCCGCGACGGGACTGCATGATGGCGGAGACGACCTTGCCGTCCGCCTTGCCCTTGCTGGCCTTCATCACGCGCCCCACGATGGCGCCGGCGGCCTTCTCCTCGCCCGCGCAGTACTTGGCCCACGCATCGGGGTCGGCCGCAATCGCCTCGTCCACCATGGCCTCGACGGCCGAGTTGTCCATGGCCTCGAAACCCTTCGCCGCCGCGATCGCCGCAGCGTCGCCGCCTCCGTTGGCCACGATCTCTGCGAGGACCGTCTTTGCCTGCGTGGCCGACAGCTTCCCATCCCGCTCGAGCACAGTGAGCGCCGCGATGTCTGCGGGCGGCACGGCGGGGTCCTCGCCGGCGTCGGCGACTGCCTGGGTCACGTAAATGAGGGCACGCACCGGGTCGCCACCGGCGTCCGCGATCGCCCGCACGTAGTCGTGCTGGCCGCGCTCCACCGCCACGACGACAGCCTCGCTCTGCGGGTCGTACCCGGTCAGTTCCTGCAGCATCGCCCGACGGGCGGCGGGAAGCGGCGGCAGGGCCGCGCGCACTGCCTCGATCCAGTCGGTGCCCGGGTCGAGAGGGACGAGGTCGGGCTCCGGGAAGTACCGGTAGTCGTCGGCGTCCTCCTTCGCGCGGAGCGTGTGGGTGCGGCCCTCTGCGTCGTCCCAGTGGCGCGTCTCCTGGCGGATCGTGCCGCCGGACTCGATGACGTCGATCTGGCGGCGCGCCTCGTAGTCGATCGCCCGGCCGAGCGCACGGATGGAGTTCACGTTCTTGATCTCGCACCGCGTGCCGAAGGGAGTGCCGGGCCTGTGCACCGACACGTTCGCGTCGACGCGCATGGAGCCCTCCTCCATCTTCGCGTCGGAGGCGCCGATGGCGGCCACGATGGCGCGCAGCTCGGCGGCGTACTCCCTGGCCTGCTCGCTGGTGCGGATGTCCGGACGGGACACAATCTCGACGAGCGGCACGCCCGCACGGTTGAAGTCGATGAGCGAGTAGTCACTGCCGTGGATGCGGCCGGTGGCACCGCCCACGTGCGTGCTCTTGCCGGTGTCCTCCTCCAGGTGCGCGCGCTCCACGCCGATCCGCACGCCGCTCGGCAGGTCGAGATGACCGTCCGCGTTCAGCGGGATGTCGTACTGGCTGATCTGGTACGCCTTCGGCATGTCCGGGTAGAAGTAGTTCTTGCGGTGGAAGATGCACGGCTGGATGCGGCAGTTCAACGCGATGCCGATGCGCATGGCCAGCTCAACCGCGTGCCTGTTGAGCACTGGGAGGGCACCAGGCAGGGCCAGCGTGACGGGGTCGATGTTCGTGTTCGGTTCGTCACCGAACCTGTTCGGCGAGCCACTGAAGAGCTTCGTGCGGGTAGCGAGCTCCACGTGCACCTCGAGGCCCACGATGAGCTCCCAGCCGCCGGGGAGCAGCTGCTCCTCCGTGGCGACGACGGAACTGAGCGGGCTGTCGCTCACCGCGCACCTCCCGCTGCCGCCTCGAGCGCGCCGCCCGCGCGGAACATCGCCTGCTCCCCCAGTGCCGGCGCCAGCACCTGGATGCCCACGGGCATGCCGTGTGCGCCGGTGCCGAAGGGCACGCTCATGGCCGGGTGGCCGGCGAGGTTCGTGGGGATCGTGTAGATGTCGCACAGGTACATGGACATCGGGTCAGCCGCCTTCTCGCCGAAGCGGAAAGCAACAACGGGCGAGGTCGGCGTGAGGATGACGTCGACCTGTGAGTACGCCCGTGCGAAGTCGTCGGCGATCAGTCGCCGCACCTTCAGCGCCTTGCCGTAGTACGCGTCGTAGTACCCGGCGGAGAGCGCGTACGTGCCGAGCATGATCCGGCGCTGCACCTCGTCGCCGAAGCCCGCGGCCCGCGTGGCCCCGTACATCGCGTTCGTGTCCGCCGCGCCGACGCGCAGGCCGTAGCGCACGCCGTCGAAGCGCGCCAGGTTGCTGCTGGCCTCGGCCGGTGCGATCAGGTAGTACGCGGTGAGCGCGTAGGAGAGGCTCGGCAGCTGCACATCGACGATCTCGGCCCCTGCAGCGCGGAGCGACGCGAAGGCGGCCTCGAGCGCCGCCTCGACCTCGGGTTCGGCGCCGCCGGGAAGGTCAGTGACACGGCCGATCCGCATGCCGGCGACCCCGGCACTCACGGAGGCGCGCAGGGACAGAGGTGGTGCGGGGATGGACGTGGAGTCGTTCGCATCGTGGCCGCTGATGACCTCGGTGACGAGCGCGGCGTCGTCGACGGTGGTCGCGAACGGACCGATCTGGTCGAGGCTGCTGGCATAGGCGACCAGGCCGAACCGGCTGACGGTGCCGTACGTGGGCTTCACGCCCACGATGCCGCACATTGCGGCCGGCTGGCGGATGGACCCGCCCGTGTCGCTGCCGAGACTGACCGGGGAGAAACCGGCCGCGACGGCGGCTGCACTTCCGCCACTGCTGCCGCCCGGCACGCGCGACGTGTCGAGCGGGTTGCGAGACGGCCCGTACGCGGAGTTCTCCGTGCTGGAGCCCATGGCGAACTCGTCCAGGTTGGTCTTGCCCACGATCACCGCACCGGCCTCGCGCAGACGCGTTATCACGGTCGCGTCGTACGGCGGCTTCCATCCCTCGAGGATCCGCGAAGAGCATGTCGTCTCGGTGCCGCGCGTGCACATGTTGTCCTTGACCGCCACGGGAACGCCGGCGAGCGGGCCGACGGGACGGCCTGCCCGCACCGCCGCGTCGATCTCGTCGGCGCGTGCCCGTGCCGCATCGGCAGTCACGAGGTTGAAGGCGTGGATCTCGCCCTCGCGCGACTCGATCGCGGCGAGGTGCTGCTCCAGAACGTCGCGTGCCGAGAGACCGCCGGCAGAGACGGCGGCGGCGATTGCGGATGCGGTGGGCGGGACAACGGCCATGTCAGCCGTCCAGTCCGATGATCGGGGGGACGCGGAACCGGCGCTCCTCCGCCTCCGGGGCGGCGGCGAGGACCTCGTCCGTGTCGAGCGTGGGCAGTTCCGTGTCGTCGCGCATCACGTTGACCAGCGGGTACGGCTGGGTCATGGGCGCGACCGCGGACAGGTCGAGAGCGTCGATGTCGCGGAAATGGGCGAGCACCTTCACGAGCTGCTCGGTGAACTGGTGCACCTGGGCATCATTGATGTCGAGACGGGCGAGACGGGCGACCTTTGCGACGTCAGCCTCGGAGATCGGGGCCTCCGTGCGGGGTGTCTCAGCGTTTGCCACGGTTCCCCAGCCTACGAGCGCACCCTCGCAACCGACCAATGCCCCGCGGGACAGGCCGGACTCGCGGTGTCAGATGCCCGGCGGCACGGCCGGGAAGGCGGCCTGGCGCTTCTGGAGGAAGCTCTGCACTCCCTCCTTGAAGTCGGGCCGGCCGAAGGACTCGCGCATGAGCCGAAGTGCCTCGGTGGTGGACTCCGCCACGCTGCGGTCGTAGTCGCCGTAGACCTGGCGCTTCATCACCGCCATCGACGCCGGTGACACGTTCATCGCGAGGTCTGCGGCGTACGCCATGACCACGTCGGTCAGCTGCGCTGCCGGCACGACCTTGTTCACCATGCCCATGGCGAGCGCCTCGTCGGCCATCACGACGCGGCTGGAGAACATGAGGTCGACCGCGTTCGCGTGCCCCACGAGGCGCGGCAGCACCCACGAGATGCCGTACTCGCCGATGAGCCCGCGCTTCGAGAACGCGACGGTGAACTTGGCGGTGTCGGCGGCGAAGCGCATGTCGCACATCAGTGCCTGCACCAGCCCGAGCCCGGCGGCGGCGCCGTTCACGGCGGCGATGACAGGCTTCGGGATGCGCGTGATCTCGTCCTGCGTGCGGCCGTCCACGATGCTGCGCTCCTCGCGCGCGTCCTTCGGCGGCGCCTCCGTGGGGATCGCCTGCAGTGTTCCCATGTCTGCACCGGCGCAGTAGCCCTTCCCCGCGCCGGTGACCACGATGACGCGCACGGCCGGGTCGGCGACGGCTCGGTCAATGTTGGCGAAGTACTCGTCCCCCATCCTCCCGGTCCACGCGTTCAGGCGCTCCGGCCTGTTGAACGTGATGACCGCGACACCCGGGTCGACGACTTCGTAGAGGCACTCACTCATGGACGTCCACCGTAGACGCTCCCCCTGCCCCGCGGGAACGCCGCCGGTCCGCCACCAGCAACAGCCCCGCGGCCGCGAAGACCGCAACAGACACCCACTGGTTGAGGCGCAGCCCGCCGGCGCCGCGGGCGGGATCGATGCGGAGTCCCTCGATGAAGAACCGCATGGCCGTGTAGAGCATCACGTAGTGGGCGAAGAGGCGCCCGCGCGCCGGCGCCCGTTTCCTCTCGATGCGGACGAGGACCCAGGCGATGAGCAGGCACCCGAGCGACTCATAGAGAAACGTGGGATGGAAGGTGGTGCCCGCGGGGGACCCGGCCTTCAGGGCAGTGGCGTCCGAGACGGAGAGCGCCCAGGGCAGGTCCGTCGGGCGGCCGAACAGTTCCTGGTTGAACCAGTTCCCCCACCGCCCGATCGCCTGCGCGACCGCGATCGCCGGGGCGGCGCACGAGAGCACCGCAAGCGGGTCGAGCCCCATGCGGCGTGCCTTCCACAGCCCGGCGAGGACCCCGCACAGGATCCCGCCCCAGATGCCGAGGCCTCCCTGCCACACGTAGAGCGCCTCCACCCAACGGCCCCGGAATGACTCCGTGCTCGTGATGACGTGGTACGCACGCCCACCGATCACGCCGGCCGGCACGCCCCACATCGCGATCGCGGCGAACCCGTCGGCATCCGTGACTCCCCGCGCCTCGGCACGACGCCCGGCGAGACGGACCGCGATGATCACGCCGAGCGCGATCATCAGTCCGTACGCGTTCAGCTTCAGCGGTCCGAGATGGAGCGACCCCGACGACGGGCTGGGGATCGCGGCGACGAGTGCGGGGAGCATGCGCGGCGGCCCGGCCTCAGGCCGTGACCTTGTGGACGAACCCCACCGACCGCTCGAAGATGGTGTCCTTATCGTAGTCCTGCGTGGCCACGTGGTAGCTGCGCTCCAGGAGGACGCGCTCCACGGGACCGCCGTACGCGGCCGCGAGTGCGTCGCTGTTGCCCGGGTCCACCACGTGGTCCTGCACCGAGGTGAAGAGGAGCAACGGCATCGCGAGCGAGCCGTACTTCTGCGACAGCGGCACCAGTCCGTCCACCTGGAACGAGTGGAGTGCGGCGAGCGGCGTGCCTGGGTAGGCGGTCTCGTGGGTGTCGGGGTCGGCGATGTCGCTGCCGATGCCGTCCATCACGTCCTGGCCGGCATCGACCATCCCCTTCAGCATGTCGAGCACCTCGGCAGGCTGCGGGAGCGTCGCCGGGTTCACGCACACGAGCCCCCGCACCTCGGGATGCTGCGTCCCCGCCCACAGGGTGAGCGAGCCGCCCATGGAGAGCCCGAGCACCACGATGCGCGACGCCCGGGAGGCGAGCCGCTGGTACGCCGCCTCCACGTCGCGGGTCCAGTCGGCCCAGCGCGTGGGGATCATGTCCTCCATGACCGTGCCGTGACCGGCCAGCTGGGGCATCTCCACGTGGAACCCTGCCGCGGCGCACGCGTCGGCGAGCCCTCGCATCGAACCGGGGTTGCCGGTGAAGCCATGGAGCACGAGCGCGCCGACGTCACCCTGCCCTATGTGGGAGAGCGGCTCGGCTCCGGGAATGGTGGGTCCTGCCATGGTGGGCCTGCTTTCTGTGTGGTCGGCTTGTCTCGTGCGGGCGGCGCCCGCGCTGGTCAGTAGGGGTCGTCGGCGGAGCCGGGCACTTCCCACCACTCCTGGGGGTAGCCGGCCTCCTGCCAGTCAGTGAACGGGTAGATGCAGTTGACGGGACAGGCCGGGAGGCACTTGTCGCACCCGCTGCACAGTTCGGGGATGATGACGACGTCGGCGCCGTGGTTGAAGATCGCACCGAGCTGCGGCGGGCAGTGCCTCAGGCAGGCATCGCAGTTGATGCACTCGAGCATCTCGATGCGCAGCGGGACGTTCTTCCACTTCGGGTTGCGCTCCCGTGCCGCGATCCGGTCCTGCCGTGTCCCCGTCACGGGCTCGAGTGTAGGTGAACGCCCTCCCGGCGGTTCCCTCCGCGGGTGACACGGGGTCATTGACGGCGACCTCGACTGCTGGTGGACTTGGGCGCCATGGCGCGCACCGACCGGATGGGGTCGACCCGACGGATCGACGGACATGCGGTTGCCGCTGTCCTGCCCGTCATTGCCCTGCTGCCGGCCTGGGCGGCCTCCGTCGCGGCGTTCTGGTGGGTCGTGCAGAACTTCGTCCGTGTCCCCTACGCCTTGTTCGCGGCGTGCTGGTTCGTGCTCGGTGTCCTCCTCTTCTGGCAGCCCGTGCAGCGGCTGTTCCTGCAGCGGGTCATCGGTGCGCGCAGCCCCAAACGGGAGGAGCGCCTGCGGCTCCACGGCGCGTGGTCCGTCGTCGCCCAGCAGAACCACATACCCCCTTCGCGGTTCGTGCTCGCGGTCATCGACTCCGACGAGTTGAATGCGTTCGCCACCGGTGGCCACCTGATGGTCGTGTCACGGTGGGCGGTGGACAACCTCTCTGAGGACGAGCTCACCGGCGTGCTCGCCCACGAGCTCAGCCACCACCTCGGCATGCACACCGTGGCGCTGACCGTGAACCAGTGGCTGACAATCCCGATCGTCCTCTTCGCTCGTCTCGGCTACTTCGTGCAGAACGTCGCCCAGGCCGCGGGCGACACCCTGGAACGGCGCTCGCCGGCGGCCGCGGTCATCGGGCGGACGGCGGCCGGCCTCCTCACGATCGTCGCGTGGGTGTTCCTCTCTGCGATCACCGCCGCGCAGTGGATAGGCAACTACGTCGGCAAGGGTGCCGAGTTCGCCGCCGACACGCGCGCCGTGGAGATGGGGTTCGGCAAGCCGCTCCTGCGTTCGCTGCGCCGTGTCATCGACGCGGGGGCCGGCGAGCGCGCCGCGCACTGGCGAGACCGTCTGGTCACGGCGCACCCGCCCGCGCGCACCCGGGTCGCCCGCATCGAGGCCCAGTTGCGGAGACAGGCACGCGGGACCCAGCGGTAGCGTCTGGGGGGTGGATTCCCCGGTCGTACACGCAGTAGAGGCGCGCGGACTGGTCCGCGTCTTCGGCGAGAAGCGTGCGGTCGACGGGGTGGACCTCGACATCGAGCGCGGCGAGATCTACGGCTTCCTCGGGCCGAACGGTGCGGGAAAGTCCACGACCGTGCGGATGCTCACCACACTGCTGAACCCGACCGCCGGGACCGCCCGGGTCGCCGGTCACGACATCACCGGCGACACCGAGAACGTGCGGATGCGCATCGGGGTGGCCCTCCAGGAGGCCGCCCTTGACCCCAAGCAGACGGGCCGCGAGATCCTCGACATGCAGGGCCGTCTCTACGGGCTGGATAGGGCCCGGCGCAGCGAACGGATCGCCGACCTCGAGAAGCTGGTCGACATCGGGGACGCGCTCGACCAGATGGTGTCCACGTACTCCGGCGGCATGAAGAGAAGGCTGGACCTTGCCACCGCACTCGTGCACAAGCCGGAGGTCCTGTTCCTCGACGAGCCCACCACCGGGCTCGACCCGGTGAGCCGCGCGTCAGTCTGGGCCGAGGTGCGCAGGCTCAACGAGGAGATGGGCATGACCATCTTCCTCACCACCCAGTACCTCGAGGAGGCGGACGCACTCGCCCACCGCGTGGGAATCATCGCAAAGGGCCGCATCGTGGCCGACGGGACGCCCGCCGCCCTCAAGCGTTCCATCGGGTCCGACGTCGTCATCGTCCGCGTCGCCGACGGGCAGGGCTCGCGCGCCGGTGATGCCCTGCGCGGCGTGGCCGGGCTCGACCACATCGACGTGAAGGGTGACCAGGTCATCGTCGGCGTCACCAACGGCGGTGCGGCACTCAGCCCGGTCGCCGTCGCTCTCAGCGGGGCAGGCATCAAGGTCACGGAACTGACGCTGCGCACGCCGACCCTGGACGACGTGTTCCTGGAGATGACGGGGAACCGGATGGAGGAGGGGGCAGAGGCATGAGCACGCAGCAACCTCTCCTCGCCCGCCGCGCCGGCTTCCTGCGCGACCTTTCCTCCGTCGCGCTCCGCGCGATCCGACTGACCCGCCGTGACGCCGAGGCCGTCGTGCCCGGCCTCGTGGTCCCGCTGTTCTTCCTGATGATCAACATCGGGTCGCTGCAGTCGTTCGTGGAGGGGAACCTCCCGCCCGGGTTCGACTTCAAGGCGTTCCAGCTGCCGGTGTCGATCATCTTCGCCGTCACCGGCATCAGCCGGGCGGGGAGCCTGGTGATCGACGTGCAGGACGGCTACCTCGACCGCCTGCTCCTCACCCCCGTCTCCCGCTCCACGCTGCTCCTCGGCCTGATGGTCGCGGACCTCGCGGTCATCACCCTCATGTGCGTGCCCGTGGTGATCCTCGGCGCCGTGCTGGGCGTGTGGTTCGACACGGGCGTGCTGGGCATGCTCGTGTTCCTCCTCATCGGGATCTCGTGGGGCATCGCGTTCACGGGGTTCCCGTACGCGATCGCACTCAAGACGGGGAACCCCATCGCCGTGAACAACGCGTTCCTCCTCTTCTTCCCCTTCGCCTTCCTCACCACCGCGTACGTCCCGCAGGACCAGATGACGGGCTGGCTCGCCACGCTCGCCGACTGGAACCCGGTCACGTACCTCCTCGCCGGAATGCGCGCGCTCCTCATGACGGGCTGGGACGGCGCCGCCATCCTGCAGGCCTTCCTCGCCTCGGGGATCGTGGCAGCGATCTCCTTCACCCTGGCGTTCGCCTCATTGCGCGGGCGCGTCCGCCACAAGTAGCCCCGGCAATGACGAGCACACCCTCAGACCCGTTCCTCGCCGCGGCGGCAGGGACCGTCGCCGCGCGCACACCCGTGTGGTTCATGCGCCAGGCCGGCCGGAGTCTCCCCGAGTACAGGGCGGTGCGGGGCGAGGGCAGCATCCTCGAGGCCATCAAGAAGCCCGACGTCGCCTCGGAGATCACGCTCCAGCCGGTGCGGCGCTACGGGGTCGATGCCGCCGTCCTCTACAGCGACATCGTCGTCCCGGCCCATGCGGTCGGTTTCGGCATCGACGTCACGCCGGGCACCGGCCCGGTCGCGCCGCAGCCGTTGCGCACCAGCGCGGACCTCCCGCGCCTGCGCGAGCTCGAGCTCTCCGACATCGAGTACGTCACCGACACGGTCCTGATCCTCGCCAGGGAACTCCGCGTGCCGCTACTCGCCTTCGCCGGCGCGCCGTTCACCGTGGCCAGCTACCTGATCGAGGGCAGGCCCAGCCGCACGTACCAGAACACGAAGCGCATGATGCACACCGACGAGGTCCTCTGGCACGAGGTGATGGAGCGCCTCGTGCAGCACTCGGTCACGTTCATCTCCGCCCAGCTCGATGCCGGGGCCGAGGCGTTCCAGGTGTTCGACTCCTGGGCCGGTGCGCTCTCCCGCGCCGACTACGACAGGTTCGTCAGGCCGCACACTGCCGCCGTCTTCGCCGGGCTCGCGGCGCGCCATCCCGGTGTGCGCGGCATCCACTTCGGGATCGGCTGCGACCATCTCCTCGAGTCGATGAACGACGTCGGCAACGCGGTGATCGGGCTGGACTGGCGCACGGGCATCCGTGCGGCGCGCGCCCGTCTGGGTGCCGGCACCGTGGTGCAGGGCAACCTCGACCCCGCGCTCGTGCTCGCGGGGACCGAGACGGCGCTCGCGGGTGCCGCTGCCGTGCTGGACGACAACAACGGCCATCCCGGCCACATCTTCAACCTCGGACACGGTGTGCAGCCGGACACGGACCCCGGTGTCCTGCACGCGGTGGTCGACTTCGTCCACGAAAGGACCGCCCGGTGAGCACCCCTGCAGCACGCACCGAGGACCGCACGGCAGTCGTGCTGATGGCGTACGGCACGCCGCGCACGAAGGAGGAGATCCTCCCGTATTACACCGACATCCGGCGCGGCCGCCCGCCGACACCGGAATTGCTGGAGGAGCTGACAGGCCGCTACGAGGCGATCGGCGGCCTGTCCCCGCTGAAGCAGCTCACCGAGGCCCAGCGCGACGCCCTGCAGCGCGAGCTGGACGCACTCGAGCCCGGCCGCTACCACGTGACTCTCGGGCTGAAGCACGCCACCCCGTTCATCGAGGAGGCAGTCGCCGAGGTCGCGGCCGCCGGGTTCCGCCGGATCGTCGGGCTGGTCCTCGCCCCCCACTACTCGTCCTACTCGATCGGCCAGTACATCGGCCGCGTGCGCGAGGCCGCCGCGCCGCACGGCATCGAGGTCACCGGGGTGGATTCGTGGGCCACGGAGCCCGCGTTCGTCGGGTTCCTCGCCGCCGACATGAAGAAGAAGCTGGCGTCGATGCCCGCGAACACGAAGGTCCTCTTCACCGCGCACTCGCTCCCGCAGCGCATCATCGACGGCGGGGACCCGTACCCGGAGGAGCTGCGCGCCACCGCGGAAGCAGTCGCCGCGAGCGTGGGGCTCACCCGCTGGTCGCAGTGGTCCATCGCATGGCAGTCGGCCGGGCGCACACCGGAGCCGTGGATCGGGCCCGACATCCTCGAGGTGCTCGACTCCTTCGGCGCCCAGCGCGGCACCGACGAGCCGATCGACGGGGTCCTCGTGAGTGCGTGCGGGTTCGTCGCCGACCACCTCGAGGTGCTCTACGACCTTGACATCGAGGCATCGGCGCACGCGCAGAATCTGGGGCTCGCGTTCGCCCGCACCGCCTGCGTGAACGACGACGCCTCGGTGATGGCCGCACTGGCGAGACGGGTGACCGCCGCGTGACGAAGGAGCGTCGGGTCGTCGTCATCGGCGGCGGTGTCACCGGGCTCACATCCGCGTTCACCGTGCTCGCTGACGCCAGCCGGCCCACGCGTGTCACTGTGCTGGAGTCGGCTGGGCGCACCGGCGGTTTGATCCGCACGTCACCTTTCGCCGGTCTGCCCGGGGTCGACGAGGGAGCGGACGCCTTCCTCACCCGCGTGCCCTGGGCGATGCAGCTCGCCGCGGACCTCGGGCTCGGCGCGGCGCTCACGTCCCCCACCGGCGTCGGTGCGTACGTGTGGCACAACGGGCTCCACGAGATTCCCGGCGACATCCTGATGGGCGTGCCGGCGAAGGTGCGGGCATTCGCGACCAGCCGCCTCTTCAGCACCAGGGGCAAGCTGCGTGCCGCCGTTGAGCCCCTCCTGCCGCGCGTCCCGCACGACGACTCGGTCGGTGTGCTCGTCCGGCGGCGCTTCGGACGCGAGGTGCACGAACGTCTCGTCGACCCGCTGATCGGCAGCATCTACGCCGCCGACACGGACTCGTTCAGCCTGGAGGCAGTCCCGCAGATCAACGCCCTCACCTCGCACCGGAGCCTGCTGCTCGCGGCGGCAGCCGCGCGGAGGGTGCCCGCGCAGGACGGGCCGGTGTTCGCCGTGCCGATCAGGGGCATGGGGTCGCTCGTCGAGACGCTCGCTGACCGGGTCGTGTCCCTCGGCGGCGAGATCCGCACCGGATCGGCAGTCGCCGAGATCACACGCAGCCACGACGGGTACCTCGTCACGACCGTCGACTCCGCAGTCGAGTGCGATGCCGTCGTCATCGCGTCACCCGCGCGCCACAGTGCCGGGTTCGTGCGCCCGCTGAGCGACGAAGCGGCCACGCAGCTCTCGCAATGGGACCATGCGTCGGTGGCCATGGTCACGATGGCCGTGCCGGCACCGCAGTGGCGCAGCAAGTGGACCGGCAGCGGCTACCTCGTGCCGAAACCCGACCAGCGCTGGGTCACCGCAGTGTCGTTCGGTTCCAACAAATGGGCCCACTGGGCACCCGCGGACGGCTCGCGTATCCTGCGGGTGTCGCTCGGGCGTGACGGCATGGACGTGATGCACCACGACGACGACACGATCGTGAACCTCACGCTCGCCGACCTGAAGCACCATCTCGGGGTCGACTTCGTGCCGACAGAGACCCGCATCACAAGGTGGCGGGAGTCCTTCCCGCAGTACCGCCCCCGCCATTTCGCCCGGCTCGCCCTGCTGGAGGCGACCCTCCAGCAGGCGGCACCCGGCGTCGTCCTGGCAGGGGCGAGCTTCCGTGGCATCGGCATCCCCGCCTGCGTCCAGCAGGCGCGCGCCGCCGCATCGTCGGTGCTGGCCCGTCTCGACGCGCATAATTGACCGATGCGAAGAGGACTTGCGGTGGCGGTGCTGTGCATCGCGTCGATGCTGCCGGTGGATGCATCCGCCGCGGCACGGGCGTGAGACCGTCCCGTCTCCGCCTCCTCGCGGCCGGTGCCCTCGTCGCGGCGTCGATGCCGCCGTGGGGCTGGTGGCCCCTCGCCTTCGCCGGGTGTGCGATGTACGCAGCCGTCGCGTCGGGCGAGGGACGACGCGCGCCGTTCCGCACAGCCATGTGGTGGGCGGCCGGGTGGTTCGTCCCCTCCCTCGCGTGGATGTGGTTCCTCACCGTGCCCGGCTACCTCCTCGTGGTGCTGATCTTCGCGGCACTGCACGGCGGTGCGGCCGTGGTCGCGGCGGCAGTGGGGCGCGCCTCGAACGGGCACCACCGGTCGGCGCTCGTGGTGTGCCACACCCTCGCCGAGACGGTCCGTCTCTCCGCGCCGTTCGGGGGGGTTCCTCTCGCGACGATGGCCCACTCCCAGTCGCAGTCGCCCCTCGCGGCGCTCGCCGGCACGGGCGGGGTCATGCTCATCACGCTCGCGGTGTTCGCACTGTCCTTCGGCGGGCACCGCCTGCGCACCGCGGCAGTCCTCGCCGCGGTCGTCATCGTCTCCACCCCCTTCGACACGACGCGTCATTCCGGTGAGGCGACCTACGCGCTGGTGCAGGGCGGCGGCGAGCAGGGCACGCACGTCGGCGACGTCGCACCACGGGACGTCTTCCTGGCACACCTTGCCGCCACGCGCACGATCCGGCCGTCGGGATCCCGCACCGCGGTGGTGTGGCCCGAGAACGTCATCAACATCACCGGCCGCGGCACGTTCGCGGAGAGCCGGGAGCGGGCCGAGATAGCCGCGGAGTCCCGCCGGCTCGGGGTGCCGTTCGTCGTCGGCATCACCGAGGACACCGGCGACGGTGCGTTCACCAACGCCCAGGTGGTGGTGCAACCGGACGGGACGGTGAGCGACCGCTACGACAAGAAACGGCGCGTGCCCTTCGGGGAGTACATGCCGCTGCGCGGCCTCCTGGACGCGCTCGGTGCCCCGGTGGACCTCGTGCCCCGTGACGCCGTTGCCGGCACGACACCGGGCCACGTGGACGCGCAGGGGATACGCATGGCCGTGGCGATCTCCTGGGAGGTCTTCTTCGGCGGCCGGGTGAACGAGGGAATCGACGGGGGCGGCCGGGTGATCGTGAACCCCACGAACGGGTCCAGCTACACGTGGACGATCCTGCAGACCCAGCAGGTCGCGTCGTCGCGCATCAGGGCCCGCGAGCAGGGCAGGTGGGTGCTCCAGGTGGCGCCCACCGGCTTCACCGCCTTCGTCTCGCCCGGCGGCGAGGTACTCGACCGCACGGCAATCAGCGAGCGCCGCGTGGTCGAGCGGACCGTCGACCTCCACACCGGGCGCACCCCTTACTCCCGCCTGGGGAATGCACCGTACATATGGGGCCTCGTCGCAGCGCTTGCCTTGCTGATGCTGCGTGCGCGGGGAGCCAATCGGAGAGGCCGCAGTTAGCCTTCCGAACCTATGAATCCGACGGAGGGAAGGGAGAATCCGGCGCGCGACCCGGACGGCCCCCTCCGCATCGCCTACCTGACCTACCGCGGCAAGCCGCACGTCGGCGGCCAGGGCGTGTACACCCGCCACCTCACGAAGGCCCTCGTCGACCTCGGTCACCATGTGGAGGTGTTCGGGGGCCAGCCCTACCCCGTGCTGGACGAGCGCATCCCGATGCACCGGCTGCCCAGTCTCGACATCTGGAACGACCAGTACCCAGGGCGACTGCCGGGGTACTGGGAGTGGAAGTCCTGGCCGGACGTCGTGGAGACCGCCGCGTTCCTGCGCGGGCAGTTCAGCGAGCCGCTCGCGTTCAGCAAGCGCGCGTACCGCGAGCTGCGCGGCCGCACCGCGGACTTCGACCTCGTCCACGACAACCAGTGCCTCGGGTGGGACATCCTGAAGATCGAGAAGATGATCCCCACGATCGTCACCCTCCACCACCCCATCACGAAGGACCGTGAGCTGGAGATGAGCCACGCGAAGACCCGCCGCAAGCGCCGGTCGCTGAAGCGCTGGTACTCCTTCGTGGAGATGCAGGGCAAGGTCGCGTCCCGCATGCCGCGCATCGTGGTCGTCAGCGAAAACAGCATCAAGGACATCCACGAGGACATGCATGTGCCTCTCGACCGCATGCGTCTCGTCCCCGTCGGCGTCGACCCGGACCTCTTCACGCCGATGCCGCACGTGCAGCGCCAGCCGGGCAGGCTCATCACCACCGCATCGGCGGACGTGGCGCTGAAGGGCCTCAGCTACCTGCTCGAGGCCATGGCAAAGCTGCGCACCGAGCGCGACATCCGCCTCACCATCATCGGCAAACCGCGGCCGGGCCACAGCATGGACCTGATCGAGTCACTCGGTCTCAGGCCACACATCGACTTCGTGTCCGGCGTCCCCGACGAGCGAATCGTGGAGCTCTACGCCGAGGCGGAGCTCGCCGTGGTACCCAGCCTGTACGAGGGTTTCAGCCTCCCCGCCATCGAGGCCATGGCCACGGGCACGTGCCTGGTCGCCACGGACGGCGGTGCCCTCCCCGAGGTCACCGGGACCGACGGCGAGACCGTGCTGCAGTGCCCCGCCGGTGATGCCGACGCGCTCGCCGCCGCCATCCGTCGCGGCCTGGAGGACGGCGCGCTGCGCGACCGCATAGGCGCGGCCGGCCGGCAGCGGGTGGTCGAGCGCTGGAGCTGGCGCCACTGCGCCCAGCTCACCGTCGACCAGTACCGCGAGGTGCTCGCCATGCCGCACAACCAGAAGCGCCGGGCCCGCTGAAATGCTCACCATCCGGTTCGACCGTCTCGGGCTGCGTCCGGGCGCGATGTTCCTCGACGCCGGCGCGGGCTTCGGGCGCCACGCCTTCGAGGCGGCACGAAAGGGCGCCACGGTGTTCGCGCTCGACTGGGCCCAGGAGGAGGTCGTCGGCACGCGCAACACGTTCGGCGCGATGATCGAGGCCCGCGAGATCCCTTCCACGACCTACGGCGGCGCACTGCGCGGGGATGCCACCCGCCTCCCCTTCGCGGATGCCACCTTCGACACCGTCGTCACGAGCGAGGTGCTCGAGCACATCCAGGACGACGTCACGGCCATAAGTGAACTGCACCGCGTGCTGAAGCCGGGGGGAACGCTCGGCGTCACCGTGCCCACCTGGTGGCCCGAGAAGATCAACTGGATGCTCTCGGACGAGTACCACGCCCCGAAGAGCCCCGGCGGCCACGTGCGCATCTACAGCGCCACGGAGCTCAAGGCGAAGCTGCGTGCCGCCGGCCTCGACGTGTTCGCGTCCCACCACGCGCACGCGCTTCACTCCCCGTACTGGTGGCTGAAGTGCGCCGTGGGGCCGTCGCGCAACGACCACCCGCTGGTGGCGCGCTACCGGCGGTTCCTCGAGTGGGACATCATGACCGCACCGCGCAGCACGCGCGTCGCCGAGCGTGTCCTCAGCCCGGTGCTCGGCAAGAGCCTCATCGTGTACTCGCGGAAGGCCGCCTGATGGACACCCGCAACCGCCCGCACCTGCCCGGGATCCTCTCCACGGCCGACCTCCACCGCACGGCTGACTCGATCGAGTCCCTGCAGCTCACGAACGGCATGATCCCGTGGTTCCCCGGGGGCCACTGCGACCCGTGGAACCACGTGGAGACGGCGATCGCGCTCGACATCATGGGCCGCCACGATGCAGCGCTCGCCGCGTACCACTGGCTCGCGAACAACCAGCACGCGGACGGCTCGTGGTTCAACTACTACATGCCCGACGCCACGATCGAGGACGCCAAGCTGGACACCAACGTGACGGCGTACGTCGCTGCCGGCGTGTGGGCCCACTGGCTGTGCACACGCGACACCGTCGCGGTCCGCGCGCTGTGGCCGACCGTGCGTTCCGCCCTCGGGTTCGTGATGGACATGCGCCGTGCGGATGGCATGGTCCTGTGGGCGCGCGAGGTCGACTCCGCGCCGTGGGACTACGCGCTCCTCACCGGCTCGTCCTCCATCCGCCATGCGCTCCACTGCGGCGCCGCGATCGCGGACCTCGTGGGTGAGCCGCACCCGGAGTGGACCTCGGCCGCCAACGTGATCGACCGGGCAGTCAACTCCGACCTCTCCTTGTTCGAGCCGAAGGAACGCTGGGCGATGGACTGGTACTACCCCGTCATGACGGGCGCCATGACGGGCGTTCGCGCGAAGGCGCGCCTGGCGGAGGGCTGGGACACCTTCGTTCTCGAGGACCGCGGCGTGCGCTGCGTCAGCGACGAGCAGTGGGTCACCGCCGCCGAGACCAGCGAGTGCGCGATCGCCCACGTCGCTGCAGGCGACCGCGAGACCGCCAAGGAACTGCTCCTATGGACCATGCCGCACCGCCGTGACGACGGCGCCTACTGGACGGGCATCGTTTACCCCACGGACCCCGACAAGACGATGGTCCACTTCCCCGCCGACGAGCACTCGGCGTACACGGCGGCTGCGATCATCATGGCGGCTGACGCCATCAGCGGCGGATCGCCGGCATCGAGGCTGTTCACGGTGCCGATGGCGCGCCGCAACGCGCACCTCCAGGTCGCCCCGCTCTAGGCGCGGGCTCAGCGCACGCGGCGCAGCACGCGCAGGGAGCCCTCGGCGCTGACGTCCCCGAACACTCCGCTCTCCCGCGCCGGGAGGTAGATGTTCTCGTAAGGCGACCTGCCGCCGTCGGACGGGTCGGGGAAGACATCGTGGATGGCCAGGATGCCGCCCACCGCGACGTGCGGGGTCCACAGTTCGTAGTCGAGCGTGGCGGGTTCGACCCCGTGCCCGCCGTCGATGAACAAGAAAGCGAGCGGCGTGCCCCAGTTGCGCGCGACCGCGGGGGAGTCACCCACGACCGTGACGACCTCGGCGGTGAGGCCCGCGTCGACGATGGTCGCCCGGAAGAACGGGAGCGTGTCCATGCGGCCTGTCCGCGGGTCCACGAGGGTCTCGTCGTGCCATTCCCAGCCGGGCTGGTTCTCCTCGCTGCCGCAGTGGTGGTCCACGGCGAACAGGACGCGTCCCGAGGCACGCGCTGCTCCCCCCAGCCACACTGTCGAACGGCCGCAGTACGACCCGACCTCCACGAACGGTGCGCCGGGCACGGAGTCCGCACCGAGCATCGCGGCGTCGTGGAGTGCGTCTCCCTCGTTCTCGGGCATGAACCCCCGCGCGGCGAGCGCGTGCGCGCGCAATGACGCTTGTAAGGGCGGATAACGCACGTTTCGACCCTACTATGACCCCGTGAGCTCAGCCCTCGACGATCTCATCCAGTTGCTCGACCTCGAGCCGATTGAGGTGAACCTCTTTCGCGGTTTCTCGCCGGACGAGAACCGCGTCCGCGTCTTCGGCGGGCAGGTCGCCGGCCAGTCGCTGGTCGCGGCCTCGCGCACGGTGGACGAGCACGAACGGTTCGTCCACTCGCTCCATGCGTACTTCCTGCGCCCCGGCGACCCGACGGCCCCGATCCTGTACCAGGTGGAACGGATCCGGGACGGCCGCAGCTTCACCACGCGGCGCGTCGCGGCCATCCAGCACGGCGAGGTCATCTTCAACCTGCACGCCAGCTTCCACACCCGCGAGCCGGGTCTCGACTGGCAGATCCCCATGCCGGGGAAGGTCGCCGACGCCGAGACACTGCCCGATTTCAAGACCCGCATGGAGCCCTACCGCGAGAAGATGGGCGAGTGGTACGAGCGGCCGCGCCCGATCGACATGCGCTACGTCGACGGCGACCCCATGTCCCGCATCGGGAACCCCACCACCTCCCAGAAGGTGTGGCTGCGCGCGGACGGCACGCTCCCCGACGACCCCGTTCTCCACGCGTGCATCGTGACCTACGCGAGCGACATGACGCTCCTTGACACCACTCTCCTCCCCCACGGCCTCGGGTGGGGCGACGGGAACGTGCAGATGGCCAGCCTCGACCACGCGATGTGGTTCCACCGCCTGTTCAGGGCAGACGACTGGTTGCTCTACGACCAGCACCCGATCTCGAACTCGGGCTCGCGGGGGCTCGCCGGGGGCAGCATCTACACCGCCTCGGGTGACCTTGCCGTCACCGTGGTGCAGGAAGGCCTCATCCGCATCAAGCCCGGGACCTGACGGTGCGGCGCCACCTGCTGCCCGCCGTCGCAGCAGTGCTGGCGTTCGGCACCCTGGCGGGGACGTCTGCCAGGCCCGGACAGGGCGCGGCCTCGTGGCGGCTCGTCGATCACGCGCGCGTGCCCGGTGCTGTCGACCTCGTGGAGCGGTCACCGTCGGACCGGTTCGTCTACGTGGTCTCCCGCAAGGGGACCATCCAGCGGTTCGGTCTCGACGGGAGAAGGGTCGACCAGGTGCTCGACATCAGGAACCTCACCACGACGTCCGGCGAGCGCGGTCTCCTCGGTCTCGCGTTCCGCCGCCACGCGTCCGCGTGGGAGGCATTCGTGAACTACACCGACACGGACGGCGACACCGTGATTGCGCGGTGGGCCGTGCGCACCGACGGCACGTTCGTGCGCCAGCCGGCGCGCAGGCCATCCGTCATCATGAGGGTCGACCAGCCGTACGCGAACCACAATGGCGGCGCGGTGCGCGTGGGCACGGACAACATGCTCTACGTCGCCACGGGTGACGGCGGGAGCGGCGGGGACCCGGATCGCCGTGCGCTGGACACCGGCAGCCTGCTCGGCAAGATCCTGCGCATCGACCCCCTGCACGTCACGGACGGTGACGGGGACGACTACCGCATCCCGTCGGGCAACCCGTATCCCTCCCCCGCGCGGCGCGAGATCTGGTCGGTCGGCCTGCGCAACCCGTGGCGGTTCACGTTCGACGGGGCGGGGAACCTGTGGGTCGCGGACGTCGGCCAGAACAAGTGGGAAGAGGCCTCTTTCGCCCCTGCCTCGCAGGCGTACCCGGGCGGGCGCGGCACGAACTTCGGGTGGAGCGCGTGGGAAGGGTCGCGCCGGTTCAACACGGACCAGGCGGCAGCAGGCTCACTCGCGCCGTTCCTGGAGTACGACCACGACGACGGGCGATGCTCCATCTCGGGCGGCGCCGTGACCACGGCGCAGAACCTCCCCGGCCGCGCCGGGCGGTACATCTACGGCGACTACTGCGCAGGGACCCTCGTGGCGGTTCGCACCGACGGCCGGCGCGTGCTGTCCTCGGAGACGATCGGGAAGGACCTCGGGAACATCACCGCGGTCACCGCCACGTCGCGAGCGGTGTACGTGCTGACCCTGGAGGGGAGAGTGCGCAGGATCGAGTCCCGCTGACCTGGTCAGCGGAGCCTGTTCGCACCCATGAACATGCCGCGCAGCGCCTGGTAGTTCTCGATGCAGTGGCCCGCACCCAGCACCACGGCCTCGAGCGGCTGGGGCGACATGCGCACCGGCACCTCGGTCTCGCGCTCGATGCGGCCGGCGAGCCCGCGGAGCATGCCGCCGCCGCCCACCAGGTACATGCCCCTTGAGAGGAAGTCCTGGGCCAGTTCCGGCGGGGACTTGGAGAGACAGCGCTTCACCGACGCCACGATGGCGGCGACGGGCTCGTCGATCGCGAACCGCACCTCCTCGGACGTCAACCGGACGGTCTTCGGGAGGCCGGTCACCAGGTCCCGGCCGCGGATGTCCGCCTCACGGTCCTGCGGTCCGGGCTCGGCAGAGCCGATCTGGATCTTGATCGCCTCCGCGGTGCGCTCGCCGATGGCGACCCCGTGCTCGCGCCGGACGTAATTCTGGATGTACGAGTCGATGTCGAAGCTGCCGACGCGCACAGCCTCGAGCGCGACGACGCCCCCGAGTGAGATGACGGCGGTCTCGCTGGTCCCGCCGCCGATGTCGATGACCATGTTGCCGACCGGCTCGTCGATCGGGAGGTTCGCGCCGATCGCGGCCGCCATCGGCTGCTCGATCAACTGCGCGTCGCTCGCCCCCGCACGCCGCGTGGCATCGGTGACCGCACGGCGCTCCACCTCGGTGATCGCGGACGGCACGCAGATGATCACCTTCGGCCGGGTGAAGCGGGACACCCCGACCCGCTGGAGGAGCAGGCGGATCATGCGCTCGGTGATGTCGAAATCCGTGATCGCGCCGCCGCGCAGCGGGCGCACCGCGGCGATGTAGCTGGGGGTGCGGCCGATCATGTCGAGAGCGTCACCACCGGTGGCGAGCACCTCCCCGGACTTGCGGTTCACCGCGATGACGGATGGCTCGTTCAGCACGATCCCCCGCCCCTTCATGTACACGAGCGTGTTGGCGGTGCCCAGGTCGATTGCGAGGTCACGCGCCATCCGCTCAGACTAGGTCGGCCCGGCTCCCGCGGTGGGTTATCGGAGAGGCTGGTCGTCGGGGTTGTGCATGACGGAGTTGCGCCTTGCCTCCGGCGAGAGGGCATCGATGTGCCGGCGGAACGCGTTGATGCTGTCGTCGATGCGGCTCTTGCGGTTGTCGAGGTACACGAGCACGAGCAGCAGGGACCCCGTGATGCACGCGAGCACGGTGAACATCACCGGAAGGAAAGCAACCGCGGTCACCGGGTACCTTCGTCCCGTCCGACGCGCGCCGGGGTCACGATGTCATTGGCGCCGGTGCCCCAGTCCTCGCCGTCACGCCAGATCTCCTTCTTCCAGATCGGCACGCTCGCCTTGAGTGCATCGATCGCGAAGCGGGCGGCATCGAAGGCAACCGGCCTGTGGGCCGAGGAAACCCCCACCAGCACCGATGACTCGCCGAGGCCGAGGCGTCCCGTGCGGTGGAGGATCGCGATGCGCCGCGCGCCGGGGTGCCTCCTGCGGGTCTCCTCGACGATCGCCCGGAACGCGGGCACGACCGCCTCCTCGTACGCCTCGTACTCGAGTGCGACGACATCCGTCCTGCCCTCTGCGTGGTCACGCACGGTGCCCGAGAACACCACGACGGCCCCGCAGTCGGGGGCGACGGCCCAGTCGTGCACGGCACCCACCGGCAACGGGGCGTCCGTCAGTGCCAGCCACTCGTCCGAGCCCATGGGTGCATCCACTGCGCCAGCGTACAAGGGTGCACGTGCGGCCACGGGCGACACCAACGGCCGGGGGGCCGTGACTAGCCTCGTACACTCGTGGGCACCGACGACGAGTTCGACGACGACATCGCGCCGCTCCCGCCGTACGAACGCGACTGGCGACACCCTGCGGAAGTGCACCACGAGGCCCGACTGCGGCACTCGGTTGAGTCGGCTCCCCCGCCCGTCGGGCGGAGGTTCGCGATGATCGTCGGGATGGTCAGCCTTGCGATCTCGTTCTCGTTGCTCCTGGTCACCGTCCCGAAGGGTCTCAGCACGACGTCAGCGGAGGTCCCCGCCCCCACGACCACGGTGCATGTGCCGCCGAAGGGTGGTGCGGGGACGGAGGACGCCGCTCCCCGCGCGCTGGAGGCCCACAGCGGCCTGCTCGTGATGGACGCACGGCACGCGCGCAACGGCGGCCAGAAGGTGGAGGTCAGCGGCGGGCGCGTCATCAGCGCGACCCACATCGTCACCTTCAGCGAGCACTGCATGGCGGTGCTCGGCACGGGCAGCGCGTACTTCCCCTACCGGGACTGGTCGGATCTCGACAGCGAGGAGTTCGGGTACCTCGGCGCCGAGGGGAAACTGCACGTCGTCGACGGCGCGGGCCGGCGCATCCCGGCGCAGCTGGGGCTGTCCACGGACACTGGCGACGGCTGGCTCCCTCTCGACACTGACGGCGTGCTCGACGGGGTTGGTGCCATCGTGACCGCCGAGGGCGACGTGGTCGGGTACGCGATGCGCTGTGCGCACGCGACGTGGGCGATCAGGTACGCGGACCTGATCCAGCTGGTCAGCGGCGCGCGCGACGCACGACCCTGACCGCAGCCAGCACGAAGGCGAGCAGCGCCGCGGCCGAGCCTGCGAGCGCGATCTCCTGCTTCCGCTTCGGGCTGATCGAGTCGAGCCACGAACCGTCACTGCCCGCCACGTACGACTCCTCGTTGGAAAAGCGCGGCACCCACCCGAGCCCGCGCAGCTTCTCGTTGGAGACGTGCCAGCTGTGGCGCGCGTACTCGCGCAGGCCGGGTGGCACGGGACCGTTGAGGAAGCGCCACCGCACGGCATCCACTACCTCGCGGGCCCAGCCCGGCAGTGCGACCCCGAGCGGACGGGGCGACAACTCGTGCAGGCGCTCCCCCATGATCGACCCGTCCGGGGCGACATTCAGGATCCCGTCCGGCCGCAGCCTGCGGACGAGCCGCTTCGCCGCATCGAGGTCGTCCTCGTGGAGGAACTGGGCCGCGAGGTCGGCGGACACAGCCTCGCCCCCGAGAGCATCAGCGAGGGCCTGCACCAACCGGGAAGGACGTTCCGGCAACACCACAGGGACGGGACGCAGCACGGTCGCCGTCCGGCCGGGCACACCCGTCCTCCACTCGTCGACCAGCGCCTCTGCCGTGGCGCACGACACGGCGAAGAGAAATGACGGCACCGGACGAACGGGCTCGCGCTCGCTGATCGGCACCGGGTTGTTCGGCCATGCCCCGTAGACCATCGCAGAGCTGACCAGGATGACGTGCGACTGGCCTGCCTCTGTCGCGCTGCGCAGGAACGAGCGCGTGACGTCCACTATGAGGCCGGCGCGGTCGAAGGAGTCCGCGTACGCGCTGATGTCCAGTTCCGGGCACGGCACCAGTCCGTCAAGGTCGACGTCTGCCATGCATGTGAGGCTAACGGCACATAGCCTGAGCCCATGTCGGACGACGGTGCGCAGGAACCGGTGTTCCCCTTCGGGAACATCCCCTTCCTGAACGACATGATGAAGGCGATGGCGTCACAGGGGCCGCTCAACTGGGAACTGGCGGCCCAGGCAGCCGCCGCGGCCGCGCGCGGCGACACCCCGGACACAGAGACCGACCCGTCGACGCGCATCACGTACAACCGTCTCGCTGACATCGCCGACATGCACGTCCGCCAGGCCACGGGCCTCCCCACCGGGCCGAACGACAGGCACACCGAGATCCTCACGACCACCCGCGCACTGTGGGCACACCGCACGCTCACCGACCTACGCCCCCTCTTCACCGATCTTGCGGCGGCGCTCAACCGCCCCCAGACCGGCGCACAGTCCGACCCCATGGCAGCGATGTTCTCCCAGATGTCGGCCCTCATCTTCCCCACGCTCATGGGCATAACCATCGGCTCCATGGTCGGTGCCCTCGCGCAGCGAGCGTTCGGCCAGTACGACCTGCCGCTCGCGCGACCGCACGCCGACGAGATCCTCGTGGTCGGGGCGTCGGTGGAGGCGTTCGCGTCGGACTGGTCGATCGCGCCGGATGACCTGCGGATGTGGGTCCTCACGCACGAACTCACCTCTCACGCGGTGCTGAACACCCCAGCCGTCACTGACGGCCTGATGCGGGACGTCTCCGCCTATATCGGGATGTTCCGGCCCGATCCCGAGGCATTCATGTCCGCCATCGGGGGCATCGACCCCTCCGACCCGTCCGCGATGGAGAGCCTGCAGAGGACTCTCGGTGACCCGATGACGGTCATCGGTGCGATGAGGTCACCCGAGCAGGAGGCTCTCGCGCCTGTGCTCGACGCGCATGTCGCCGCGGTCACCGCATGGATCGACCACGTCGTCGACTCCGTGGGAGAACGCCTGCTCGGCAACGCGTCACCGATTGCGGAGGCGGTGCGCAGGCGCCGTCTCGACGGGCGCACGGACGCCGATCTCGCCGAACGCCTGCTCGGTGTCTCGCTGTCGCGCGCAGTGCAGCGCCGCGGGGCCGATTTCGTGGCGGGCGTCATCGAACGTGCGGGCGAGGAACCGCTGCGTGCGATGCTCGCCTCCCCCGACCGCCTGCCCACACCTAACGAGCTCGACGCCCCCGGGCTCTGGCTCGCCCGCCTGGAAATCGGCTAGCGCGCCGGTCGCGCAGCAGCACCGCGGCACCCACCGCACCGAGGACCCCGATGGTCCACGACCCGACGTGCCCGTCGAAGCTGAGCACCACGGGGACAAGGCCACCCGCGACCCACGCGAGCTGGTTGTGGGTCTCGAAGCGGGCGAACGCCCCGACCTTGTCCGCATCCGGTGCCCCCGACTGAACCGTGGACTCGAACGCGACCCGGCCGATGGCAGCCGCGGAGTTCACGACCGCGGTCAGGAGGATCCCGGCGATGAACACGCCGCTCACGCCGGCACCGATGCCCGCCGCCGCGATCATCACGAGCGAGAGCAGGAGCATGGACTCCGTGCGCATTCGGCTCCGAAGCGAGGGAGCCACCCAGTTCGCCGCGAGGATCGAGAGATTGCCCAGCCCCACGGCGAAGGCGAACCACGCGGTGCCTGCGATTTCGGTGCGGAGCCAGAAGGCAAGGTGGAAGAACATGAACCCGACGGCTGCCCGCAGGAACCTCATCGTGTTCGCGGCCTGCAGCACGCGGTGGGAGTGGAGCTCCTCGTACTCGAGATCCTGGTCCTCGGCGGGCGTCCCGTGGGTGCGGGGCAGGTGCCACGCCTGGTACGCCGCGAGGAGGAACACGAGCGCGCCGACATAGAGCGTGAAGGCGGTGCTGATGGCCTGGAGCACGAAGGCGGGGATGCCGATCACGAAACCGAGGATGCCCCCCACCTTCGCCAGCCTGCTGTTGGCCTCCACCAGTTTCTCCTCGTCGTGCTCGACGAGCGGGACCATGGCGGACTTCGAGATGGAGTAGGTCTTCGAGAGCACGAGCGCACCGAACGCGAGCGGGAACACGGCGAGTGACTTGATCGAAGAGACCATGCCGACCATGAGGACGGCCCTCATGAGTGCCACCCCGAACATCACCGTCCGCTGGCCGCCGCGGATTCCGTTGATGAACGGCCCGATGAACTTCGCGACCAGGACGAACGGCGCGAAACTGAACACGAGGAAGAAGAAGATCCGCGGCCGGGCCTCGTTCGGCCCGATGGACAGGAACATGGAGTCCGCGAGGGCGACCGCCATAATCGCCTCGCCCGCGACGATGGAGGCGTGGAGCCGGGTCAGCCGGACCATCGACGAGACGGGCGGCAGCCCGTGACCGCGCCGTGCCCCCTCGTCCCCGTCCACGCCGCGATGATATTGCCCCGGGACGTGCCGCCCCGGCGCGCGGTCAGCGGGGTCGTTCGTACTTGTAGCCGAGGCCGCGGATGGTCACGATGCGCACGGGGCTGGACGGGTCGTCCTCGATCTTGGAGCGGAGCCTCTTGATGTGCACGTCCAGCGTCTTCGTGTCACCCACGTAGTCGGTGCCCCAGACCCTGTCGATGAGGGTCTCGCGCGGGAGCACCCGGCCGGCGTTTGCCAGGAGGAGGTGGAGCAGCTCGAACTCCTTGAGCGGCAGCGTCATCGTCTCGCCGCGGATCACGACCTCGTGCTGGTCAGGATCGAGGGCCACGTCGCCGACGGAGAGGCTGGACGAGCTCAGCTCGCCGCCGCGCTCCGTGGGGACGCGACGCAGCACCGCCCTCATGCGGGCGACCAGCTCGCGCAGCCTGTAGGGCTTCGTGACGTAGTCGTCGGCGCCGACCTCGAGACCGACGACAGTGTCGATCTCTGCCCCTTTCGCGGTGACCATGATGATGGGCGTCAGGGTCTTCTTGCGCAGCTGGCGGCAGACGTCGATTCCAGAAATCTTTGGGAGCATCACGTCGAGGAGGATCACGTCCGGCTGCACGAGGTCGAACATCTCGAGTGCCTGCACCCCGTCCCGGGCGACCTCCACCCGGAATCCCTCTCGCTTCAGGCCCACCTTCAGCGCCTCGATGAAGGACTCCTCGTCCTCCACCACGAGCACCGTGGGGCTATTCATGTTCGGGGCGGGATTCATCATCGCCCACCATGTTGCCCGTGGTGCGGCCCCCCGCCCTCGGCAAACGGACGGTGAACGTCGATCCTTCACCTTCGTGTGACCTCACGTTTACCTCCCCGCCATGGTTCGTTATGACCCGCCTCACGATGGACAGCCCGAGGCCCGTCCCCCCCGTGGAACGGCCCCTGGACTTGTCGACGCGGTAGAAGCGCTCGAAGATGCGGTCGATGCTCGCCGGGGGGATGCCGATCCCGCTGTCCGTGACCTCGACGTCGACGCTCGACACCAGAGGGATCAGCGACACCGTGACGGCACCCTTGCCGTCGCTGTACTTCACCGCGTTCTCAACCAGGTTGCCCACGGCGGACACAAGCTGGAAATGGTCCCCCGTCACCGTGGTGTCACCTGCGAGCACACGCGTGTCGATCTCCACGCCCGACCTCGCGGCGAGCGCCGTGGCCCGGTCCACGGCCTCCCAGACGACCTCCGACATGTTGACCTGTGCGGTGAGCATGTCCCCGCCCATCTCGATGCGCGACAGCTCCAGCAGGTCGTCGATGGTGCGGGCCATCCTCTGGGACTCGGCGACCATGCGGCCCGCGAGCCGCACAACGAGCTCGTCGTCGGTCTCGCCCTCCAGTGTCTCCGCGAGGACGGAGATCGCCCCGACGGGCGTCTTCAGCTCGTGGCTCACGTTCGCGACGAAATCGGTGCGGACCTGGTCCACGAGGAACCGCTCCGTGATGTCCTCCACGGTGGCGAGCGCGCCGCCATCCTGGAAGGGCGCCGCCCTGACGATCACGACCGTCGGCGGGGGGCCGGCGAGCTGCACCTGCTCCACCGAGACCTTCCCCTCGAGAGCGAGCCTCAACTGGCGGTCGACGGAGGCGTTCAGCAGGACGTCAGCATGCCGCGTGCCGGTGAACGCGGTGGCAGCTGCGTTGCGCGCGATGTCCCCACCGTTCCGGTCGATGACGACCACGCCCAGCGGGATTGCGTCGAGAACGTGCCCTAGGTCGGGACCCTTGACCGCGGTCGGCTCGGCTGCTGCAGGGACTGGCGCCTGGAGAGGCACCGCTGAGTCCCGCGGACGCCTCCTCAGCACGAGGACGAGCACGACAAGACCGACGAGCACGCCCGCCAGGAACTCACCCATGTCGTGCCCCGGAGGTCAGTTCGACGGGGGGAGATTCATCTCGCCCGTGTCGTCCGTGCGCTTCTTGAACCGGGCGGCGCCCTTGTGCTCGGGCATCCAGCCGTCCACTAGGTAGCGCACCCTCTCCCCGATGTTCACGGCATGGTCACCGATCCGTTCGTAGAAGCGGGCGACCATCGCGAGCTGGATGGCGACCTGCAGGTCGATCTCGCTGTCGGCGTGGGTCTCGAGGATCCTGCGGACGAGCTCCCGCTGCAGACCGTCCAGGAACGAGTCCATGTCGTCGATGGCGGCGGCCTTGGCCGCGTCGCTCTCCTCGAATGCCTCGAGCGCGGCAGTGAAGAGCTGCTGGGCCTGCTCGCCCATGCGCGCGACCAGCCCCCTGACCTTCGGGTCGAGCTCATGGCCGTAGATGCGCCGCGATGCCTTCGCGATGTTCACCGTGAGGTCTGCTGAGCGCTCGATCTCGCCGACCATCTTCACGATCGCCACCAGCTGGCGGAGGTCACCGGCACCCGGCGCCTGGAGCGCCAGCAACTGGTAGCAGCGCTCCTCCAGGTCGATCGAGTAGGAGTCGATCTCGTCGTCATCCTCGATGAGCCTGTTCGCGGCCTCCAGGTCGCCGTCGAGGAGCACCAGGGTGGCCCGCGAGATCGCCTCGATGACGCTCGCGGCGAGGCGCGCCAGCTCGGCCCTGACCTCGTCGAGCTCCTGGTGGAATCCCTTTCGCAGCTCGTCCATCAGCCGAACCTCCCTGTGATGTAGGCCTCGGTCCGCTCGTCGTCGGGCCGGGAGAAGATCTTCTGGGTCGTATTGAACTCCACCAGGACCCCCGTGCGGCGGTCACTCTCAGAATTCATCTCCGTCGTGTAGAAAGCCGTGCTGTCGGAGACCCTGGCCGCCTGCTGCATGTTGTGGGTCACGATGACGATCGTGTACTGCCGCTTGATCTCCTGCATCAGGTCCTCGATGCGGGCCGTGGCGATGGGGTCGAGGGCCGAGCACGGCTCGTCCATCAGGAGGATCTCGGGCTCGATGGCGATCGACCGGGCGATGCACAGGCGCTGCTGCTGGCCGCCGGAGAGACCCATGGCGGACGACCCCAGGCGGTCCTTGACCTCGTCCCAGAGTGCGGCGCCCTGCAGGGACCTCTCGACGATCGCGTCGAGGTCCTCCTTCTTCCGCACGCCGTTCACGCGGGGGCCGTACGCGATGTTGTCGTAGATGCTCTTCGGGAACGGGTTCGGCTTCTGGAAGACCATGCCGATGCGGCGGCGGACCTCGCCCGCATCCGCCTCCGGACCGTACAGGTCGATGCCGTGGTAGTCGACGTGGCCCTCCACGCGCGCCCCGGCGATGAGGTCGTTCATGCGGTTGAAGCAGCGCAGGACGGTCGACTTGCCGCAGCCGGAGGGGCCGATGAACGCCGTGATCTCGCCGCGCCTGATGTAGAGCGAGACGTCGCGCACGGCCCTGAACTCCCCGTAGTAGACGGAGAGGTCGCGCGTCGTGAGCACGACCTTGTCCTGCGACGGGTCGCGCACGGGTTCCGTCCCGGGGGCCTGTTGTTCTTCGTGAATGGTCATGGTCACCAACGCTTCTGGTACTTGTTCCGGAGGAAGATTGCTGTCGCGTTCAGGGCCAGGAGCACGGCCAGCAGCACGATAATCGCGGCCGCGGCCAGCGGCTTGAACTCCTGCTTGGCGTTGCTGATGTAGGAGAAGATCTGGATGGGCAGGACCGTGTAGGCGCTGTCGAGACCGGTGGGGTTGAACGTGATGAACGTGAGCGCACCGAGCATGAGGAGCGGTGCGGACTCGCCGAGAGCCCGCGACACCGACAGGATCGTGCCGGTCAGGATGCCGGGCATCGCGTTCGGCAGGACCTGGCGCTGGACCGTCTGCCACCGTGTCGCCCCGAGGGCGAGCGACCCCTGCCTCAGCGAGTCGGGGACGGCCCTGATCGCCTCGCGGGAGACGATGACGACGGTCGGCAGGACGAGCATGGTGAGAACGAGCGCCGCGGTGAGGACGGTGGAGCCGAGCCCGAGGGGCCCGCGCTTGATGAAGGCCAGGCCGAGGATGCCGAACACCACGGAGGGCACTGCCGCGAGGTTCTGCACGTTGAGCTCGACGAGACGGTTGTACCACCGGTCCTTTCGGGCGAACTCCTCCAGGTAGATGGCGGCACCGATGCCGAGCGGAAGGCTGATGGCTGCGGTGACGCCCACCACCCACAGCGAACCGAAGACGGCTGACTGGATCCCGGCACGCCGCGGGCGGGCCGATGGCATGCTCGACACGAGGTCGCCGTTCAGCCGCGGACGGCCCTCCATGAAGACATTCACGAGCAGCGTTGCGAGGGCGCCCAGCGCGATGCCGATTCCGGCGAACAGGAAGACGCGGAACACGAGGTCCTTGGCCCGCCTGCCTGCATCAGGCTCGGCCCTGAGGTGAATCTCTGCGCTCACTCGTACACCTCACGGAACCTGCGCACGATGCGGATGCTCGCCATGTTCAGAAGCAGCGTGATGAAGAAGAGCAGCGCCCCGACCGCGAAGATCGACTGGTACCCGGTGCTGCCCGTCGGCTGGTCTCCGATCCCGGCGAACCCGATGAAACCGGCCATGGTCTGGCCCTCCTCCCCGGGATTGGCCGTGAGCTGTGCCTTGCTCCCCGCAGCCAGAACCGCGATCGTCGTCTCGCCGATGGCGCGTGACGCGGCGAGCACGACGGCCGCCACGATGCCCGAGAGCGCCGCCGGGAACACGACGGAGGTCGACACCTCGCGCCTGTTGGACCCGAGCGCGTATGCACCCTCGCGGAGCGAGTTCGGCACGGACACCATCGCATCCTCTGCGAGGGACGCGACCGTCGGCAGGATCATGATGCCCGTGACGAGACCGGCAGCGAGGATGCTGTAGGTGCCGACATCACCCACCGGCCACAGCTTGGCCACCAGGTTCGGGTTGACGAAGTTCAGGGCGAAGAAGCCGAAGACGACCGTGGGGATCCCGGCGAGGACCTCCAGCACGGGCTTGATGACCCTCCTCACCCGCGTCGACGCGTACTCGCTGAGGAAGAACGCCGCACCGAGGCCGAGAGGAATCGCCACAGTGAGCGCGATTGCCGCGACCCACACGGACCCGATCACGATGGACCAGACACCGAAGTGCGCGGGCTTGAACAGGGGCTTCCAGTCCGTGCCGAGGAAGAAATCCCCCAGCCCCACATCACCGAAGAAGCCGACTGCCGGCCGCACGAGCGCGACCACGATGAGCACGGACGCCACGACAGTGAGCCCGGCGGCGGACGCCAGGAGTGCCTTGATTACGCGCTCGACATTGAGCCTGCGCCTCATCGCCCCGGAGGGCATCAAGGTGAGCCGTTCGGTCATCGCGCGGCTCAGGCGGCGTCGATCTCGGCGATGTTGTCCGCCTCGACAGCCTTCTGCCCGTCGTTCAGCGGAACGAAGAGCGCCTCGGCCGTCAGTTCGTCACGCACCTCTGAAAAGAACGCGAAGAACGCCTTCACCTCGGGCCGGGCCGCCGCAGTCTTGCTCACGTAGGCGTAGAGCGGGCGGGCAAGGGGCTTGTAGGTGCCGTCCTGCACGGAAGCAGCCGACGGTGCCACACAGCCATTGCCCCCGTCGATCTCCAGTCCCTTCACGCGGCCCATGTTCTCCTCGAGATAGGAGAACCCGAAGTAGCCGATGGCACCTTCATCGCCCTCGACACCCTTCACGGTGACGTTGTCGTCCTCGCTCGGGTTGTAGTCGGTACGGCTGGCACCCTCCTCACCGTTGACCTCCTTGGTGAAGTAGTCGAACGTGCCGGAGTCGGTGCCGGCGCCGAACAGGCTGAGTTTCTTGTCGGGGAACGACGGGTCGACCTGGTTCCAGTTGGTGACCTTCCTCTCGGCCGCGGGCTCCCACATCTTCCTCAGCTGGTCCACCGTGAGGCACGTGGCCCACGTGTTCCCGTTGTTCACCACCACCGACAGGGCATCGTTGGCGATGACCACCTCGATGAACTCCACACCGTTCTTCCTGCACGCCTCGACCTCGGAATCCTTGATCGGTCGTGACGCATTGGAGATGTCGGTCTCGCCTGCACAGAACTTCTCGAAGCCGCCACCGGTGCCGGAAGTGCCCACAGTGACCTTGACACCGCTGTTCTCGGCCTGGAAATCCTCTGCCACGAGGGTGAGGAGCGGGGCCACCGTGCTCGACCCGTCGATCAGGATCTGTCCGCTCACGTCGGACGTCCCGCCACCGGAACCTCCGCATGCGGCGAGGATGAGGGACAGGCCGGCGGCTGCAGCCATCAAGCGTCGGGGCGGGGTGAGCGACATCGTTGTCTCCTGTGTCCGGGCCGCGCCGATGCGGCCGTCACCGCAGAAATTATTCGGGGGCGGTGAATGCCGCCTCACTCACAGGTGAACGGGAGGTGAACAAGTCACCTGACGTTCATACTGCGTTCGCCGGGGCAGAACCGGCGCATGCTCAGCAGCCGGTGGAGACAGCCTGTGGACAACCGGGTCAGCGCTGCGGTTCGGGGCGCTCGAACTGGTAGTTCGGGTCCCCCATGTCCCACTCGAGCGAGATGAGCTCGCGCTCGGCGTCACGCACGATCCGCGACATGTTGCGGCGGAACTGCGGGTCGTCACGGGGCAGCAGCACCAGCCGGGCGAGCACGCGGGCCCGGAATTCCTCGAGAACGGTGCGGTCGCCCCAGTCCCCGTAGACCTCCCAGTGCGGTGCCACGGCGCCCAGGAACACGATGCGGGCGTGCGCGCGGGGCGGTTCTGTGATGGTGTGATCGGACATGGGGCCTCCAAGGCGGATGAGAACACCGCGATGCTATCGGCACTTGCGGATGCCCGTTTTCGCAGTCTTTCCCGCCCGTTCCCGGGCGTTCCCGAGGGACACCTGTGGACAACCCGGATATTTACCTCATTCTTTGTCACACCGACTGCGGCCCGCACCGGGACCGTGCTTGACTTGGCCCTGCGGGAACTTCCCGTCATGACTCGGAGTCAGAGATGACACCGACACCGAATGCCACCGACCGGGGGCAAGGAGGAAAGCCATGAGAACCAAGTTGCAGGTCACGGAGCAGCCGGCCCAAGCGAACGTTCCCTTCGACGACTCCCCCACAGCGTGGATGGCGCGCGGCAACTGCCGCAACTACCCGCCCGCCACGTTCTTCCCGTCCGACGGAGTCGGCGTGGACAGGGCCAGGGCTATCTGCAAGGGCTGCCCCGTGATCACGGACTGCCTGGAGTACGCGCTCACCGAGCGTGTGGAGCACGGCGTGTGGGGCGGGTGCAGCGAGCGCGAGCGGCGCCGCATCCTGAAGCGGCGCAAGAACCAGGAAGCCTGACCTCTCCGCGCGTTGCGCGGGCGCAGTTGTTACTTGTCCCCGGGGGCCTTGTCGTCTGCCTTGCCCTCTTCCATCGCCTTCTTCAGCTCCCGCTGCGCCTGGCCGAGGTTCTTGGCGATCTTCGGGATCTGGGAGCCGCCGAACAGGACGAGCACGATGACGGCGATCATGAGGATTTCAGGAGTACCCATGCCGGCGACCCTACCACCGGTGGTGGCACGCGCTCCCCGCGGCTGGTAGGCAACTGACGTGCTCGAGTGCGTCGTCAACATCAGCGAGGGACGCGACATCGCCTTCCTCGCCGGTCTCGCCGAGCTGCTCCGGCCGCACCTGCTCGACGTCCACACCGATGCCGCCCACAACCGCAGCGTCTTCACTCTCGTCGGCACGGAGGCACCCCGCGTGCTCGCGTCGCACGTGGTGGGCCGCCTCTCGCTCCCGGCGCACACCGGTGTCCACCCGCGGCTGGGAACGGTGGACGTCGTGCCGTTCGTGCCGCTCGCCGGTGCGGACTTTCCCGCGGCAGTCGCGGCCAGAGACGACTTCGCGCGGTGGATCTCCTCCATTCACGGCGTCCCCGCGTTCCTCTACGGCACGGGCCTGACGCTCCCGGAGGTCCGCCGGCGGGCCTGGCGTGATCTCTTCCCCGACACCGGCCCAGCCGTGCCCCACCCGACCGCAGGGGCAGTGTGTGCCGGCGCAAGGGAGGTGCTGGTCGCGTACAACGTCTGGCTCAGCGGGTGCACCCTGGAGGAGACCCGCAGAATTGCCGCACGGGTGCGCAGGCCCGGCATCCGCACTCTCGGCCTGCAGGTGGGCACGCTCACCCAGGTGAGCATGAACCTCGTCGACCAGACCCTTGCGGGGCCGCGGGAGGCATTCGACGCGGTGCGCAGCGAGTGCGAGCGGACCGGCGCCGTCGTGTCACATGCCGAGCTGGTCGGCCTGGTGCCGCGCGCCGTCCTGTCATCGATTCCCCGGGGCCGGTGGGAGGAACTGGACCTCTCGGAGGACAGGACCATCGAGGCGCGCGTCAGCGCGCTCGGGATCAGCCGTTGACGACGGTGATGCCGCGCGTTGCCTGGGCGCGCTGACGGCGCAGGCGACGGCGCTCGCGCTCGGAGAGACCGCCCCAGATGCCGAACTTCTCGCCGTTCGCCAGCGCGTACTCGAGGCACTCGCCGCGCACGACGCAGCCCCTGCAGACTTCCTTGGCCTCGCGTGTGCTGGCTCCGCGCTCGGGAAAGAAGAGATCCGGGTCGACACCCAGGCAGTTGGCATTGTCCTGCCAGCCGCGTTCTTGACTCAATGACTCGCCGTCTCCGTGCACTCTGATGCCTCCCAGCAGTGGCTCCCTGTGACTCCCGAAGGTCGATGACCTGGGACATCGGCGGACAGCCGTGTAATTACAACGGTGTTATTGTGCCAACTTTTGGCTGGGACTGCAAGTGGAAGCCTTGATTCCCAAGGGTTTCCCGAGGGATTGCCTCAGGACAGGCCGTTTTTATTGGGTTTTCGGTATCTCAGCGCCCGGAACGGGCCGTTTTGCGCCTGTTTTCGAGGAAATCGACGAGGACGTAACTACCGAGGTTGTCGGGATCGGTGAAGAAGGCCCGGCCGTGGTTGATCTGGGTCATCTGCTCGATGAAGTGGCGCAGCGAAGACGTGGCGTCCAGCACGAAGGTGTTGATTCGGATGTTGTCCTTCGTGCAGCGCATCACCTCCTTCAGCGTGGCCTCCACCGTCTCGCGCACCGGCGGGTAGTTGAAGAAGACCTGGCCGGACTGCGTGATGTGCGCCGTGGGTTCACCGTCGGTGATCATGATGATCTGCTTCGTGCCTGTCTGGCGCGCGAGCATCTGGCGCGCGAGCTTCAGGCCGTGCTGCATGTTCGTGCCGTAGGCGAGGTCCCAGCTGACCTCGGGCAGGTCCTCGTGGGTGAGCACGTGCGCAGTCTCGCTGAACCCCACGAGACCCAGGAAATCGCGCGGGAACTGGGAGCTCATCAACGAGTGCAGGGCCATCGCGACCTTTTTCGCGGGCACGAAGTTCCCGCGCATCGGCATTGACATGGACAGGTCCAGCATGAGGACGGTGGACGACCTCGTGCTGTGCTCCGTCTGCTCGATCTCGAAGTCCTCGGGGGTCAGGCGCACGGGCGTCCCGCTCCCCTGGCGGCGCAGCGCGTTGCGGATGGTCTGGTTCAGGTCCAGACGGAAGGGGTCGCCGAACTCGTAGGGCTTCGAGTTGTACGAGCGCTCGTGGCCGCTGCCGTCCTTGTGGATCTTGTGCTGGCCGAACTTGTCCTTCGAGAGCTTGCTGAAGAGCTCGCGCAGCGAGTTGTTGCCGATGGCACGGAGGCCCCGGGGGGTCAGCTCCAGGCGCCCCTCCTTGAGGTTCACCAGGCCGGCGTCCTCCAGCATCTTCGTCAGCTGGGCGAGCTTGTCCAGGGAATCGGCGGCCTCGTCGCCGAGCATCTGGCGGACCTTCTCCACGTCCACCTCGGCCAGCTGGGCCGGGTTCGTGGCCTGGCGGAGCATGCCCTCCATGCTCTGGAGCTCCCCCAGCTCGGCCATGGCGTCCATGGCCTGCTGCATCCCCATCTGCTCCTCGCCATCGAAGTCGTAGCCCTGGTTCCAGCCCTGCTGGGGGTAGAGCGACTGGAGGTTCTGGCTGAGCCTCTGCATCTGGAAGTTGAGGTCCATGTCCTCCATCAGCTGCTCGGAGAGCTGCTGCAGCTGCGCCCGTTGCTCCGGTGACATCGAGTTCATCATCGCCTGCATCTGCTGCATGCGCTTCGCCATCTGCTCGAGCAGCTCGTCGAGAGTCTGGGGGTTCTCGGGGACGAAGTCGCCGAACTCCTCCATGAACTTCTCGAAGCCCGGGTCCTCGCCGCGCTCGCGCTTCTCGATCATCTCGTTCAGTGCGGCCATCATGTCCTTCATGCGGGACATGTCCTGCGGGCTCATGTTCTGCATGGCATCGGACATCTGGTCGACCATCTGCTGCATCAACTGGCTCTTCAGCTTGTCCATGAGCTCGTCGAACCGGCGCTGGGCATCCTGGGACTGGAAGTCGTAGTGCTGCATCTCGCGGACCATGCCGGCGAGGTCGTCGGGCATCATGTCCAGGCGGAAGTTGCGCTCCATGGCCGAGTTGCGGGCGTTCTCCGCGCGTCGCTCGTCGCCGGAGGCCTCAGCGGCGCGCAGGTCGTTCTCGATGGTGTGGCGCTCCTCGTCGAGGATGTCGCGCAGGGCATCGGCCACCTCGCTGTAGACGCCGCCGAGGTCGCCGCTGTCCTGGATCTCCTCGCGCCGCTGGCGGATCCGCTCCATCAGGTCACGGAGTCCCTCGATGCGGTTGCCGTCCTTGTCCGTCATGCCCTCGCGCATCAACTTGCGCAGGGCCGAGTTCAGGTCACCGTGGTACAGGAGGTCGTCGGTGAGTTCCGACAGGACCGCTTCTGCGTCCAGGTCAAAGCCCTTCTGCGTGCCGTCCCAGCGGCTGTACGTGAATCTCGCCCCCATCAGCGGTCACCCGACCCTCTATCGTGTGGGGCGCCATGCAAGTACCGCGCACCTTCGTGTTCGTCGACATCTCCGGGTTCACGAACTACACCTCGACCCACGGCGATGCCGCCGCCGGCGAGCTGCTGGCCAACTGGCGCCGCGTCACCCGGGACCTCGCGAGCGACACCGGTGTGCGCATCGCCAAGTGGCTGGGCGACGGCTGCATGATCGTGGCGGTGGACCAGCACGACGCCGTTGCATTCGCTCTGCGCCTGCAGAAGCAGTCGGGCGCGGCGTGCGCGCCGCTCTCCGTGCGCACCGGCATCGCCTCGGGCCACGCACTCCTGTTCGAGGGCGACGACTACATCGGCATGGCCGTGAACATGGCTGCACGCATCTGCGACGCGGCAGGACCGTTTGAGGTGCTGATGCCCGCAGAGCAGGCCGAGCACCTCCCCGACGGCGTGGTCGCCTCCCCCCACGAACCGCTCCACCTGCGCGGCCTGAACTCGGGCCTGCAGGTCGTCGCGCTGTCCGGGGAGCCGAAGGACGCCGCGCGCAACGACACGGGCGAGCTGTGGACGCGCTCGCCGTTCGTGCTCTAGACGCGGCAACCGCACCTCTACGCCCTCGACCTGTACGTGGCGGCGGAGCCCGCCGAGTCCTTGTTCAGGCGCTTGTTCAGGTGCAGCCCCTCGAACACGAACTCCACCGCGCTCGCCACGAGTGCCGGTGACTCCGAACCGCCGGTGAGCGCGAGCACGGGCTCCCGCAGTGCCGGGATGTCCGCAATCACGGTGGAGAGCTTGGCGCTGGGGATGTCCTCGCCCACGTGCGCCACGGCCCCCTCGTCGAACGCGGCGATCACGTCGCGCACCTTGTCCCCGGGGACGCGCTGCTTGAACACGGTGAGGACAGCGGCATTGATGAGCTGCTTCAGGATCGCCGACTCCCGGCCCTCCTCCAGCGACTCGATCTCCACCTTGCCGCCGGTGGAGGCCGCCAGTGCGTCCAGGTCGCTCACCCTGGGTGCGACATCCTTCTCGCCGGCGTGCAGGGCACGGCGCACCGCGTTCGCGCACAGCACCTCGTGGTTGCTCACCGAGAGGCGCACGCTCACGCCGCTGCGCTGGTTCACGTGGCTGCTCATGCGTGCCTGCTGCGAGAACGTGGCGATGATCTCCTCCATGAAACCGGGCATGGTGACGGTGATGTCGCCGATGCTCGCGGGCCGGGCCTCCTGGCGCATGATTGCGACCTCGGTCTCCACCTCGAGCGGGTAGTGCGTGCGGATCTGGCTGCCGAAGCGGTCCTTCAGCGGGGTGATGATGCGGCCGCGATTCGTGTAGTCCTCGGGGTTGGCGGAGGCAACGAGCATCACGTCGAGGGGGAGACGGATCTTGTAGCCGCGGATCTGGACGTCGCGCTCCTCGAGCACGTTCAGCAGGCCGACCTGGATCCTCTCGGCCAGGTCGGGAAGCTCGTTGATGGCGAAGATGCCGCGGTTGGTGCGCGGCACCAGTCCGTAGTGGAGCGTCAGCTCGTCGCTCAGGTAGCGGCCCTCCGCCACCTTGATCGGGTCCACCTCACCGATGAGGTCGGCAATCGAGGTGTCCGGCGTGGCCAGCTTCTCGCCGAACCTCTCGCTGCGGTGCACCCACGAGACCGGCGCGTCATCGCCCATCTGCTCCACCAGGTCGCGCGCGTGCTTCGACACGGGTTCGTACGGGTCGTCGTTGATCTCGCTGCCGGCGATGACCGGCATCCATTCGTCCAACAGGCCGGTGAGCGAACGGATCATGCGGGTCTTCGCCTGCCCGCGCTCGCCCAGGAACACCACGTCGTGGCCCGCGAGGAGCGCATTCTCGAGCTGCGGCATGACCGTGTCCTCGTAGCCCATCACGCCCTCGAAGAGAGGCAGGCCCGCGGCGATGTTGCGCACGGCGTTGCGGCGCAGCTCCTCCTTCACGGGGAGGCTCTGCCAGCCGGAGGCGCGCAGGGCACCGAGCGTGGCCGGGAGCGTGGCGGGGGGCGTGGCGGGAAGCGAGGAACCGGCTGTCATGGGGCGACAGTACCCCTCATGTGTGCACGGCACCCCAGCGGGGGCTTGTGCCACAAGGGTTTGGGACTTTTCTCGGTATAACAGTGTCAACAGTGTCAGAACGCGGTACAGTGACCCCATGCCGGACTTGCTTGCCACAGACGAACTTCTCTCTGCAGTGCGGGATGCGACTGCTGAACTCACTTTCAACGGTCGGATTGACGCACACCTGTCAGAACGCACCGTCCGCTACTACGTGACCCTCCGCTTGGTCAGCCCGCCGGTGCGCCGCGACGGGCGCAGCATGTGGACGCGTGACCATGTGAACGAACTGATCCGCATCCGTCGCGCCCAGTCGCAGGGGACGAGCCTGAAGGACCTTGACGTTCGTCGCCCGTCGCGGGTGAGCATGGATGCAGTCCGTATGGCAAATTCCCCCGTGCTGCGTGCGGAGATGCTGGATCTCCCCGCGGCACTCCCCGATCACGACGACGGCTGGGCGGTACGTGTCACGGGCGGGATCACCCTCACCGGCTTCGGGGTGCGACATCCCACGGAGGAAGAGCTCGAGAGTGTCCGCGAGGCACTCGCCGGGCTCGGGGCGATCTGAGCCTCTCACCGGGCGGCACGCCGCACCACGACCGAACGAACGAACAACCCACCACAAGAGACACAAGAAAGAAGGACCCCACCATGACACTCCGCCTCCCCACATTCGCAGCAAACCCGACAATCGAATCAGTCGGCATCTCCCTTGTCACCGGCGACACCGAACTGCCGCTCGAGTCCGTCGACGTGCTCGGCCGTGTCGACGGCGTCGGGGTCGTCTGGGTCGTCACGCAAACGTTCGTCAACACGGTCGAGGATGCCATCGAGGCCGTCTACACCTTCCCGCTTCCGAACGGCGGTGCCGTCACCGACATGCGCATCAAGATGGGCGACCGCGTCATCGTCGCGGACATCAAGGAACTCGGGCAGGCCCGCGTGGAGTACGAGGAGGCGCTCGCCAAGGGTCAGACAGCGGCACTCATGGTGCAGAACCGCGGCGAGGTCTTCGAGATCGCCGTGGGCAACATCCATCCTGGCGAGTCGATCACTGTCGAGGTCACCGTGCACGACACCGTGGACCGCGACGGCAACGAGGCGACCGTGCGCATCCCCACCTACGTGAAAGAGCGATACGTGCCGGCCGGCACCCCCGACGCCGCCGCGGTCACCCCGCCGCGCCACGACGGCGGCGTCCACGTGTCATCTGGGATCAGGATCGATTTCGCCCAGCCGGTGCAGGAGGCGGTCTGCGACACGGTGGAGGGTGCCATGGTCACCGATGACTCCGTCATCATCACTGACTTCGCGCTCGACCGCGACGTGGTGGTGCGCTGGCACGTGCCGGCAGAGTCCATGGACGCCAAGTGGACCCCGGATGCCGACGACCCTGCGATGGGGACTCTGGAGGTGGTCATCCGCACGAATGACGCGCCGAAGAAGGGGATGCACAGGAGGCGCGCCCTCTCCATCCTCCTCGACCGCTCGGGCAGCATGGACGGATGGTCGATGGACG
>JBJTCK010000071.1:0-3128 GCA_046091825.1 Actinomycetota bacterium | reverse complement strand
GCCGAGGCGATGCTCTACGGCAGCTACGAGATGGTCCGGCCCGAGACCGCGATGGGCTTCGACAACCTGCAGAAGGCGTTCCTGCGCTCGCGCGCGAACAGCATCGAGGGCGGCACCACAGAGGTGATGAAGAACATCCTGGGTGAGCGCATCCTCGGCCTGCCCGGCGACGTCAGGGTGGACCGCGAGCTCCCGTGGAGCAAGGTCCCGCGCAACTGAGTCAGCCGGTGCTCGACAGGAGCACGCCGAGCCACATCACCGCGAGCGACGAGAGAAGTCCCACCGCGCCCCCGAGCGCCAGTGCGATCTTCGACCTTCCCATGGAGTGGATCACCGTTGCCGCGGCGGCGACGCCCACCAGGGCGAGTTTCAGCGCGAGCGTGACCATGTACGCACTCCCGCTGTCGGCGGCGTCCACTGCGAGCAGGTTCCACACCCCGGTCAGGAACGCGATTGCGAAGGCCGGCCAGGCGACCCTGCCGAAGGCAGTGGCGATAGTGCGGAGGGCATCCGGGTTCGTGCGGCGCACGCTCGGCACGAGTCCCGCGATCACGATCTGCCCGCCGACCCACACCGAGGCGGCGAGAGCATGGACGAACAGGCGGAGGGACTCGAGAGTGGGGGAGATCACGCCCGAGAGAGTGCCTCAAGCACCGTGCTCGCCGCAAGTGCGCGGTCGTCGAGCGGCGGGGCATTGCGCAGGTCGGCACCCGTCATCGACCCGACCGCCGTGCCGACTGCCGACTGGAGGTCACGGATGTTGCGCGGGGGCGGAAAGTACTCGTCCTCCTCGGTGACGAAAACCTCCTCCACGCCGAGTCGCGGTGCGAGGGCGGAGAGCACCTGTGTCACCAGTTCGTCGGGGGCCGACGCACCGGCTGTCACGCCGACGGTCCCGGACAGGTCCGGCGGCAGTTCGTCGGCGGAGTTGATGCGGAGCACCCGTGCGCAGCCGGCCTCCCCGGCGAGACGTTCGAGTGCGCGCGTGTTCGACGAGTTCGACGACCCGATCACCACGAAGGCGTCGACGCGCGGCGCGATATCCATGAGCGCCGTCTGCCTGTTCGTGGTGGCGAAGCACAGATCGGACCTACCCGGGGTCCACACGTCGGGAAAGCGCTCCCGCACGGACACGGCGACCTCGTGCCACTCGCGGTGGGAGAGCGTGGTCTGGGCGAGCATCGCAACCGGCCTGTCGTAGTCGGGCAGTGCGCGCACTTCCTCGACGGTCTCGACGCGCGTGATCGAGTCCGGGGCCACGGCCATCGTGCCGACCGCCTCCTCGTGCCCCTCGTGCCCGACGTACACGATGTGGAACCCCTTCCCAGCGCGCACCTTCACCTCATGGTGCACCTTCGTCACCAGTGGGCAGACAGCATCCACCACGTAGCTGCCGCGCTCGCGGGCCGCGGCGACGACTTCCGGCGCGGACCCGTGCGCGGAGAGCATGATCGGGTTGCCCGGCGGCACCTCGGCAATGTCGTCAACGAAGACGACGCCCCGCTCGCGGAACCTGTCGACCACGATCTTGTTGTGCACGATCTCGTGGTAGCAGTACACGGGGCCGTCGAAGGTGCGGACCATCCAGGAGAGGGCCTTGATGGCCATCTCCACACCCGCGCAGAATCCGCGCGGTGACGCGAGCAGGACTTTCTCGACGGCCATCAGGCTCCTCAGGCTAGTGACCGCCACAGGGATAGCCTGTGGCACCGATGGACACGGTCGACCAAGCACCGATCGTGGCAGCCGTGGACCCGTCGTCCGCCGCGGAGCGCGCGGGCCTGCGGGAGGGCGACGTCGTGCTGTCCGTGAACGGCGTCACGCCGAGGGACATCATCGAGTGGCAGCGCCTGGTGGACGAGGACACAGTGTCGCTAGCCGTGGACCGCGGCGGGATGACCCTCGACATCGACGTCGATCGCCGCACGGGCGAGCCGTTCGGCGCCTCCGTGACGAGCGCCGTCTTCGACCGCATCCACACGTGCGACAACCACTGTGAGTTCTGCTTCATATACCAGCTCCCGAAGGGCATGCGCCGGAGCCTCTACACGAAGGACGACGACTACAGGCTGAGCTTCCTGGACGGGAACTTCACCACTCTCACCCGGTTCACGGAGGCCGACCTTGAGCGCGTTGTTGACGAGAGACTCTCGCCCCTGTACGTGAGCATCCACGCCTCGCAGCCGTGGCGCCGGGCGGAGATGCTCCGCAACCAGCGCGGCGGCACGAGCCTCAGGTGGCTGCGCCAGATGCTCGACCGCGGCATCGAGGTGCACGCCCAGGTGGTGCTGTGCCCCGGCGTGAACGACGGGGAAGTGCTCGACTCCACCCTCCACGGGCTCCTCGAGAACTATCCCGAGCTCCTCTCCGTGGCGGTGGTGCCGCTGGGGCTTTCCCGCCACAACACGGAGGCCCGGATGCGCGTGCACACGGCGGAAGAGGCGGCGGCTGCCGTGACGCTCATCGAGACATGGCAGGGGAGGTACACGGCAGTCCTCGGGCGCACCGTCGTGCATGCCGCGGACGAGCTCTACCTGCGCGCGGGGCTCCCGTTGCCTGCTGCCGCTCACTATGGCGGATTCGAGATGCTCGAGGACGGCATCGGTATTGCCCGGTCGTTCGTCGACGCCTTCCGTGGCGAGCGCAGCGACCTGCGCCACCACGACGGTGGGTTCTTCGGTTCCATCGACGCGACCTCCTACGTTCGTGCGGTGAACCCGGCCGCTGAGACCTCGCTGCGCCACCGCACCGTGCGGGTGTCGATCACCCCGCGGCCTCGCACGCGTCACGACAGGCTCGCAGTCGTGACGGGGGAACTGGGCGCGGAAGTCATCGCACCGCTCGTCACGGAGGCTGCAGGGAGCAGGGTCGAGGTGATCGCGGTGCGCAACCAGTACTTCGGTGGCAACACTGCTGTGGCCGGTCTCCTCACCTTCGCGGACGTGTCGCGCGCCTTGCACGGGGCACCCGCGGGGACGCTGCACCTTCTCCCGGACGTGTGCCTCAACGGCGATCGCTTCCTGGACGGGCATACTGTCGGGGACCTCTCGGCGCTGCACAGCATCGAGATCGTCCCGACGTCGGGCACCGCCCTTCGCGCCCGCATCGAACAGTTCCTCGGAGGCCCA
>JBJTCK010000070.1:0-2878 GCA_046091825.1 Actinomycetota bacterium | reverse complement strand
GCCCCGGCTGCGGGGGATCCACTGGTCGGGGTAGCCCATCCACGCGTCGTGCAGCAGCCCGGCCTCCACGATGCCGATGTCGTCGTTCACGAGGATGCCGAAGTGGGTGTCACCGCGCCATTCCCGGATGCAGTTGAGTGCGTTCCACGCCGACATCGCCGGGTCCTGCGGCCTGGGCCAGGCACGGTGGGCGGCGAACAGCACGCGGCCCGACGCAGGCAGCGAGTCGACGGTCGCCCACAGGTCACCTGCGAGGGCACCGAGAGGTTCCATGACCTGCGGTGTCATCTCCTCGAGGCCTGCCCGCACCGCAGCATCACGTGCCGCGGTCACGGCATGCCAGTCACCGATGTGCGGTGCTGCGTGGTCGATGGCGAAACGGACGAACTCCCGCTTGATCGTGTAGAACGCCGCGAAGACGGCCTCGGAGCCGGCCGGCGCGAGCGGCGCCCCGCGGTTCACGATGTAGTGGCCGAGTCCATCGGGCACGCCGAGCGCCGCCAGGTTCTCCTTCGCCCGCGGGTCCCAGAAGACCCACCCGAGGAGGCGGTGCGAGGCGAACGAGGCACGCCGTGTGAGGTCCATCCAGTCGGTCACCACGGCGACGGTAGCGGCACATGCCGCCGCGGCTCACGAACGCAGGGTGTTCATGCCGCCGACCAGGCCGTCGAGCGCCGCATGGATGAGATCGGTGCCGTGGTCGGCGACGTCGTCGAACCTGCTCAGGTACGTGATTGACACCTCGCCGTTCTCCACCGCACCGCCGTCGGTGTGTGCCGGCAGGGGCACGGGGTCCCCGTAGGAGAGCTCGACCGTGTACGAGTCCGCGTACCCCTCCTTGGCGACGAGATCTGCGGTCACGACCGCGCGCGGGACCTGCATGCCCACCGTGGTGCGCCGCCACCCCCTCATCTCGGGGACCGGCATGTTCGGGACGTTCACGTTGATGACCACCGGCTCGGGCGTGCGCTCGGCGATCCACGCCCCCGTCACCGCGGCAGCCACCTCTGCCGCGGACTCCCACAGTTGGCCCTTCACGGCATCGTCCCAGCCCTGGCCCTCCACGCCGAACCCCGTCACGGCCTGGCTCACGGCGATGCCGGTGATGCCGGCGTTGCGCGCGGTGACCGCGGCGCCGACTGTCCCCGAGTGGTACACGCTGCGGCCCACGTTCGCCCCGGGGTTGATGCCGGACACGACGAGGTCGAAAGGCGCGCCGTAGAGGCCGAACCGCGAGAGGAACACACAGAGAGCGGGCGGCCCGCTGATTGCCCATGCGGTGTCGATGCCCTCGACCGTGCGGCGGTGGACCTCGGGCTTCATGATGTGCAGCGCACCGATGGCGGCGCCGGCACCCGAGTACTCCTGGTCCGGGGCGGCAACCACGACCTCGCCGAACTGCCGCATCGCCCGGGCCAGCACGTGCAGGCCGACCGAGTCAATTCCGTCGTCATTCGTCACCAGGATGCGCATGCACCAGTTCTACACCGCGTTGGTGTCCGCCCGGCTGACGGACGATGAACCCGGGGCTACGCGGTCGTGTCGGCGCGGCGACGACGCCGCCTGGTCGCCGGCAAGGTGAGGGCTCCGATTATTGCTGCAATGATCGGCAGAACAAGGAGCCATGTGGCGAGGGATGATTCCTTCTCCCACTCGCCGACGTTGATCCCGACCGCGAGCGTGGCTGGCTCACCGTCGGTGGTGCGGGCCACTATCACCACCCGGTGCGACCCAGAAGGGGCGTCCCCGGGGATGGTGAACGTGCCCGTGACAGTCCCGTCGGCACCCACCTTGGTGGTGCCGAGCAGCACGGGTGTCGAGAACAGCCAGGTCTCCATCACGCTGCCTGGCTCGAACCCGGCCAGCTTGATCCGCACCGTGTCGCCGGTGCGCAGCCGCACGTTCCCCGCCTCGTCGAGCGCCATCGGGGTGCCGTCAGGGTTCATCCCGCCCACGACAGCCTTCAGGGCGCCCGCAGTCACGACCAACTGGTTGTCGGCACGTTCGACCGTCGCATCCTCGACAGAGTCCCCCACCTTCACCGCCGCACCGCCGGCGACCACCTGTGGCGGTGACGGTGCCTCCGGGGCGACCGTGCCGCCCGCATTGTTCGGCACAGTCGTCGACGTGGTCGAGGTCGTCGTGGTGGACACAGGGGCAACAGTCGTCGCGGAGCCCTTCGGGACGGCCGTGATGACAGGCGTCGACACCACCGGAATCTGGGCCTGGCCGACAGCAACGGTCGACGCCGGCGCGACAGACGAGGTTGGGGCACTCACAACGATGTCGAGTGCCGGAGCAATCGTTGTCGTGGTGGTGGTCGTTGTGGTCGTGGTGGTCGGCCGGACCATGTCCGCGATGCGCGCCGTGGCTGCGCTCAAGGCAACCACAGAGGAAGAGGAATTCGTTGCTGTCACCTCGAACTTCAGGTACGCGTCGATGTCGTCATCCGTCAGCGTGTACGTGAGGGCAGTGGCGCCGGTGATGTTTGAGTAGACCCCGGCGGTCGACGTGGCGCGCTTCCACCTGTACGCATACGTGGGCGTCGGGTAACCCGACCATGTGCCGCGACTTGCAGTGAGAGTCTGGCCATTGGTGGTTGTTCCGCTGATCGACGGTGCGACTGAGTTCGAGGGTGCCGACGCAACCGGGCCGAATCTCACGATCACGATTCCGCTGCCCCCGTGCCCGGACCGGTACGCGAACGCCGCCGCTCCGCCGCCGCCGCCCGTGTTCGGCGCACCGTCGCCACCGTTGCTGCTCATCTGGCCAGCTCCTGCGTTGACCCCGGCGGTGCCTGCACCGTTGTTGCCGATGCCTCCACCACCCGAGCCGTAGACCACTGCAGTCCCGGAGAATGATGCGGACAGGCCCGTAC
>JBJTCK010000069.1:0-3743 GCA_046091825.1 Actinomycetota bacterium | reverse complement strand
CCTGCTCGCCCGGCGCCGGGTGATGGCGGGCGCGGCCGCGGTCCTGACCGTGGCGGCGGTGGCGGTGCAACTGCCGCTGTTCGTCCCCGCCGCCGGTCCGCCGCCGGGCGGCGTGCCGGTGCGGGTGCTCACCGCCAACGTCGAGGAGGGCACCGCCGACCCGCGGGCTCTGGCCGACCTGGCGCGGACCCGCGCGGACATTCTCGTGCTCCAGGAACTGACCCCCGAACTCACCGAGGCACTGACCCGACTGGGCATCGGGGCCGACTTCCCGCACCGGGTCACCGATGCGCGACCGGAGGCCGCCGGCGCGGGGATCTGGAGCCGCTACCCGATCACCCGGTCCGCCACCGTCCCGGGCTACCGGATGACCCAACTCCGTGCCGTCGTCGACGTGCCGGGAGCCCGGGCCGAGACCGTCGTCCTGGTCACCCATATCGCCGGGCCGTGGCCGCAGCCGATCGACGGCTGGCGCGAGGAGATGGCCGCCATGGCCGCGACGATGAGCGGACTGGCCGGCTCAGCAGGCCAGAGCGCCGTGATCGTCGCCGGGGACTTCAACAGCACCCATGACATGCAGCCGTTTCGCCGGCTCCTGCGCGGCGGGTTCGCCGACTCCGCAGACCAGTCGGGGTCCGGGCCGATCCGGGCCTGGCCGGCCGACCGCCGTGTCCCGCCCCTGATCGGGATCGACCACATCCTCACCTACCAGGCCACCGCCACCGGGGCGCACACCGTCAGGGTGCCCGGGTCCGACCATCTCGGTCTGACCGCCACCGTTCACCTGCCCGGCGGATAGCCGCTGCGGGCGTTCCCCGAAGTACTCCCGGGAGATGATGTGCAGGACCCGCAAACCGTCGCGCACCGCGTTGAGGTTGCTCACCCCGTGCAGACGGTGGTGCTCGAAACTGCACACCTCCACGATCTTCAGGCCCGCGCCGCACACCCGCAGGTTGATCAGCGTCTCGATCTCGAAGCCGTCCCCCCACTGCTTGGTGTTGCCCACCAGATCGGGAAGCTTGATCTTGCCCAGGCTCTGCCGCCAGAACGCGTTGAACCCGTAGCACAGGTCGGTGTAGTGGGTGCGGAACAACCCGTTGACGACGAGTTTGAGCCCCCAGTTGCCCAGCCGGCGGAACCGGGTGATGTCGGCGCTGCCCCCGCCCTGGATGAACCGGGAGCCCTTGGCGAATTCCGCCCCGGCCAGCAGTGCCCCGACGAACGCCGGGATCTCGGCCGGGTCGGTGCTGCCGTCCCCGTCGAGGATGACGATGAGGTCGCCGGTCGCCGCGGCGATACCGCACGCCAGGGCGTTGCCCTTCCCGGTGCGGGTCTGGGTCAGATGCACCCCGTCGGGCCACAGTCGCCTGGCCACCTCGACCGTCCGGTCGGTGGAGCGTCCGTCGACGACGACGATCTCGTCGACGTCGTCGGGCATCCGGGCCGCGACATGCGGCAGGTTGCGCTCCTCGTTGAGGACCGGGATGACAACGCTCACCCGCGGCCTACTGTCGTGTCCCCCCCCCCGTTGGGACGTCCCCAGCGTGTTCGCCACCCGCGGCTCCTGTCGGGATTGGGTTCGGGCCAGCTCAAAGATTCTCAGGGTGCAAAGAAAAGCTTTTGTGGCGGAAAGGTGGTCTGAATGTGATGATTTTAACATCGCTTTACCGGCATGTCACTGAGAATTTCCAAGCGGACCGTGGTAGGCATCCGCGCAATCGGGGGGCCTGCAATGAAGTGAAAGGTGAACAATGCGGCCTCACACTGCCGGAACCCGCAATGGCGTATCACCGACTAATCGGCGGTCGGTCGGAGTTATCGGCGTCGGCCACGTCGGGCGGATCACCCGCGACGCGCTGACCCGGGGCGCACACGTCGTCGCCTACGACGTCGTCGAGGGAACCCGGTATCCGGAGTCGGAGTTTGCCAAGTGCGACTACCTCATCGTCTGCGTGAACACCCCGTCCCTGCCCGGCGGAGGGGCGGATCTGTCACCGGTCAGGGCCGCTTTCGAGCAGATGCCACCGGAGGTGCCGGTGGTCCTGCGGTCGACCGTGCCCCCGGGAACCACCGACCTGCTGGCGCGGCACTACCGGCGGCCGGTGATCTTCTGGCCGACCTCCCAGCCGACCCCGCTGTCGCTCGACGAGGTGGTGAAGTTCCTGCTGCCGCAGGGCGCGGCGAAGAAGACCGGCCGGCCGGCGGCGACGACCTCCGGCGAGGCCACCCTGGAGCGCCCGGAAATCCTGGTCGACTTCGAGGTCGGCGAGTCGGTCACCGTCATGGACGGCCCGTTCGCCACCCTGCCCGCCTCGATCAGCGAGGTCAACGCCGAACAGCAGAAACTGAAGGTGCTGGTCAGCATCTTCGGCCGGGAGACTCCCGTCGAACTGACCTTCGCCCAGGTCGCCAAGATTTAGAGAGGACACGAATACCCATGGCTCCCAAGAAGAAGAAGGTCGTCGGCCTGATCAAGCTGCAGATCCAGGCCGGGCAGGCCAACCCCGCCCCGCCGGTCGGCCCCGCGCTCGGCCAGCACGGCGTCAACATCATGGAGTTCTGCAAGGCCTACAACGCCGCCACCGAGAACAAGCGCGGCAACGTGATCCCGGTGGAGATCAGCGTCTTCGAGGACCGCAGCTTCGACTTCGTGCTCAAGACCCCGCCGGCGGCCAAGCTGCTGCTCAAGGCCGCCGGGGTGCAGAAAGGTTCGGCCGAACCGCACAAGACCAAGGTCGCCAAGGTGACCTGGGACCAGGTCCGCGAGATCGCCGAGACCAAGAAGGCCGACCTCAACGCCAACGACGTCGACCAGGCCGCCAAGATCATCGCCGGCACCGCCCGGTCGATGGGCATCACGGTCGAATAAAGCCGGCGCACAACTGAATAAGTCCGTGGGAGGGCCCGCTTCGGCCCGACTGACCACAGCCAACCGCAGGAAGATTGGATTGCCATGAGCAAGAACAGCAAGGCCTACCGCGAAGCCGCCGAGAAGGTGGACCGCGACAAGCTCTACACCCCGCTGGAGGCCGCCAAGCTGGCCAAGGAGACGTCCTCGAAGAAGCAGGACGCCACCGTCGAGGTCGCCATCCGGCTGGGCGTGGACCCCCGCAAGGCCGACCAGATGGTGCGCGGCACCGTGAGCCTGCCGCACGGCACCGGCAAGACCGCCCGGGTGGCGGTGTTCGCGGTCGGGGAGAAGGCCGAACAGGCCGCCGCCGCCGGTGCGGACATCGTCGGCCGCGACGACCTGATCGAGAAGATCCAGGGCGGGTTCCTCGACTTCGACGCCGCGATCGCCACCCCCGACCAGATGGCCAAGGTGGGCCGGATCGCCCGGGTGCTCGGCCCGCGCGGGCTGATGCCCAACCCCAAGACCGGCACGGTGACCCCCGACGTGGCCAAGGCCGTCACCGACATCAAGGGCGGCAAGATCAACTTCCGCATCGACAAGCAGGCCAACCTGCACTTCATCATCGGCAAGGCGTCCTTCGACGAGAAGAAACTCGTCGAGAACTACGGTGCCGCCCTCGACGAGGTGCTGCGCGCCAAGCCGTCCTCCTCCAAGGGCCGGTACCTCAAGAAGGTCACCGTCTCGACGACGACGGGCCCGGGCATCCCGGTGGACCCCGCGGTGACGCGCAACTTCACCGAAGAGGGGTAGCGAAGCGGATCCGACCATTGGATCCGAAGAGGGGTAGTCAGCGAGGCAGTTGTGTTACCTATTGGTAGTACATTGTGGG
>JBJTCK010000068.1:0-13265 GCA_046091825.1 Actinomycetota bacterium | reverse complement strand
GACACGCCGCGCCGCTCCGGCGGGACCGTTCCCCCCGGCATCACACCGCACGGCTGGATGACTGCGCGCCGCACGGAGGACAGTGTAGCCCTCGCGCGGTTCCACGTCGGTGTCGTCCATCTGGACTTCCTGGAGCTGCAGGTCCGTGACGACCCTGACGAGACCGGGTTGGTCGGTGACATCACGCGGGCTGTCAGGGAGCAGTGCTCTGCGTCTGTCACGGCGATCGTGGCGCCTCTCGGCATCGGCGGGAACCCGAACCATCTGCAGGTCGCCGCTGCGGTGCGCTCCGTCTCGCTCGAGACAGGAGTGCCCGTGGTGTGGTGTGCCGACTACCCGTACGCGGCGCGGCCCTCGTGGCCCGCATGGGTGGACGGCGGGGGTGCGCTGCCGGAGGAGTGGGCCGCCAGGCTCGAGGCTCTCGGCGGGGGAGAGCACGAGTGCACAGTGGTCGCCATCGGTCCGGACGAGCAGCAGGCGAAGATCGCCGCGTTCTCGGTCTATGCCTCCCAGGTGTCGGCAACGGAGAAGGGTGAAGAGCACGCGGTGAGCGACCCGTCGCACGTGCGCATCGAGACGTACTTCGCCCCACCGGGTGTCATGTCCGGCGGTTGATGCGGCATCGGCCGTGCGTGTGGCCGCCCCGAGTACCGTGATTCGGTGGCTGTTCTCCTTGCGCTCCTCACCGCGTGCGTCTACGGCACGGCCGACTACCTGGGAGGCCACGCCACGAAGCGCCTCCCCGCGATCGTGGTCACGTTCGTGGGGCAGCTCGCCGGACTGGCGGTGCTGGCGGTCGCCGCGTGGTCGTCCGGTATCGCTGTGCCCGCACCGGCCGACTGGGGATGGAGCGCGCTCGCCGGCCTCGCCGGCTCCACGGGCCTGCTCGCGTTCTACACGGCGATGAGCAGCGGCCACATGACCGTGGTCGCACCCGTCACCGCGGTGACCAATGCCGTGATCCCCGTCGTCGCGGGGTTCGCCATGGGGGAGCGGGCCGGCGTCCTCGCGCTCATCGGCATGCCGCTCGCGATCATCGCGGTCTCCCTTGTCAGCGGCGTGCTCGGCCCCGACCACCGCCGCGCACCTGCCCGGGTGGTGGCGATGGGGGCATTCGGCGGGGCCATGTTCGGGATGATCCTCGTGTTCCTCCACCAGACGAGCGACGGGAGCGGCGTGTGGCCGGTGCTGATCATGCGCTTCGTGTCCACGCCCTTCATGGCCGTGCTGCTCGCGGTGAGGAGGCCGTCGTTCGCCGGTGTCCGCCGGAACAAGATGCTCGTCGTCGGGTCGGGCGTGCTCGACAGCCTCGCAAACTGGTTCTACGTGCTGGCGGTGCGCGAGGGCCTGCTGTCGGTGGTGTCCGTGATCGTCACGTTGTACCCGGCGGTGACCATGGCCCTTGCGGTCGGCGTGGACCGCGAGAAGGTCCACAGACCGCAGTTGCTGGGAATCGGCCTGGCTGCAGGGGCTCTGGTGCTCATCACCCTCGCGTGATCAGGCGCCGCCTGCGTCCTTTGCGACCTTCTCCGACTCCCTCGCGGCGCCCTTGAAGATCCCCTTCGCCATGAGCGACGTCTCCTGCTTGCGGCGCATCTCGTAGATCTCCGCCCGCATCTCGTGGATCTCCGGCACGTCCGGCGCGGCCCAGCCGGCGAAGTCGGCGAGATGGCATGCGAGGCGCATGTCGCCGGCCACTGCCAGGTCGCGTGCGCGCCGCACGAGGACGTCCGCCCCGCCCGCGAGCCGTGCGACCTCTGCGCCGACTTCTGTGTCGCGGGCCGGCTTCAGCCGCGACGGCGCACCGTCCCACCAGCCGCCGAACTGGCGCCACACCCCGCGGACCACGAACTCCGGCTCGTCGTAGAGCGGCCGCAGGTCCGGGCGCGCGAGTGTGGTGGCGGGCACCCTCACCGTGTGGATGATCTCGTCGAGCGTCGCGCCTGCGTTCATCATCTCGAGGACGTCACGGACGAGGTCCTCGAGGGCGCCGGCGATCTCGTCCAGCACCCGTGCGATGCGGTCCCGGCCCGCGATCGGCAGGCCGTGGGCGGGCAGGAGCAGCTCGGGCTCTTTTGCGATGATCCGGCGCAGGGTCGCGGCCCACTCGATCGGCCACCGCTGCACCTTCTGCGGGTTTCCCGCATTGGGGAAATTCCAGATCACGAAGTCCCCGGTTGCGACCCACTTCTTCTCGGGGAACCACGACCACAGGTGATCGTCGGTCTCGCCCTTGCCGTGGTGGTACTCGATGACCGTGCCGCCGATGCTGTCGGAGAAGAAGTCGCCGACGGTCTCGGTGACGTCCGCCGTGTCGGGCGGGAGGAAAAAGGGGAGCGCCCGGCCGCCCGCGGCGGGGCGCAGGTCGTTCGTCATGCCGAGATCGTCGCGGACCCCGCCGAACTGGCGGGCATTGATGAGCCTGTTCCACTGGTCAGTGCGGCGGTAGCGGTCGAATCGTTGCTGCACGTTCTCGTGGCCGACGACGCGCAACGGTGCGTGGCCGTTCTCCCTGTTGTGGGCCGCGAACGCGCCGCTCCCGCCCACGTGGTCGATGTGCCCATGGGTGTAGACGAGCGTGTGGATGCGGCCGGGCCTCCATCTCGCCAGCTCGGACACGATCGCGGCACCGGAGTTGAGGTGGCTGGCGTCGAAGCAGACCAGTCCCTCGCCGGAGTCCCAGGCAACGGTGTGGCTGAAGGACTCCACCATGGCCAGCCCGTCCGCGACCTCGGAGAGCTCGCCCGTGGTCCGGTTCACCGGCTCGTCGGCGGTGCCCGAGTCGATGACGCGCTGGGACAGCGCGAGCAGATCAGCCATGGTGTGCCCCCTTGTTGTGTGGCCCGCCCGCGGCGGGAGATGTGTCAGCCCTTCGCCAGGCCGAGAACCCGCTCGCCCAGGATGTTGCGCATCACGTTCGACGTGCCGCCCATGATCGTGTACCCGGGTCCGTACAGGAAGTCCTTGGTGTAGTCGCCCTGCACCATCATCTCCGCGCCGAGCATGCGCGAGGCGAACTGTGCGACCTTCTGCTCGTGCTCGGTGCAGAAGCACTTCGTGGCGGCGGAGAACCCTGCCGGGGCCTGGCGCATGACCTCGCGCATCACTAGCACGCGGCCCACGAAGTACCCGATCTCGAGGTCGGCGATCTCCTGGCGCACGACCGGGTCGCAGGTGTTCGCCTTGCTGCGCGCGTAGCTGTAGAGCGCGTAGTTGGACATCAGGCGGTCGATGCCGCCCCGCTCGTGCTCCAGCTGGCGCATGGTCTGGCCGAAGGCGCCTCCCTGCTGGCCCACGAGGTTCGTCTTCGGCACGCGTGCATCGGTGAAGAACACCTCGCAGAAGTGCTGGTTGGTGGTCATGTCCTTGATGCGACGGATCTCGATGCCGGGCGTGTCCATGGGGACGATGATCTCGCTGATGCCGGCGTGCGGCGGGCCGTCGTGGGAGGTGCGGCAGATGAGGTAGCAGTAGTCGGCATCCGCCCCGAAGCTCGTCCAGATCTTCTGGCCGTTGATGACCCATTCGTCGCCGTCGTCGCGGGCGGACGTCTTGAGCGAGGCGAGGTCGCTGCCCGAGTTCGGCTCGCTCATGCCGATGCACCAGGTGGTCTCGCCCGAGAGGATCCTCGGCAGGAACTCGTCCTGCTGTTCCTTCGTGCCGTACTGAATGAGCGCCGGCCCCATCTGCCGGTCGCCGAACCAGCTCGCCGCGATCGGGGCGCCGGCCTTGATCATCTCCTCCGCCACGATGACCCGGTCGATGGCCGGGCGGTTGCCCCCGCCGAACTCGTTCGGCCATGCCATGCCGAGGTAACCGTGCGCGGCGAGCTCGCGCGAGAACTCCTTCGAGTAGCCGTTCATCCAGCAGTCGTTGAACCGGCCGTACTTCCTGACGCCCTCGGCCGCCACCTCCGCGGCTTCTGCACGGAGGGCACGCTGTTCGGGGGTCCAGTCGAAGTCCATCGCCGACAATTTACGGCCCCCCACTGCCCGCCACGCTATTGTGTACAAGTCTGATACAAGTGAAATCAGGCTCTTCGAAAGGTGCACACCGTGGCAAAGATCAAGGTTGACAACCCGGTCGTCGAACTCGACGGCGACGAGATGACCCGCATCATCTGGCAGTTCATCAAGGACCGCCTCATCCTGCCGTACCTCGACGTGGACCTCGAGTACTACGACCTCGGGATGGAGCACCGCGACGCCACCGATGACCAGGTCACGATCGACGCGGCAAACGCGATCCTGAAGCACGGCGTCGGCGTGAAGTGCGCCACCATCACCCCCGACGAGGCCCGCGTCGAGGAGTTCAAGCTGAAGAAGATGTGGAAGTCGCCTAACGGCACCATCCGCAACATCCTCGGCGGCGTGGTCTTCCGTGAGCCGATCATCTGCTCGAACATCCCGCGGCTCGTCCCCGGCTGGACGAAGCCCATCGTCATCGGCCGTCATGCCCACGGCGACCAGTACAAGGCGACCGACTTCAAGGTGCCGGGCGCCGGCACCGTCACCATCACGTACACGCCCGCGGACGGCAGCGCCCCCGTGGAGATGGAGGTCGCCAAGTTCGGCAAGGACGGCGGCGTCACCATGGGCATGTACAACTTCAACGACTCCATTCGCGATTTCGCCCGCGCATCGTTCCGCTACGGCCTGGCCCGCAACTACCCGGTGTACATGAGCACCAAGAACACGATCCTCAAGGCGTACGACGGACAGTTCAAGGACCTGTTCCAGGAGGTCTTCGACGCCGAGTTCAAGTCTGACTTCGACAAGGCCGGCCTCACCTACGAGCACAGGCTCATCGACGACATGGTCGCGTGCGCGATGAAGTGGGAGGGCGGCTACGTCTGGGCGTGCAAGAACTACGACGGCGACGTGCAGTCCGACACTGTGGCACAGGGCTACGGCTCGCTCGGCCTCATGACCTCGGTGCTGATGACGCCCGACGGCCGCACCGTCGAGGCCGAGGCGGCGCACGGCACCGTCACCCGCCACTACCGCGAGCACCAGAAGGGCAACAAGACCTCCACCAACCCGATCGCCTCGGTGTACGCGTGGACGGGCGGCCTGAAGCACCGCGGCAAGCTGGACAACAACCCGGCGCTCATCGGGTTCGCCGAGAACCTGGAGCGCGTCTGCGTGGAGAGCGTGGAAGGCGGCGAGATGACGAAGGACCTCGCCATCCTCATCTCGCGGGACACACCATGGCTGACCACCGAGGACTACCTCGCCGCGCTCGACCGGCGCCTCCAGCAGAAGATGGCCTGAGCCCGTGCGCGCCGTCGTCCTGCGCGAGCACGGCGGGCCGGAGGTGCTCGTCATCACGGAGTCCCCGGACCCGGTCCCGGGGCCCGAGGAGGTGCTCGTGCGCGTGCGTGCCACCGCACTCAACCGGGCGGACCTGCTGCAGCGGATGGGCATGTACCCGAACCCGTTCCCCGCAGACGACGAGATCCCCGGTCTCGAGTTCGCGGGCGAGGTCGTTGCGTGCGGGCCCCGTGTCTCCATGTGGGGGCCGGGTGACAGGGTCATGGGGATCGTCTCGGGCGGTGCGTACGCGGAGAAGCTCGTCATCCACGAGCGCCAGGCCATGGACGTGCCCGCGGGCATGTCCTGGACGGATGCCGCCGCCATCCCCGAGGTCTTCATCACCGCATGGGACGCACTTGTCGTGCAGGGCGGTCTCACGTCCGGGCGCTGGGCCATGGTGCACGCTGGGGCATCGGGCGTGGGCACGGCAGCGATACAGATCTGCCGTGCGATCGGTGCGCGTGTCATCGTCACGTGCTCGGCCGGCAAGGTGCAGGCGTGCCGCGACCTCGGGGCGGACGTGGTCGTGGACTACGGCAGCCAGGACTTCGTGGCCGAGGCCATGTCGGCAACGGGCGGTGCAGGGGTGGACGTGGTACTGGACGTCATCGGCGGTGAGTACGTGGAGAAGAACATCGCCACCCTGGCGACAAAGGGCCGGGTCATCCAGGTCGGCGTCATGGCCGGCAAGCTGCTCCCGTTCAACGTGGGGCTGCTGCTCGGGAAGCGCGCGACCATCACGGGCACGGTCCTGCGCGCGCGCCCCACGGAGGAAAAGATCGCGATCAGCAGGCGGTTCGCCGCAGAGATGCTGCCGTTGTTCTCGTCAGGTGCCCTGCGCCCGGTGGTCGACTCCGTCTATGCGTTCGCTGATGTCGCCGAGGCACAGCAGCGGATGGCATCGAACGCGAACACCGGCAAGATCGTGCTGGATCTCGATCGCTGAGAGCGCGTCAGCGCGACGAGATGGCGACCTGAGGGAGCGCGTCAGCGCGACGACATGTCCACATAGTCCCGCTCGTCCTGGCCGATGTACCACTGGCGCGGGCGGCTGATCTTCTGCTCCTTGTCGCCCAACAGTTCCTGCATGTGGGCGAGCCAGCCGACCGTGCGCGGGATGGCGAAGAGAACGGTGAACATGTCCACAGGGAACCCGAGGGCCTCGTAGATCAGCCCGGAGTAGAAGTCCACGTTCGGGTAGAGCTTGCGCGACTTGAAGTAGTCGTCGCTGAGGGCGACCTCCTCCAGCTTCAGCGCGATGTCGAGCAGTGGGTTCTTGCCGGTGACCTCAAAGACCTCGTACGCGGTCTTCTTGATGATGGTCGCGCGCGGGTCGAAGTTCTTGTAGACACGGTGGCCGAACCCCATGAGGCGGCCGGACCCGTTCTTGACCTCCTCGATGAAGGCGGGGACGTTCTCGATGGTGCCGATGTCCGCGAGCATCCTCACGACCGCCTCGTTCGCGCCCCCGTGGAGGGGGCCGTAGAGCGCGGAGGCCGCGGCTGCCGTGGCGGTGTACGGGTCGCTGTTCGCAGAGCTCACCACGCGCATCGCGGTGGTGCCGCAGTTCTGCTCGTGGTCGGCGTGGAGGATGAACAGGATGTCCATCGCACGGGCCAGCACGGGGTCGACCTTGTAGTCCTCGCCGATGCGGAACATCATGTTGAGGAAGTTCTCGCCGTACGACAGGGAGTTGTTGGGCGAGACGAAGGGGAGCCCCTGGCTGAACCGGTAGCACATGGCCGCGATCGTGGGGACCTTGGCGATGAGACGGAGCACCTGCTTGTCGAACGAGTCCTTGTCGAAGATGTCCTTCGCGTCGTCGTAGAAGGTGCCGAGTGCGGCGGTGGCGGAGATGAACATGCCCATGGGGTGGGCGTCGTAGTGGAAGCCGTCCACGAAGCGCTTGCGCATGTTCTCGTGGATCATGGTGTGGTGGGTCACGTCGTGGTTCCACCGGGCCATCTGGTCGGCGTCGGGGAGCTCGCCGTTCAGCAGCAGGTACGCGACCTCGAGGAACGTGGACTTCTCGGCGAGCTGCTCGATCGGGATGCCGCGGTAACGGAGGATGCCGTTGTCCCCGTCAAGGTACGTGATGGCAGACGCACATGCCGCCGTGGAGAGGTACGCGGGGTCGTACATGAAGAGGCTCGGGTCGAGCTCCCGTAGTGCCGCCGACGAGAACGTCCCGCCCTTGATCGGAACCGTGACCGTCTTTCCTGTCCGGTCATCAGTGATGGTGATGGTGTCAGCCAATTGGGGTCCCCTTTGCTACTGACTATGTGATGTGCCGGGGCTTTTCTCCCCGCAACCAGAGGTTAGGCGATGCCGGCCCCGGCAGCCCACTCCGCCACGGCACCGGGGAGCGTCCGGCCCGCGCTCACAGCGGTGTGTTGTCGTGCTTGCGCGAGACGAGGCGCTCGCGCTTGTCGCGGAGCATGTCGAGTGCGGCGCAGATCTCCCTGCGGGTGTCGGCGGGGTCGATGACGGCGTCCACGAAGCCGCGCTCGGCGGCCACGTAGGGGTTGAGCAAGCGGGCGGAATAGTCCGCCTCGAAGGCGGCCCGTTCCTCGTCCGTCGCGCGGCGCTGGAGGATGGCAGCCGCCTGGCCGGCCCCCATGACCGCGAGCTCGGCGCCCGGCCACGCCAGGCACAGGTCGTTGCCCATCCTCTTAGAGTCCATGACGATGTACGCGCCGCCGTACGACTTGCGGAGGATCACGCAGATTCTCGGCACCGTCGCGCGCCCGTACGCGAACACCAGCTGTGCCCCGTGACGGATCATCCCCCTCCACTCGAGGTCCTTGCCCGGGTAGAAGCCGGGCGTGTCGACGAGGGTGACGAGCGGGATGTTGAACGCGTCGCAGAACGCCACGAACCGTGCCGCCTTCTGGGAGGCCGGAATGTCGAGCGTGCCGGCGAGGGACAGCGGCTGGTTGGCCACGACCCCGACCGTGTGGCCGCCCATCGTGGCGAGCGTGGTCACCACGTTCGCGGCCCACCGCTGGCGGAGCTCGAAGTGGTAGCCGTCGTCGGCCAGCGAGGAGATGACGTCGCGTACGTCGTAGCTCCCGGTCGACGTCGAGGGCATGAGGTCGCCGGCCTCCGGCACGGCGCGGCCGGCGGGGTCATCGGAATGGCGGAAACTGGGCAGTGCGTCCACGTTGTCGGGCAGGAACTCGAGCAGGGCGTCGACCCACTCGACCGCGGCCGCGGTGTCGGGCACCACGACGGTCGCGGCACCGCTGTGGCGGGCGTGCGCGCCCGGGCCACCGAGCTCGTCGGTCGACACGGCGATCCCGGTGAACTCCTCGACCATCGTCGGCCCGCTGACGAAGGCGTAGGAGTCCTCCGTCATGACCACGAAGTCGGCCAGGCCGATCAGGAGGGCCGGCCCGGAGACCGCGGGTCCGCTGACGATGTTGATCGTCGGCACGACTCCGGAGCACTCCGCCAGTGCCTTCGCGGCGGTGCCCCAACCGTGCAGGGCGGCGATCCCCTCGAGGATGTCCGCGCCGGACGAGGCGAACTGCCCGACGAGCGGCAGTCCCTTCGTGCGGGCCGTCTCGGCTGCCGTCGCGATCACCTGCGAGGCCGCAGCGGAGAGGGCCCCCTTGTGGTGGGCGCCGTCGACCTCCAGCCACACGATGGTGCGGCCCGACGGCAGCTCACGGATGTCGGCGCTCGCGGCGCCGGGGACCTTGTGCTGCAGCTCCAGCAGGACCCTTCCGGAGGTGGTGCCCGCGTCGCTCACGGGAACAGATTAGGCGGGGGAGGCCTGGCGGGGTCCCCTGGTGCCGGCGGCGCCCACGTGGACCGTCACGCCCGGCTGCCTGTCGCCGTGTTTCTGCACGATCCCGAGCGCGACATCACGCACTGCGAGAGTGGCGCGGTTCGGCCTGGGCCGTGCCCTCTGCACCCAGCCCACCACGCGCCGCGGCAGTTCCGGAACCGCGATGCGCACGAACGGGCCCTGCAGCCAGCCGGGGATCGCGGAGGCGGGGACGATCGCGGCGCCGAACCCCTCGAAGGCGAGCGACGCCATCAGGCGCACGCCGTCGATCTCTGCCTGTGACCTCAGGCTGACCCCGTGCGTTGCCGCGGCCCTGTCGAGGATGCGTCTCTGGGCGGTGCCGGAGGGGGCGAGGAGGATCGGGTGCTCGGCGAGCTCCACGATGGAGATCTCGTCGCGCCCGGCGAGCGGGTGGTTGTTGTTGCAGACGAGAAGGAGGCTCTCGGCGAACATCTCGCGCACCTCGTAGTCGCCCTCCACGGGAAGGTGCACGACGGCGGCGTCGATCCCGCCGGCGTTGAGCAGCGGCACGAGCGAGCTGGTGGCGCTCTCCACGACCGTCATCCGCACGGCCGGGTGGGTGCGCCCGAGCGTGGAGAGCAGACGGGGCATCAGCCACCGCGCCGTGGTGCCGATCGTGCCGATGCGCGAGTCGCCGACGGCCGAGTCGCCGAGCGAGTGGATGTCGGAGTCGATGTCCTCGAGCTCGTGCATGATGCGGCGTGCGCGGGTGGCGACGATGTCCCCCTCGTCGGTCAGCCCGCCTTGGTGCCGGTCGATCAGCACGGTGCCCAGTTCTTTCTCCAGGCGCGAGATGTGGGCCGACACGTTCGACTGCACGGTGTCGAGCGCACGGGCCGCGGCCGAGAACGACCCGTGGTCGGCGATGGCCAGCAGGCTCTGCAGTTGCTTGATTTCCATGGCCCGAACCTCCTGGCTGTCGCTTCTGGGACAGGTATCACAAAAAACGATAGCAAGTATCGTCTCCTCCAACTTGAGTGTTCACTCATTCACGTTCATACTGGAGACACATAAGCGCGCCGGGCATCCCCCATTAGCCCGGCCGAAACGATCCACATGGACCCCCCTCCTAAGGATCAGGTTGAGAGGCCCCGCACCCCCGCGGGGCCTTTCCCGTTCCCGGGACATGTCGTCGCCGGCGGTCCGCCGCCCGGGCGGGTGGGGCCACCGGAGGGCATAACCTTCGCCCCGATGGCCACCGCAGCATTCTTCGATCTTGACCGCACCTTGCTGTCCGGTGCCTCGGCCCAGGTGGTGAGCCGCGTGCTGCGCGAGACAGGGGTGGTGAACCGCGACATCCCCGGCGAGGGGCTGCTGTACAAGGTGTTCGAGACGTTTGGCGAGAACCTGCCCTCGATGGTCCTCGGCCGCCAGGCCGTCACGGCGATGCGGGGCCACTCACGCGACGAGGTGCGCGCGGCAGCGGAGTCCGCGGTCGAGGGCCTGGTCTCCCTGCTCCAGCCGTACGCGCGCAGCGTGATGCAGAAGCACCGCGACGAGGGACGCAAGGTCGTGCTCGCCACGACGACACCGCGCGACCTCATCGAGCCGTTCGCCCGCGCCGTCGGCTTCGACGATGTCATCGCCACCACGTACTCGGTGGATGACGAGGGCCGGTACGATGGCGAGCTCGACGGCCCGTACGTGTGGTCGCGCGGGAAGCGCGACGCGGTGCGCTCATGGGCAGTCGCGAACGACGTCGACCTGGCGGACAGTTGGGCCTACAGCGACAGCGTCTTCGACGAGCCCCTCCTCTCGAGCGTGGGCCATCCCGTGTGCGTGAACCCCGACTTCCGCCTGCGTCTCGTGGCCGCCGCCAGGCGCTGGCCCGTGACGAACTTCGACGTGCCGGACGGCGTGCTGAAGGTGCCCGTCATCGGGCTCGAGGCACAGCAGCTGCTCATGAAATTCGCCCGGCCCGAGACGTTCCCCTACGCGAAGTGGGACATCTCGGGAACCGAGAACATCCCCGCAGAGGGCGCCGCGATCATCGTGGGCAACCACCGCAGCTACTTCGACGTGGCGGCGGTGTCCATGGCGGTGGCCCGCACGGGGCGCGCCGTGCGTTTCCTCGGCAAGAAGGAAGTGTTCGACGCGCCCGTCGTCGGGCAGGTCGCCGCCGCCCTCGGTGGCATCCGCGTGGAGCGCGGGAGCGGGAGCGACGAGCCGCTGCGCGCCGCCCACGAGGCACTCGCGGCGGGAGACATGGTCGCGATGATGCCCCAGGGGACCATCCCCCGCGGGCGTGCGTTCTTCGATCCCGTGCTGAAGGGGCGGTGGGGCGCGGCAAAGCTGGCCCGTGACACGAGGGCCACGGTGGTGCCGGTGGGCATCTGGGGCACCGAGAACGTGTGGCCCCGCAACGCGAAGCTCCCGAACATCACGAACATCACGTCGCCGCCGCTCGTCACCGTGCGGGTCGGCCCGCCTGTGCGCCTGGAGTTCGACGACCTGGACGCCGACACACGGCGCATCATGGCCGCGATCTCGGAGCTGCTCCCTCCCGAGGGGCGCGAGCACCGCGAGCCGACGGAGGAGGAACTGCGCCGCACGTTCCCCTCGAACTACGCGGGAGACCCGGACGCGGAGGACGAGCGCCGGCCCGGGTTCGACACCTGACCGGAGTTTCCGGCGCGGCTGGTGCCGCGCCGCGCGGTCACTTGCCCGCTGCCACCTTCGCGCGCACGATGTTGAGTGCCGAGCCGGCCTTGAACCACTCCACCTGCTCCGGGCTGAACGTGTGCTTCGCCTCGAAGTCCACGGACGAGCCGTCGGGGCGGGTGATGCGGCACTGCACCGGCTTGTCCGGCACCGGCGGGAGGTTCAGCACGCTGATGCGGTCGTTCTCGCCGATGGCGTCGTAGGTGGCCGGGTCGGCGAACGTGAGCGGCACGAGGCCCTGCTTCTTCAGGTTGGTCTCGTGGATGCGGGCGAACGAGCGCGCGAAGATCACGACGCCTCCGCGGAACCGGGGTTCCATGGCCGCGTGCTCGCGTGACGAGCCCTCGCCGTAGTTCTGGTCGCCGATGGCGCACCAGCGGATGCCTGCGTTGCTGTAGTTCTTGGCGATGTCCGGGTACATCCGCCGCGCGCCGTCGGTGATGTCGAGACCTTCGCCCACCGCGTCGTCGTACGCGTTGACCGCGCCGATGAACAGGTTGCCCGAGATGTTCTCGAGGTGCCCGCGGTAGGTCAGCCACTTGCCGGCCGCCGAGATGTGGTCCGTGGTGCACTTGCCCTTTGCCTTCATGAGGACGGGCAGCTCCAGGTAGTCCTTGCCGTCCCATGCCGGGAACGGCTCGAGCAGCTGCAGCCGGTCGCTCGTCGGGCTGACCTCCACGACCACGGCGCTACCGTCGGCGGGCGGGGCCGTGAACGTGTCGACGCCCGGGTCGTAGCCCTGTGCCGGCACGATCTCGCCGACCGGCGCGTCGAGTGTGACCTCGGTGCCGTCTGGTGCCATGATCGTGTCGACCGTTGGGTCGAAGTCGAGCCGACCGGAGAGGGCGACCGCCATGACGGTGTCCGGGCTGGTCACGAACGACAGGGTGTTCGCCGAGCCGTCGGCGCGCTTCGGGAAGTTGCGGTTGAAGGAGTTCACGATGCTGTTCGGCTTTGCGGTCTTGTCCGCCGCGCGCTCCCACTGGCCGATGCACGGCCCGCACGCATTCGCGAGGACGGTGGCACCGACAGCCTCGAGGTCCGCGAGGAGGCCGTCGCGCTCGATCGTCGCGCGGATCTGCTCGGACCCGGGCGAGATCAGCAGTTCGGTCCTGGCCTTGAGGCCCTTCGCCGCCGCCTGGCGCGCGATGGACGCCGCACGGGTGATGTCCTCGTAGGAGGAGTTGGTGCACGAGCCGATGAGCGCGGCAGAGACCTCGAGCGGCCAGTCGTTCTCGCGTGCGGCCCTGCCCACGCCGTCGGCACCCACGCGGTGCGCGCGGTCGGGGGAGTGCGGCCCGTTGATGAGCGGCTTCAGTGCCGACAGGTCGATCTCGATGACCTGGTCGTACTGCGCACCCTCGTCGGGGCGGAGGTGCTCGGCGACCTTGTCGGCCGCCGCGGCGATTGCCTCGCGGCCGGTGGCCTTCAGGTAGGTGGCCATGTTGGCGTCGTAGCCGAACACCGAGCAGGTG
>JBJTCK010000067.1:0-13546 GCA_046091825.1 Actinomycetota bacterium | reverse complement strand
CGCAGCGACCGTGGGCGAGGTGCTGAGAGGTGCCGGCTACGGTACGTTCGCGGTGGGGAAGTGGCATCTCGCACCGATGGAGCAGTGCTCGGCTGCCGGCCCGTTCGACCAGTGGCCGCTCGCGCGCGGGTTCGACCGCTTCTACGGGTTTCTCGACGGCGAGACCGACCAGTTCCACCCGGAGCTGGTCGCCGACAACCACCCGGTCGACCCGCCCGGCACACCCGAGGACGGATACCACGTCAGTGAGGATCTCGTCGACAACGCACTGCGGATCATCGCCGACTACAAGGGCGTGCGGCCCGACCGCCCGTTCATGGGATACGTGGCGTTCGGGGCGACGCATGCTCCGCACCAGGCCCCGCCCGAGTACATGGCCAAGTACCGCGGAAAGTACGACGAGGGCTGGGACGTCATCCGTGAGCGCTGGTACCGCAAGCAACTGGAGACCGGGGTGATCCCTGCGGGCACCGTGCTCGCCCCCCACAACCCGGGCGTGAAGCCGTGGGACAAGCTGACCGACAACGAGCGACGGCTGGCATGCCGCATGCAGGAGGCCTTCGCCGCGTTCCTCGACCACACCGACAAGCAAATCGGCCGCTTGGTGGAGGGCCTGCGCCGCCTCGGCCAGCTGGATAACACGGTCATCGTGCTGCACGCGGACAACGGCGCCTCACAGGAGGGCGGCCCCTTCGGAGTCATGCACGAGATGAAGTTCTTCAACGGGATCATCGAGATGCCCGACGAGGCGATCGCGCACATCGATGACATCGGCGGGCCGAACAGCCACTGCAACTACCCGTGGGGCTGGGCGCAGTGCGGCAACACCCCGTACCGCTGGTACAAGCAGAACACCCACGAGGGCGGCGTGCACGTGCCGATGGTGCTTCACTGGCCCGCAGGCGTGCAGGAGAAGGAGCGAGGCACGAAGCGCGACCAGTTCGTGCACGTCTCGGACATCGTGGCGACCGTGTACGACATCCTCGGGGTGACCCCTCCCGAGGTGGTGAAGGGGTACGAGCAGATGCCCGTCACAGGCAGATCTTTCAAGCCGGTCATCCATGACGCCTCCGCCCCGGCAACGAACACCGTGCAGTACTTCGAGAATGCCGGCAGTCTCGCTGTGGTCGCACACGGCTGGAAGGCCGTGTTGAAGCACACCCCCGGACAGTCGTACGACGACGAGAGGTGGGAGCTCTACGACCTCAACACGGACCGCTCCGAGGGCAACGACCTCGCGGCGTCCGACCCGGCGAAGCTCGCGGAGATGGTCGACCTGTGGTGGCAGCAGGCCGAGACGCACGGGGTGCTGCCGCTGGACGACCGCGGCGTGCAGCTGTTCGGTGCGCGGTTCCGGGCACGGTCGCCCCACCCGGAGAACCGTCGCTATGTGTACCGCCCGCCGATGTCACCGATGCCCGGGCAGGCATCCGCCGGTCTCGGCGGGCGCAGTGTCGACCTGGTCGCGAGGGTGAACTATGCGGCCGGTGACGAGGGCGTGCTGTATGCCACCGGCACCCAGAACTCCGGGTTCTCGATGTTCGTGCAGGGCGGCAGGTTCGTCGTGGACTACAACGCATTCGGAGACCACACGGTGATCGAGTCCGTGGCCCCCGTCCCGCACGGTGTCGTCGCGCTCGGTGTGCACCTGCGCAGGGGGGAGGGCCGCAGCGGCACGATTACCCTGGATTTCGACGGCGTCGAAGTGGGCCGTGCGGACGTGCCGCTCTACATGTCGATGATGTCGTCAGTCGGGCCGAGCCTCGGCCAGGACCACGGCTCCGCAGTCAGTCTGCGGTACCAGGCACCGTTCGCGTACACGGGCGAGCTTCTCGAGGTGGAGATCGAGGCGGGGAAGAAGTCGAGCGCCGCCGCCGCAGCCGAGGCCAAGGCCGAGATGGGCCGCCAATAGACACAGTCGAGATGGGCCGCCAATAAACAAGGCCGAGATGGGCCGTCAATACGCACAGGAACAACACAGGAGAGAGCACATGGCAGAGAAGAAGAAGCACGGCGTGGAGCACAACTACGGCAAGGTGGACCGCGACTACGGCCTGCGCATGTTCACGATGCCCCCGGAGGAGGACGGCCCCGTCTTCATGGTGAACTACATGAAGTACAAGGAGACGGCCGACTACGGCGAGGGCGAGAACCCCGGCATCTCGGGCCGCGAGGCAGACGACAAGTACGCCCCCGTCGACGTGCTCGGCAAGATTGGTGCGTACGTTGCTTTCCACGGCGACGTGGTGGACCAGTCCGGCAGCACCTCACCGGTGTGGGACCGCATCGGTGTGGTCTGCTACCCGACGCGCAAGGCGTTCATCGAGATGCAGAACCGCCCCGACTTCCAGGAGAAGCACGTGCACAAGAACGCCGGCATGGACCAGACGTTCGTGATCGGTTCCCTGCCGCGCGGTGGCGTCGAGCCCGGCGACTACCGCAGTGCCAGGGACTCGCGCGGTGTGGTGCAGGTCAGTGCGCACCGGGGGATCAACGGGGTCACCGCCGCCGATGTGGTCGCGGCACTCGAGGCCTCGCGCGCCCATGCAGCGGCGAACGGGTGCACGCGCGGCCAGTGGTACGACGTGGAGGGGACCATCATGGGCGATGGGCGCACATTCGACGTGGTCTGCTTCGATGCCTTCCCCGGCATCGACGAGTACCGCGCGTACAGGGCTGCTCTCGCGACCGACCCGGCCTGTGCGGTGCTGGTCGACGCGTCGCGCACAGACGGCTACAGCGTGGCCGTGGACGCAGCGATCGACCGCATCACGCTGCGCTGACCGCCGGCCATCCGTCGCTTGGCGCGGTCACCACGCGATGTCGACCGGCTTCACCTCGCCGAGGGCGGCCTCGAGGGCGTCGCCTGCCATGAGCAGAAGGTCCTCGCGCCACGTGTGTGCGACCACCTGCACGCCGAGGGGTGCGCCCTCGTGGGACCCGCACGGGAACGCGAGGGCCGGCAATTGGATTGCGGACAGGTTCATCCCCCAGCGCCCGATCTCGGCCATGCTCGACATCGCGCCCTTGAAGGACTTGTCATAGCCGCGGGCCATCGTGGGTGCTGCCATCATCGGGGTCAGCATCAACGGGTGCTCGGCGAGGAACCTGTTCCAGGCACGCATCAACATGTCACGGTCCGTGATTGCCTTGATGAAGGTCTCTGACGTGGGCGGCGGGAACGCCGGGCGCCAGTCGTTCATGGTCTCGGTGAGCCCGGTGTCGCCGATGCCGTCGAGCATCGACATGAGGCCGAGCATCATGTCCGGGGCGGCGAGACGCTCCCACAGGCCGAAGAAGACGTCCTGCATCGGTGGTGCCGCCTCCACCACGTCGAACCCCGCATCGGACAGCGCCTTGCCCGTGCGTCGCAGTGCTTCTTTGACGGCGGGGTGCACGCCGATCGCGTCGTCGAGCACGAGCGCGACCCTCACCGGAGAGGGCGGCGCGGGGAAGTCGTGGCCGACCGGCACCCAGAACGGGTCTTCCCAGTTCGTCACGCACATCGCCCGGTAGGCGGCACGCAGGTCCGCCATCGTGCGCGCGAGCGGTCCGTTGGTGGACATCATGCTCGACGTCCAGGTGCGGGGGTTCGGGTTGGTGCCCCCTGTCGGCATCCGGCCGATGGTGGGACGAAGCCCGAGGACGCCGTTCATGTAGGCGGGCCAACGCACGGACCCCGCAACGTCATTGCCCTGGGCAATCTGGCACATCCCGGTTGCCACGGCGACTCCGGCACCGCCACTGGAGCCGCCGCAGCTGATGTCCTCGCGGTGCGGGTTGAGGGTCTCTCCGTGCAGGTCGTTGTCGGTGTGGAAGCGCATCGCAAACGCAGGGGAGTTGGTTCGCCCGGCCATCATCAGGCCCGCCTCCTGCATCCCCCGCACCACACCGTGGGTGGCCGGCGAGATGTTCCCCGCCAGGGCCTTGATCCCGTTGTCGTTCGGGTAGGGGACATGGTCGGTGTTGATCTTCGTGGTCATCACCGCACCTGCGAGCGGCCCGGTGACCGCTCCGGAGTCGACAGCCGCTGCCGTCTCGCGGAGCTCCCCGTCCGTCCGGAGCACGATCGCGTTCAGTCGCGGGTTGACGGCATCGATCCGTGCGATGTGTGACTCTGCGACCTCTGCCGCTGTCACCTTGCCGTCCCTCACCAGTTCTGCCGTGCGCACCGCGCTCAGTTCCCAAGGTTCCACCCGGGCGAAACTAGCCTGTGGCCATGACAGGCACGGTGAGAATCCTCAGGGCGCGGCGCATCGTCACGCTGGATGAGTCGATGCCCATCGCAGATGCGGTCGCTGTGGCGGACGGAAAAATTCTTCACACCGGCACGTACGCCGAGGTGGCGGCTGACCTCGCCGGGCTCGGTGCGATCACGGACGACTCGTTCGGTGACCGCGTCATTGTGCCGGGTTTCATCGAGGGTCACTCCCACATCCTCGACGAAGGGTCGCTCTCCCGTTTCGCCTGGGTCGGCTCCTACGACCGCCGCACGCCGGACGGTGGCGTGCAGCCCGGGTGCCCCACGCACCAATCGGCACTCGACCGCATCGCCCGTGCCGTTGCAGAGACCACCGATCCACGCGAGGTCGTGGTGTGTCTCGGGTGGGACCCGGGCATGGCGAACAGCCCGGGGCTCGACCGTCACGTCCTCGATGCTGTCGCCCCCGGCCGCGCCGTGTTCGTCGGTCAGTCGAACCTCCACGTGGTGCACTGCAGTTCCGCACTCCTGGAACTCGCGGGCATCACCCGTGACACGGACGTCGAGGGAGTGCAGCGAGACGGTGTGGGCGAGCCCACCGGCACCCTCGCGGAGCTTGACGCCCTGATGCTCGTGTTCGGGAGGCATGTGCGGCTCTCGCGCGGCCTGGAACAGGGCATGCGCGATGGTGCCGCCCTCGCGCGCCAGGTCGGCTGCACCACGGTGACCGACCTCGCGTTCATGGCGATCCAGCAGCAGGTCGACCGGGTGGCTGCCGTGGTGGAGACAGAGGAGTTCCCGCTGAGGGTGATCTACGCACCGCTCGCACAGGCCGTTGCCAAGTCGATGGGTGACGACACGTTCGCCCACCTTCACGGACTCTCGTCGCGCCCCGGCAACAAGCACCGAATGGGGCCGGTGAAGTTCACCCTCGACGGATCCATCCAGGGCCGCACAGGCCAGCTGGACTGGCCGGGGTACTGCTGCGGAGACGACCATGCCATGTGGGTCGCAGAGCCTGCCGAGATGGTGGAGATCATGCGCCCGTACCACCGTGCGGGCCTGCAACTGGCCATGCACACGAACGGGGACCGGGCAATCGGGGCGGGACTCGACATCTACCGCCAGTTGCTGGACGAGCACCCGCGCACAGATCACCGTCACCGACTGGAGCACGTGCAGATGGCGACCGAGGCCATGTTCCGACGGATGAAGATCCTCGGGGTGCTGCCGAACCTGTTCGCCAACCACATCTGGTACTGGGGGGACATCCATCGTGAGCAGACGATGGGCCCGGCGAAGGCGCGCCGACTGGATGCGTGCGGCACCGCGCACCGTCTGGGCATCCCGTTCTCGATCCACTGTGACGCGCCGGTCACGCCGCTAGACCCGCTGTTCACCATGTGGTGCGCCGTGAACAGGCTCACGTCATCGGGGCACGTGCTCGGCGAGAGCGAGCGCATCGACGCAGCAACAGCACTGCGCGCGGTCACCCTGGACTCGGCGTATCTCCTCCATCTCGATCACGAACTCGGCTCCATCGAGGTGGGGAAGCGCGCCGACTTCGCGGTGCTGGGTGAAGACCCGACGACGTGCGACCCGATGGCCATCAAGGACGTTGCGGTGCATGCCACCGTGCTAGGCGGGCAGATCAACCCGAACTGAACTCCCTGCCGGGCCTCAGAGCTTGGTCGCGATGAGGGTGAACAAACTGACGAAACCTGCCGCAGTGGTCCCGCCCATTGCCCACATCGCTGAGACCAGGCTGTCGATGCGTTGTTCGAGCCGGGTGATGTCGTGTGCGCGGGCTGCGTCGCTGGCGTCGATGCGTTGTTCGAGCCGGGTGATGTCGTGTGCGCGGGCGATGTCGCCCCAGCCGACCGGTGGAAGATGCGCCACGATGATGTCTCCCACTCTCACTCCGTGACAGCGTCGCAATTCGGCGAGCATGTCGAGCCGGTCGGCCTCAGTGATCTGCATGGTATTCCCCTTGGGTGTGTCCTGGCATCAGGAATGTGTGCGCCGGGCCAGGGCTGCAGGGAAACAGTCAGCGCTGTTGGCCCGAACCAGTCCGTCAGCGGAGCGTTCCCTCCGGGACCCAGCTGCCGTGCGCCCCGTACGGAACCCGTCGCGGCAGGTGCACCCGGGCCACCGGCGGACCGGTGAAATCGCGTGCGTCGGCGATGTTCAGGGCGGAGCGCCCCGTGTTCTCGTCGTGGATGATCGTCAGCACCCAGCCGTCGTCCTCCGCCGCATCCGGCGAGCGCGGCGCGAACACCGGCTCGCCGCCGCGTACACCTTCTCCCAGATTGTGTTCCTGGCACGCGCCAGTGACCAGGTCGTACTTCAGCAGGCGCGAGCCGTACACCGGCTCCTCGGAGTTGCCCTCCCCGTCCAGTGCCATGAGATAGGCGAACCGCGCAGGCTTTCCGACGAGCCTGTCGTCGACCCGGCCGAAGTCGCCTGCACGCGCGTCGATCAACTGCTCGTCCACTGTTCCCCGTTCGGGATCGATGGTCCACCTGGTCAGTCTGCCGACCTCCGCGTAGTCGTTGCTGCCGTTACCGAACGCTGACTCCATGCGCGACACGTGGAGCACGATCCTGCCGTCCTCCTCGTGGGCGTTCACGGGGTGGAACACGTAGCACGGGTCGATCTCCAGCCACTTCACGTCGGCATCGGTGCCGTTGCGCGGCATCACTCCGAGCCGCGCGCCGGCATCCCTGTCGAACCTGAACGGGAACCCGGTGGCGAGCTGGCCCAGGTCGAAGCACACAGGCAGGTCCATGAACACCACGTGGTTCCGCGTCACGTTGAAGTCGTGCATCATCACCATGTTGGGGATGTTGATCGGCTCCAGCTGCGACACCTTTCCGTCGGGCGAGACACGCACGTAGTGCAGGTACGGCGGCTCGAACGAGAAGTAGCTGAACGCCAGCAGCTCACCGGTATCGGGGCAGATCTTCGGGTGCGCGGTCATGGAGCACGTGAGCGCACCGCCGTAGTCCTGGTAGCCGGTGGTGCCCAGCTCGCCGTCCAGCAGCCACGGCCAGTGGCCCTCCTCGAGCGCCATCAACGAACCGTTGTGCGCGACCACGTGCGTGTTGCCCGTGCCCTTCGCCAGTGCGGGCAGCTTCACCCGCTCGCCGCGGTGACGCCGCACGGGCTCTGTCTCCACGAACCTGTTGCGGTACCAGTCCGCGCGTCCGTCCCGCAGGCATATGCCGTGCACCATCCCATCGCCGTAGAACCAGTGCGGCGAGGTGCCGTTGACGGGGTTCGGTCCGGTGCGCACGTAGAGGCCGTCCAGTTCGTGAGGGATGTTCCCCTCCACCTGCAGGTCATGTGCCGTGATCTCGTCGAGCACGGGTTCCCAGTTGCCCCGGAGATGCCACGGCTGCACAGAGTCAGTGTCCATCGCCGCAGTATTGCCGATACCGGGACTGAGTCGCGCGGGCATGTCCTGCACATGCCTGGAAATGACCTGTCCGAACTAGCCTGAGAAAACGGTCGGTTCGGTTCTCGTCGAGCAATGCTTGCGGGTTCGGCTCCGCCCCCGCGCCTTTAGCTCAGTTGGTAGAGCAGCGGACTTTTAATCCGTGGGTCCTGGGTTCGAGCCCCAGAGGGCGCACTGTTGACGGGTGTATGGTCTCCACAGGTTCTGAAATCTTTTCGGGGGCAGACATGGGCAGGACACTGAAAGTCGCCGCAGCGATGGCACTCATCACCGCACTCGCGCCGTTCGCGCCGGTTGCGGAGGCGGCCGGCACCGTCACGGTCTCGGGCACGGCGCCGCAGGGCTACTCGGTGCTGATGATCGCCAAGTCGGGCAACTCGATCGCGTCAAAGGGCGGGAACTTCAAGATCAAGACCACCGCCGCCATCGCGAAGGGGGCCACGCTGCACCTCGTGTCGAACAGCGGCAAGTACGCGGGGCCGGTGACCCTGAAGTTCGACAAGAACAAGAAGACCGGCAACACACAGCTGTCGGGGAAGACGGGGAGCATCGGCAAGATCGCGATGAAGACCGGGTATTCGGTGGCAGCCGCAAAGGCGACCACCGCGATCTCCACCACGGCGAAGATCAAGGTCACGACCGCCGGGCAGCCAGGCGGTGCCGGCCGGATGGGCATGCCGAGCAGCACGGGCGGCGCGTCCGTGCGGATCTTCGGGGCGTGGAAGCTGGGTGACGGCGACGCCCCGAAGGGCGAGGACACCGACAAGGACGGCCTGCCGAACACGCTCGACCTTGATGACGACAACGACTCGAAGATCGACCTGGTGGACGACTCCAACCCGTCGAAGGCAGTCACCACGGGGTCGCTGCTGTTCCTCGACATCTCGAAGACGATCAATCTCCACGCCGGCATGGATGAGGCAAAGATGCAGCAGGCGATCGACCTGGTCTTTGCCTCCAACAACAACGTCTGGATCGGCATCAACCTGAACACCGCCGCCGACGGGTCGACGCCCGACGGCATTCACATCTCGTGCGCTGCAGAGGTGAAGTGGTGCGCACCAGGAAGCCCGGCGACCCTCTTCGGCACCGGCGGCATGAACAACTCGTCCCCGGAGAAGTGGGCCGACAAGAGGGCCGACGGCTTCGCGCTGTCCGTGCCGAAGGGTGACGGGCCGAACTGCGACACGACCTCCACGCCGATGATGGGCGGGGCGTGCGGGAACTCGTCCTCGTCGAACTTCAACCGTCAGTTCATCCCGAAGCTGCCGAGCGCGGACGTGGCGCCCGGCAGCATGTTCACGCTGAACCTCACGAAGGGTGGCGTCATCGACAAGAGCGTGGCGGGGACACTGTCCCCGTACTTCGCGGCGGTGCCCGCATTGAAGGAGGTCACGGTGGCGGGCCAGGTGAAGGCGATCGACTACTCGAAGAAGGGCGACAACGGTCCCGGCGCCGCGAACGGCACCCAGGGCAATCCGATCATCGTGCCCCAGGGCGGCCAGACGGTCATCCTCACCTTTTGGCGCCCGCAGCGCTCTGGCGTGAGCGAGGCAGGGGAGGGCAGGTACGTGGACATGGGCGGCCTGCGCTACGGCTTCTACGTGAGCGTGAACCGCGCCTGTGACGCAGGTGCGATGACCCCGGTGTCGTCGACACTGTCTGCCGGCGTCGCCTCGAAGGACCTGGAGCACACCCCGCTCGTCGACTCCGCCAAGGACGCCGCACCGAACAGCGCGAACACGCTCTCGTTCACGGTGGACCTCACGAAGTGCACCGGCAACGGCGCGCCCAGCATGAGCGGCGGGAACGGCCAGATGGTCACACTCATCGCATCCTCGCCGGGCAACGGCGGGATCAAGGCGTACCAGGACTTCTACATCAAGGTCCAGTAGGGGGACGGGTTCCGCTGCTGCTACGCGATGAGGACCGCGGCGCGGGTCACGTCAGCAATCGTGGCAAGAATCGCCCCGTCGGTCGTGCCGGTCGGTGTCGACAGGATGTCGGTCATGTTCCGCTTCAGCCGGCCCTCCTCGTTTCCTGCGTGGTGCTGGCGGTGGCAGTTGAACACCTGGAACGCCCCGAGTGCGCTCCCGTTCCACGGTGCGCAGCGTGGGTCGGCTGCCCACATCTGGTGGAGACGCTCGCGCTTGTTGCCGATGCGCGCCACCGTCCGGGCCGGTGAGTTCTCCTTGAGCGGGACGAGACGCTCAACGATCTCCTGCCATTGCTCGTCGGTCACCGTGACATCAGCCAGCTTGTCCACCACGGAGGTGACCTGCTCGCCTGCGGTCACGAGCAGGTCGAGCACCTTCCGGGCGTCGTCCACCTTCAGGGAACTGTACTTCGAGTGACGCACGAAGAAGGCCGGGTTGCCCTTGCGCCTCGTGAAGTCGATGATGTTCGTGCACACCACGAACTCCGCCGTGGCCCTGAAGGTGGTCGCGTACTTTGAGTCGTGGCTGGTGGCCGCCAGGATCTGGGGACGTACCTGCATCCCCGACGCGGAGGGGATTGTCTCGGGTCGCTCGATCATCACGAAGGCCCGGGCACCCTGTTCATAGATGCCGGCGAGCCCGATCCCGAACTCGTCGGTGTCGAGGATCTTGTCGAGGCCCTCGAGCAGCCACTCGTCGAACTGATGGATGCGGTAGTCCGGACCCGCGACTTTGAAGACGTGGTCGGTGCGGTTGTTCACGATCGCCCGTGAGCCCTCGACCTGCGTCAACTTTCCTGTTGAGTCGTGGAAGAAGACGGGCCGCGCGACGGCCTTGAAGTCGAACAGGCACTCCACCACGGCGTCGCGGGGGATGGGGCCCTCGAACCGGTCGCCGTCCTGGGCCTTGAAGATCTCCCATGCATTCTTGTTGCGTCCCCTGGTGTGGCCCAGGAGGACCCGCTGGCCTGTCTGCTCTGTCATGGCTTATCCCTCTACTTATCTACTGTCCCGGTTGCGGCGTTGAACCCTTGCCGGACAAGGGCTTTCGGTCGTATCGGGGTTACCTACACCCGCAAGCGTAGATGTTTAGAAACTGGAAAGCAACTTTCTAAAATGGAAATTTCTCCGGGCAATGCCCTGGGAAGCCCGTCCATATCCGGCATGACCCCCGTGCCGGACCCCAGGAAACTCCTACCCCCCTTCGATTCAATACGCAGACCTGTTGAGACGATCCGGCGGGTTGGTGTCCCCTCAACTGCGGACCCAGGACCAGGGTCGATTTGCCGCTACTTAACCTGCGGAGGCGGTTCCCAGGCAAGGGTGGACTGCCATCCAGGCTTACCCTGTGAGCGGAAAGCCGGGGAGGTGACTCAATTCGTGGAAGCGGTCCGCACCAGCCGCGTGGGTGACACCGTCACCATCACGCTCTGCAACCCGGCCAAGCGGAACTCGCTCTCGCTCGACGTCCTGCGGGCACTCATCGACGCGTTCGGGTCTGCCGCGCAATCTGATGCGTCGGGCATCGTCCTCGCGGCCGAGGGCCCCGTGTTCTCTGCCGGGCACAACTTCGGCGAGATGAGGGGCGCGTCGTTCGACGATGCCCACGAGCTGTTCACCGTGTGCAGCGAGCTGATGCAGATGGTCCACACCGTCCCGCAGCCGGTGGTGGCACGGGTGCATGCGCTTGCGACGGCCGCTGGCTGCCAGCTGGTGGCCACCTGTGACCTGGCGGTGGCCGCGCGGTCGGCGTCGTTCGCAATCCCCGGTGGCAAGGGTGGCCTCTTCTGCCACACGCCGCTCGTGGCGGTGGCGCGCAGCCTCACCCCGAAGCGCGCCCTGGAGATGGCGATGACGGGCGATGCCATCAGCGCAGAGACCGCGCTGCAGTGGGGATTCGTGAACGAAGTGGTGGACGACACTGATCTTGACTCTGCCGTGGCGTCGCTTCTCGCGCGGGCCACGCGCGGCTCGCGCGCATCGAAGGCACTCGGCAAGAGGACCTACTGGGAGCAGGTCGGCATGCCGGAGGGAGATGCGTACTCGTTCGCATCGACCGTGATGGCGGATGCCGTGACGGGTGACGCAGCGCAGGAGGGTATTGCGGCGTTCCTGGAGAAGCGCCACCCCGATTTCGGCGGTAGGTAGGAGGCATGAGCACCACCGCACCGGATGACCGGGGGACCATCGAGGAACTCGAGCTCGGTCTCACGGGCATGACGTGCGCGGCATGTGCCGCCCGCATCGAGAAGCACCTGAACGGGATCGACGGGATCGAGGCCGCAGTCAACTACGCGACAGAGTCGGCGATGGTGGCGTTCAGCCCGTCTGTGATTGATGCGGACCGGCTGGTGGCCGCGGTGCGCGAGATCGGGTACGACGCCCGCGTGATGGACGACGAGCCCTACGACGACGGTCTGGAGGGTCGCCTCGCCGCGTTGCGCCTGCGTCTCACGGTTGCAGCCGTGCTGTCGGTCCCCGTTGTCGTTCTGTCCATGGTGCCGGCAGCGCAGTTCACGAACTGGCAGTGGTGGGCCGGCGCACTGAGCCTGCCGGTGGTCACGTGGGCGGCATGGCCGTTCCACCGGGTCGCGGCGCTGAACGCGCGGCACCGCACTGCCTCCATGGACACGCTCATCTCTGTGGGTGTCATCGCCGCGACTGCGTGGAGCATCTGGGCGCTCGTGTGGGGTGATGCCACCCACATGACAATGGACGGCATGGCGGGCATGACCCACTCCGCCGGATCGCACGTCTACTTCGAGGTGGGCGCCACGGTGACGGCGTTCATCCTGGCCGGTCGCTACCTGGAGACGAAGGCGAAGCACTCCGCAGGAGACGCGCTGCGCGCACTTCTGGCGCTCGGTGCGCGCCATGCCACGGTCCTGCGCGACGGTGCCGAGATGTCCATCCCGGCGTCGGTGGTGCGGGTCGACGACATCGTGGTGGTGCGGCCCGGGGAGAAAATCGCCATCGACGGGACGGTCGAGGACGGGGCGTCGTCCGTGGACGTGAGCATGATCACCGGCGAGTCCGTGCCGGTCGACGTGTCGAAGGGTGACCATGTCACCTCCGCCACGGTGAACCTGAACGGGCGGTTGCTCGTGCGTGCCACACGCGTGGGCTCCGAGACCACCCTCGCCCGCATGGCCAGGCTGGTGCGCGAGGCGCAGGCCACCAAGGCGCCCGTGCAACGGGTTGCCGACAGGGTCAGCGCCGTGTTCGTGCCCGTGGTGTTCGCGATCTCGTTCCTCACGCTCGTGTTCGGGCTGTCGGTGGGAAGGCATACGGACGCCGCGCTCAGCGCCGCCGTCGCGGTCCTGATCATCGCGTGCCCGTGCGCGCTCGGCCTGGCGACCCCGACCGCGCTGATGGTCGGCAGCGGGCGTGCGGCGCAGATGGGCATCGTCGTCAAGGGGATCGACGTGCTGCAGAGCACGCGCCGCATCGACACCGTGGTGCTGGACAAGACCGGCACCGTGACCACAGGCGAGATGACCCTGGTGGACGTGGTGTGCATTGAGGGCGTGCGCCGGGAGGACGCGCTGTCGCTCGTGGGCGCTGTGGAGAAGGCCAGCGAACACCCGATTGCCCGCGCGATCGCGCGCGCTGCGGAGGCGGAACTGGGTCTGCTCCCGGCGCTCGACGAGTTCCTCGCCATGCCGGGAGTGGGCGCCACGGGCCGTGTGGGCAGCACGATCGTGACGGTCGGCCGTGAGGAGGTGTTCCGCGAGCGCCTGGTCGTCGTGCCTGGGGTGCTCAAGCAGGCACTCGTCGCGGCTCGCGAGCAGGGCCACACCGCGGTCATCGCGGCGTGGGACGGGCAGGCCCGCGCCATGTTCGCCGTGGCCGACCAGCCCAAGCCCACCAGTGCCGCCGCGATTGCCGACCTGAAGGTGATGGGGCTGGCCCCCGTGCTGCTCACCGGCGACAACGCCGGCACCGCACGTGC
>JBJTCK010000066.1:0-4038 GCA_046091825.1 Actinomycetota bacterium | reverse complement strand
GCGGCAGCGCGGCCCTCCCAACCCTTCACCGTGGTGTCCTTGTTCGGCTCCAGCAGCTTGTACACCTCGAAGAAGTTGCCCACCTCATCCAGCAGGTGCTCCGGCAGGTCCTCGATGTCGTTGTACGCGGCAAAGCGCGGGTCGTGCGACGACACGCAGAGCACCTTTGCGTCCGGGCCCTTCTCGTCCGCCATCCAGAACACCGCCACCGGCCGCACCCAGACATGACAGCCGGGGAACGTGGGCTGGCTCAGCCACACGAGCGCGTCCAGCGGGTCACCGTCCTCGCCGAGGGTGCCGGGGAAGAACCCGTAGTCGAGCGGGTACTGGGTGGCCGTGAAGAGCGTGCGGTCCAGCCAAATGTGGCCGGTCTCGTGGTCCATCTCGTACTTGTTGCGGGACCCCTGCGGGATCTCGACCACCATCTCGACTTCCAGCATGGTTCTCTCCGTGCGCGTACGGTCCCGCCGGGTGCGGGGGCACCCATGGTCGCCCACCCCACCCACCCGGGGCAAGTCAGCCCGCGGCATCGATGTGGCCGCGGATCTCCTCCAGGGACAGCGTGAGCACGTCGAGGCCGCGCGGCATGCGCACGATCTCCCCGCCCCACCGCACGAAGGCCCCGTAGATGCCGAAGGCGACCTCGACCTCCTTGCTGCGGTGCTCGCCGAGCACGCGGGGTGTGCGGTCCTGCATGAACATCGCGAACACGTGCTGCTTCGTGAGCGTGTCCAACTCCGTGTTGTCGGCGATGCCGATAGTGCGGTCGCCGCACGCGAGGTACGGCCTCGGCACCCACGCCCCGCGGCGCGACTTGAACGCCTTGCCCGCGCGCAGCACGACCTCCTCGCCGAGCTGCGGGTGGGTGCCGAACGATGCCACGGGTCTCGTGCGCGGGTCGAACAGATCGCGGCCCTCCTCGATCAACCGCGAGAGCGCGGGCCACTTCCCGTCGCCGTCCTGCCAGAAGGCCGCGAGCACACCGTCATACCCGGCGGTTCCACCCGCCACCTCGGTGAGCCGCTCCTCCATCGTGCTGGTGAATCCGCTCTCGGTCAGTGCGGAGAAGCACGTCTCCATCACCGCGTCCACGGCGAACGCGGTGACAGTCGGGATGAGGGCACGGTCGCCGCGCTTCGACCACACGTAGCGCTCCCGCAACGACGCCATGGCACTGGCATACGTGGACGGCCGGCCGATGCCCTTCTCCTCGAGGACCTTGATGAGGGACGCCTCGGTGAACCGTGCGGGCGGCTTCGTCACGTGCTCCGTGCGGCCGAACGACGCGACCGGCACCACGTCCCCCACCGCGAGCGGCGGCAGCACCGGCTCGCCGGCTTCCTCCCCCGTGGCCAGGCGGTACCCGGGCACCTCGATGACGGTGCCCGACGCGGTGAACTCACACGTCTCCTGGCGCCCGGACGCCATCGTGAGCATCGTGACCGTGGTGGTCGTGCCCGTTGCGTCCAGCATCTGCGAGGCCACGGTGCGCCGCCAGATGAGGTCGTAGATGCGGGCCGCGTTCGCACCGGACGTCTTCACGGCGCGGCGCGACATCACCGTGGGGCGCAGTGCCTCGTGGGCCTCCTGGGCGTTGCGGGTCTTCGCCCGGAAGAAACGGGCCTTGTCGGGCACGCTCTCCGCGCCGAACATCTCGACTGCCGTGGCACGTGCCGCGGCGGTGGCCTGGGGGGACATGTGCGGGCTGTCGGTGCGTGGGTAGGTGATGTGCCCCGCGGCGAACAGCGAGTTCAGCGCCGCCTGGGCGGCCTTCGTGCCGATGCCCAGCCGGTTCCCTGCGTCCTGCAGCAGCGTGGAGGTCACGTACGGCAGAGGCGCACGACGGCGGTAGTCGCGGGTCCCCACGGCCGCCACGGTGACGACGGCACCCTCCAGCCGCATGACGAGATGATCGGACTCGATCTCGTCAAAGGCGTGCATGTCCCGGGGGATCTCTCCGAACTCGTCAAAGTCACGGGACCCGGCGATGCGCGTGCCGTTCATGGTGCGCAGCACCGCCTCGAAGGCGGGCAGCGTCGCTGACGTCATCTCCACGCTGAAGAACGTGGCCTTCACGAACTCCATCCGCTCCCTCTCCCGCTCCACGATCATGCGCAGTGCAGGGCTCTGCACACGGCCGGCGGACAGGCCCCAGCGCACCTTCGGCCACAGCTCCGGGGAGACCTTGAACCCGTACAGGTGGTCGAGGACGCGGCGGGTGCGGGCGGCTGCCACAAGGTCCGCGTCGATCTGCGACGGGTTCGCCATGGCCTCCAGCACCGCCTCCTTGGTGATGGCGGTGAACCGCACCCGGCGCACCGGCACCGTGGGGGCGAGAAAGTCCACGAGCAGCTGGGCGATCATCTCGCCCTCGCGGTCGGCGTCGGTGGCGAGCACCAGCTCGGAGGCCGCAGCGAGGAGGACGCGCAGCCCGTCGATGACGTCTGCCCCCTTCCCGGTGAGGCGGTACTCCACGGCGAAACCGTTCTCGGTGTCGACGGCGTCGCCGCGCTCCGGGATGTCGGCGAAGTGGCCCTTCGTGGAGGCGACCACGAAGGAAGGCCCGAGGATCTTCTGGATCGTCGGCACCTTCGTGGGGGACTCCACGATGACGAGCGGGACGGGTGTTGCGGGTTTCTGTGTTGTTTTCATGCCGCCTCATATAGCGACACCCCCCTCTCCGGGAGCCTGCTGCGGCGCCCGCAAACCCTTGCGGCACACGGACTTGAAGAAATTCGCCTCGCACAGTGGCGCGCGTGTGCGGGATGCGCACACGCGTGAGCGCTCGCGCGCGCACGCGAGGGAGAGAGGAGGAAGCCGCCTTCAGCGCACCACGGTGAGGGTGACCGTGCGCGACACCGTGGCGCCCTTCTTCGGCACCAGCAGCACCCTCACCCTGCACGTGCCGGTCGACGCGCCCCGCACGGCGGATCCGACGAACACGCAGCGCGACGCCCCCGACACGCTGCTGATGCGCATCGTGCCCTGTGACTTCCGCGGGATGGCCAGCCCTGCTGCTGTCGCGATCGTTGCGGCGGACGCGGTGCGCCCGCGCCGCACGGTGACGCGCAGGCTGGGCCGCGCGGTGGAGGTAACAGTGCCCGAAGGTGATGCCGTCGCGATCGTTGACGTGGTGACGGCGGAAGTAGTCGTTGCGGGCGGCACAGTCACCGGTGATGCAGTGGTCGGCGTCGAGGTGGCCGGTGGTGAGGTCGTCGGCGGCACGGTGCTGGGCACGGTGGTCGGCACGGACGTCGGCACAGTCGTTGTCGCGGCAGTCACCGAGAGCAACGACACGGTCGCCGGCGCATCGCGCGAGGTTTAGTCGGCCCCACCCAACCCCAGTTGCCCTGCCGTGTTGTCGCCCCAGCACCGCACGTCACCCGTGGAGAGCACCGCGCACGCGTGCGCCCCGCCCGCCACAAGGTCGACTGCGGTGCCGCCCAGGTTGCTGACCTGGGCGGGTGCGAGCCGCGGCGATCCCGCTGTCGCGTCACCCACCTGGCCGGCCGAGTTCTCGCCCCAGCACCACACGGCCCCCGCCGTGGTGAGGGCACACGCGAACGCCCTGCCTGCGGCCACCTTCGACACCGGCGCGCCGATACTGACGGCGGCGGGGGCCGCAGTGACGGCAGGTGTGACCGAACCCCGGCCCAGCTGTGCCAGTTGGTTGCGCCCCCAACAGGACACGGAGTCAACAGTGAGCACCGCGCACGAGTACTCCAGGCCGGTGGCCACACTGCGCGCCATGGTGATGCTGTCGGCCGGCCCCGGAACGTTCACGGCGAGCGTGCTGTCCGCGTTCGTGCCCAGTTGGTGCCTGTCGTCGTCGCCCCAGCACCACACCGCGCCGCCGGTGGCTGCGGCACACACGTGCCGGCCGCCCGGGTCAACGTGTGCCGGCACGAAGGAGGTGGGGATGTTCGACACCGCGCCCGGCACCACGCCGCCGCTCGCCTGCGTGGTGCCGCGGCCTGTCTGGCCCTTGTGGTTCTGCCCCCAGCAGGTGAGACGGTTGTCAGAGGTGAGCGCGCACGA
>JBJTCK010000065.1:0-11285 GCA_046091825.1 Actinomycetota bacterium | reverse complement strand
GGTCCCCATCATGTCCGCAGTGACGTTGTCGGGGTTGCACTCCACGGTGACCTCGGCGCCGTCAGCACGGGGGATGGCGTCAATGATGCGTGCGATGAGTGCGGGGTCGATGAGCGTCGGTGTGCCGCCGCCGAAGAACACTGTGTCGGCCGGCCGCATGCCGGAGGCGACCTTCCGGCCGATGTCCGTCACTACTGCCGACACGTAGTCATCGACGAGGTGCGCCCGGTCGGTCCACGTGGCGAACGCGCAGTAGTCACAGCGGCGCGAGCAGAACGGGATGTGGACGTAGACGCCGAAATCGGCCATGGGGGCAGGCTATGAGGCGGGAGGCACGAAGAGCAGGCCGAGGTCGGCAAGGCTCTCCCCCACCTGGTCCACCGGGACGTCCAGCATGACGGCGATCGCACGCGTGTCGTGGGCCCTGACCGTGATGACCTTGCCGTTGAAGTCCTGGCGCTGCACCTGGATCATGCGCAGGAACCGCTCCAGCATCTCGAACTGCGGGCCGGACATGCCGGACAACTTCGCCACGTCGATGCGCAGCTTCTTCGGGGCCGCGGAGGCGTCGCCCGTGTCGGCGGCACGTTGCTGGTCCCGCGGCAGCAACTGGTCGATGCCGACGCCGTAGAAGCGGGCGAGCCGTTCCAGCCTCGGTACGGAGATTGCGCGCTCGCCGCGCTCGTAGGCCCCGAGCACCGAGGCCTTGAACTCCTGGTCGCTGTTGGTCTCCACATCAGAGAGCGACCACTGCTTCTGCTGGCGGATGCGGCGCAGCCGTTCGCCGACGAGCCGGGTGAAGGGCGAGTCCTGGAGGAGTTCGTCGTCTGAGTACTGCGGCATGCACCACACAGTGTGGTGCATTCACCGCCCCGCGTGTGCGACCAACAGTGTGGCAGCCACGACCGCGGCTGTGTCCGCGCGCAGGACGGTCCCGCCGAGCCCCACCGTCCGGCTGGCCGCGGCGACCTCGGCCGGGCTGAACCCGCCCTCGGGCCCGACCACGATGGTCGAGACGCCGTCCAGGGAAGGGTCGGCGCCGGGTTCTGCGAGCGCCACCGACACGTCCCCGATGATGTCGCCGAGGCGCACCGGGCCCTCCACGGCAGGGAGGCAGGTGCGCCTGCTCTGGGATGCCGCCGCACGGACGATCCGTGCCAGCCGGCCGATGTTCGCCTCCGCCCGCGCCGCGTCCCACCGCACGACACTGCGGTCCGTGGGTGCGAGCACGATGATGCGCCCCACGCCGATCTCGGTCATCTTCTCCACGGCTGCATCGTTGCGGTCGCCCTTCACCGGGACGAACGCCACCGTCACCGCGGGCGGCGCGGGCTCGCGGACGGCCTCACCCACCGCGAGCAGGCTGCCACCCCTCCATTCCGTCATCCGCCAGCCACCCGCGCCGTCACAGACAGAGACGTGCTCGCCGTCGCGGAGCCGCAGGACACGCGCGAGATGGTGGGCGTCATCGTCCTCCAGCACCGGGTCGTCAATGTCGGCCACGAAGACGTGCGCGCTCGACGAGCGCAGCGCGTCCCTCACGAAAATGCCGACTTGATCTTGGCGAAGAACCCCTTGTCCGCCGGGGCGACCTGCTCGCCGTTCAGTTCCGCGAGCCTGCGCAGGAGTGCCTCGGACTCGTCGTCCAGCCCAGTCGGCACCACGACCTGCACCCTCGCCCGCAGGTGGCCCGCTCCGCGGCCCTGCAGGTGCGGAAGGCCCCGGCCGCGCGCCACGAACTCACGCCCGTGCTGGGTTCCAGCCGGGATGACCAGGTCGAGCTCGCCGTCGAAGGCCTGCAGCACGATGTGCGTGCCGAGCGCGGCCTGTGCCACCGAGAGCGGGAGGTGTGCGACGAGGTCGTCCTCCTCGCGCTCGAACACGTCGTGGTCGCGCACCCTGATGTGGACGTACAGGTCACCGGGCGACCCGCCGCGCGGCCCGGCATCACCACGGCCGGTCAGCCGCAGCGTCTGCCCGCTGCGGATGCCCGCCGGTACGTCCACGTTGTGCGTGCGCCTGCCGCGCACGCGGCCGTCGCCGCGGCACGTGCCGCAGGGCGTGACGATGACCTGCCCCATGCCGGAGCACCTCGTGCACGGCCCGCTCGTGACCATCTGGCCGAGCATGCTCTGGCGCACCCGGCGCACCTGGCCGGTGCCGCCGCAGTCGGAACAGGTGACGGGCTGCGTGCCGGACCCCGCGCCGGAGCCGGAGCAGTCGGGGCACGCCACGGCGCTGTCGACCTCGACCGACACCGCGGCCCCCGCCCAGACCTGTTCGAGTGTGATCGCCGCCGCGACCTCCACGTCACCGCCCCGCGGGGGACCCGACTGACCGCGCCCGCCGAACGGCGAGCCCCCGAAGAATGCCTCGAAGATGTCGCCCAGGCCGCCGCCCCCGAACGGGTCGCCCATCCCCCCGCCGCCACCGGACAGCCCGGCCTCGCCGAAACGGTCGTAGCGGGCACGTGCGTCAGGGTCCGAGAGGACTTCGTACGCGCGGGAGACCTCCTTGAAGCGGTCCTCAGCGGTGGGGTCACCCGGGTTCGCGTCGGGGTGCAGCTCGCGTGCCTTGCGGCGGTACGCCTTCTTGATGGTGTCGGCGTCCGCTGACGGGTCGACCCCGAGGAGTGCGTAGAAGTCGGTGCTCACGACCCGGACTCCGAGATGCGCCGGCCCAGCTGGTCACCCACCACCTCCACGGTGGCGAGGGCCTGCGGGTAGTTCATGCGGGTGGGCCCGAGCACGCCGACCGAGCCAACCACCTCGCCGTCGGCGACGACGGGTGCGACGATCACGGAGCACGCCGCGAGCGGTTCCACACCGTGCTCGGCGCCGATCGCGACGGACAGGCCCCTGTCGAGGAGGTCCTGGATGAGCGTGACGACCACGAACTGCTGCTCGATGGTGGCAAGGACGTCGCGCACGATGTCCACGGCGTCGAACGCACCCGCGAGCGACGCGGCACCGCCCACGAACACCGGCTTGTCCTTGCGGTGCCGCGAGAGCGCGTTGATCGTGGCGAAGCACACCGCGTCGACGTGGGCGTCGTTGGTGGAGCCGATCGCGCCGACCTCGGCGAGCGACCGATTCACGAGCACGCCGCGGAGGTGTACGGTGGCCCGCGCGATGTGGTCGTCCGTGATGTCGTCGGAGACCTGGATCGTGTCGTTCTCGACGGCGTGGTTCGACAGGAACACCACGACGGTGGCCGTGCGGTCGCCGCCCCGGCTGATGTACACGTCGCGGACGGTGGTCGCCTCGACCTCGGGTCCCACCACCACCGCGGTGTGCCGCGTGATGTTGGCGAGCAGGTTCGTGGTCTGGCGCAGCAGCTCGTCGAGCCTGCCGTGGGCGGCGTTGAAGAACTCCCCCACCCGGGAGGCGTCACCCGGGTCGAGCATCCCATCCGGGGCGATTGCATCCACGAACAGTCGGTAGCCCTTGTCGGTGGGGATGCGGCCGGCCGAGGTGTGCGGCTGGGCCAGGTACCCCTCCTGCTCGAGGATGGCCATTTCGTTGCGGACGGTGGCGGACGAGACGTTGACCGAGGCCATCCTGGCCACGTGGGAGGACCCGACGGGCTGGCCGGTGGTCACGTACTCCTGCACGACCGCGCGCAGGATGGCTGTCTTGCGTTCGTCCAACATCGCGGGACGAATCCTACTGACCGCTCACCTTCTTGTACCGCGCGAGCGCCTCGTTGCGCTCCGCCGAGTGGTCCACCATGGGGGCCGGGTATCCCCCGGGAGCAAGGAGGCCGAGCGACGAGGGGTCGTGCACGTGCTTTGCGTCGACGTCGGCCAGCTCGGGCAACCACCGGCGCACGTACTCGCCCGTGGGGTCGAACTTCTCCCCCTGTGATGTCGGGTTGAACACGCGGAAGTAGGGGGCAGCGTCGGTGCCGGTCCCCGCGGTCCACTGCCAGCCGTGGTTGTTGGAGGCGATGTCACCGTCCACGAGGTGCTCCATGAAGAAGCGGGCGCCCCACTGCCACGGCAGGTGCAGGTCCTTCACGAGGAAGCTCGCCACGATCATCCGCACGCGGTTGTGCATCCACCCGGTCGCGAGCATCTGACGGATGCCTGCGTCCACGATGGGGTACCCCGTCTCGCCACGGCAGAACCCGGCGAACCGCGCGCGGGCTACGTCGTCGGTATCGACCTTGATCGCGTCCATCTTCGGCTGGAGGTTCTGCCACGCCGTGCGCGGCTGGTGGAACAGCACGTCGGCGTAGAACTCGCGCCACGCGATCTCTGACCGGAAGTGCTCGGCACCCGCCGAGCCGTCGAGCCGTGACAGCAGCTGGCGCGGGTGCACGACGCCGAACTTGAGGTAGGGCGACATCATCGACGTCCCGTCGATGGACGGGTTGTTGCGGTCGTCCTTGTAGCGGTCCATGGCCCGTGCCGACCACTCCTCGAACCGCTCCCACGCCGCGGACTCACCCGCCGGCTGCGACAGGACCGCCTGCGGTCCGTCGTTGCGGCGCGGACCCGCGCACAGGTCGCGGTGGTCAGCGAACTCGACTTCTCCTCCGCCGAACGACGACCACCGGTGCGTCAGCCACCGTTTGTAGAACGGCGTGAAGACCTTGAGCGGCGTGCCGTCATCCTTCAGCACCGTGCCGGGCCTGATGACGTACGGCGTGTCCGCCCGCACGAGCGTGATGCCGGCGGCGGCGAGCGCCTTCTCCACCCGGGTGTCGCGGGCGCGGCCCCACGGGGCGAAGTCCTCGGTGATGTGCACCGTGTCGGCACCGACCAGCCTGCAGAACTCCGGCACTGCCGTCTCCGCCGGGCCGTCGCGGTAGACAAGCGCCCGGCCCATGGAGTCGTCGAGACTTTCAAGGGCCCCGAACAGGAAGGCACGGCGGAGATCGCCCGCCGACCCGAGAAGGCCGTCCTCCCACACGAAGAGCGGGACGACAGGGCCGCGCGCGGCCGCCGACTGCAGGGCGCCGTTGTCGGCCAGACGGATGTCCCTGCGGACCCACCAGACGGAAGTGCTCATGGGAGGGTGCAACCGCCGGGGGTCACTGCTGCTTCCGTTCCGGCGCGATTGCTGCCCTTTTCAGCAGCGGGAGCACGGCCAGGGTGATGATCCCGCCGTAGGCGAGGGACCACTCGATTCCCACGTTGTCCCCGATGAAACCGGTGATCGGCCCGCCGATCGGGGTGGAGCCGAGGAACGCCACGGACTGCAGGGCGAGCAGCCTGCTGCGCATCTCGGGCGATGTCTTCTGCTGGCTGATCCCGGTCATGGAGGCCACGAGGCCGGTGCCCCCGAACCCGAGGGGCAGGCACACCGCGCACGCCACGAGGAACGTGGGCGACCACGCGAGAGCGATGCACGAGAGCCCGCAGATGCCCACGAGGAGCGCGTACCAGCTGACCGTGATGCGCGTGAACCGGGCCGTGGCGAGGGCACCGACGATGCTGCCGACGCTCGTCATGGTGAGCAGGATGGGGTACCCGTTCTCCTCGCCCCAGCGCATGTCGCACAGTTTCGGCAGGACCACGCTGTAGTTGAAGGCGAAGGTGCTGACGACCGCGAAGACGACGAAGGACCAGCGCAGGTGGTCGTCCTGCCACACGAACGCGAGCGCCTCGCGCACGGGCTTCCCGGTGCGCGGTGCGGGCGGCGACGGCACCATCTCGTCGCGGCGCAGCAGGAGCAGCGAGGCGAGGACGGCGAGATAGGACACCGCGTTCATCGTGAAGAGCCACGCCGTGCCGAGCGGGCCGATTAGGGCGGCGGCGAGGGCGGGCCCGATTATCCGGGAGCCGGTCATGACAGTGGTGTTCAGCGACATCGCGTTCGGGATGTCCTCGGGCTGCACGAGTTCGGTGACGAGGCCGCGGCGGGACGGGTTGTCGATCGCGTTCGCCACGCCGAGCACCAGCGACAGCGCGTACACGACGGGGAGCGAAATGAAGCCCCCGAAGTCCGCGGCGGCCAGCAGCACGGCCTGGAGCCCGAGCGCCGACTGGGTCCAGATGGTGACGGTGCGCCTGTCATGCCGGTCCGCGAACCCTCCGGCCCAGGCGCCGAGCAGCAGCATCGGCAGGAACTGGAACATCGTGTTGAGACCCGCGTCCGTGGCGCGGTTGTTGATGCGGTAGATGAGCAGGGAGGTGGCGGTGAACTGCAGCCACGTGCCCACGTTCGACAGGAGCAGGCCGAAGAGGTAGACCCGCACGTTGCGGTGGCGCAACGACCGGAACGGGTTCGACTTCGTGGCCTGCTCCGCCATCAGTCGTCCAGTTTCAGGGCGCTGATGAAGACGTCGCCGGGCACCTCCACGCGCCCGATCGCCTTCATCTTCTTCTTGCCTTCCTTCTGCTTCTCGAGGAGCTTTCGCTTCCTCGTGATGTCGCCGCCGTAGCACTTGGCGAGCACATCCTTGCGCTTGGCCTTCACCGTCTCGCGGGCGATCACCTTGCCGCCGATGGCGGCCTGGATCGGCACGTCGAACATCTGGCGCGGGATGAGCTCCTTCAGCTTCTCGCACATGCGCCGGCCGTAGTCAAAGGACCTCTCGCGGTGCACGATCGTGCTGAACGCGTCGGCGGGGATGCCGTTCAGCAGGAGGTCGACGCGCACGAGGTCGGAGCGGCGGTAGCCGTCCAGCTCGTAGTCGAGGCTGGCGTAGCCCTGGGTGCGGCTCTTCATCTGGTCGAAGAAGTCCACGACGACCTCGGCGAGCGGGATGAGGTAGTGCAGTTCCACGCGCTCCGGGGACAGGTACTCGAGCTTCACCATGTCGCCGCGGCGGGACTGGCACAGGTCCATGAGGGTCCCGGTGTACTCCTTCGGGGTCACGATGCTGACGCGGAAGAAGGGCTCCTCGATGAAGTCGATGTTCTGCGTGGGCGGGAGTTCGGCCGGGTTGTCGACGGTGATCACCTCGCCGTCGGTGCGCGTCACCCTGTAGGCGACCGACGGCGCGGTGGCGATGAGCGCCAGGTTGAACTCGCGCTCGAGCCGCTCCTTCACGATCTCCATGTGCAGCAGGCCGAGGAACCCGCACCTGAAACCGAACCCGAGCGCACCCGAGGACTCCGGCTCGTAGGTGACCGACGCGTCGTTCAGCTTCAGTTTCTCCAGGCTCTCGCGCAGGTTCTCGAAGTCGTTACCGTCGATCGGGTAGAGCCCGCAGAAAACCATCGCTTTCGGGTCCCGGTAGCCGGGCAGAGGCTCGGGAGCCTGGCGGCTGAGCATGGTCACCGTCTCGCCGCTGCGCGCCTCGGCCACGTCCTTGATGCCTGCGATCAGGTAGCCCACCTCGCCGGGCCCGAGCTCGGGGACCGGGGTGTTCGCAGGTCTCCGAGCGCCGATCTCGATCACGTCGTGCGTGGCCCTGGCCTGCATGAAATAGAGGCGCGACCCGGAGGTCAGCCTGCCGTTCATCACCCGCACGCTGGAGACGACGCCGCGGTACTGGTCGAACTGGGAGTCGAAGATGAGCGCCTGCAGCTCCGCATCCGGGTCACCCGACGGCGCGGGGATCCGCTCGGCTATCGCGTCGAGCAGTTCGGGCACGCCCTCGCCCGTCTTGGCGGAGATACGGAGGATCTCTCCTGCGGGGATGCCGAGGATGTTCTCGATCTCTGCCGCGTACCGGTCCGGCTCGGCGGCCGGGAGGTCGATCTTGTTGAGCGCCGCGACGATCTCCAGGTCGTGCTCCAGCGCGAGGTAGCAGTTGGCCAGGGTCTGGGCCTCGATGCCCTGGGCGGCATCGACCACCAGCACCACTCCCTCGCACGCCGCGAGGGAACGACTGACCTCGTACCCGAAGTCCACGTGGCCGGGGGTGTCGATGAGGTGGTAGGTGTGCCCCTTCCAGTCGACGCGCACGTTCTGGGCCTTGATCGTGATGCCGCGCTCGCGCTCCAGGTCCATGGTGTCCAGGTACTGGGCCTTCATGTCACGGGCCTCGACGGCGCCGGTCAGCTCGAGGATGCGGTCGGAGAGGGTGGACTTGCCGTGGTCGATGTGGGCGATGATCGAGAAATTGCGGATTTTGGCGAGGTCCATGGGCTCCTCGATTCTATCCGCGGGGCCTGAGGGCAGGGGTTTGCGGCCCCCGGACGTCAGGCAGGGACGCGTGCTGGTTGGGGTGCGGGGCTGCCACCGCTAGCCTTGCCAACCGTGGCAAACATCAAGAGCCAGAAGAAGCGCATCATCACCAACGCGAAGCGTGCCGACCGCAACAAGGCAGTCAAGAGCGAGCTGCGCACCCGGGTGAAGAACGCAGAGCAGGCCGCCGGCACCGCCGACTCTGATGTCAGCCTCCGCCTCGCCGTGAAGCGCCTGGACATGGCCGCGTCGAAGGGGATCATCCACCCCAACGCCGCCGCCCGCCGCAAGTCGCGCCTCATGAAGAAGCTCGCCGCGAAGTAACCCTTCCCCCGCGCGCCGGCACCAGCTGGCACAGCCTCCCCACGAGCACCTCGAGCACGAGCACGTCCGGCCAGTCCTTGCCCCCGCGCAGGTCCACGTCTGCTGCCGCCAGGTGCGACATCGCGCGGGCGACCCCGCTGCTGCCGAGCCTCTGGAGTTGCTCGAGCACCTTCTTGGCAGGGAACTCCTTGCCCCCGAGGATCGCGACCGCATCTGCGCCGGAGCGCACACCGCGGCCGTCCAGCTTCATCATCTGCCCGTAGCGGTTGGCGAGCAGCGCGAGGACCTGCAACGCGTGTGTGTTGCCGTCCCCGAGGAACCGGTGGAGCATCACCAGGGCACGCGGAGTATCACCCGCGTCGATCGCGTCGGTGAGGTCCCACGGTGCGACGCTGCCCGCACCGCCGAGGAAAAGCTCCACGTCGGAACGCACCAACTTGGCATTCTCGCCGTAGGTGGAGACGAGGGTCTGGACGAGACCGGCGAGCCGCGAGTGATCCTCGCCCAGCCACCGCACGATCATCTGGGGCACCTCGGGCGAGTACGACAGGCCCGCCTCGACGAGCTGCACCTCCACCCTCTCCAGCCTGACGGTGCTGCCCGTGCCGACGCTGGCGCCGATGCTCTCCGCCGAGGCCTTCTTCATGACGTCGGCGAATGCCTTCTGCTGGCGGCCGGTGACGGTGGCGACGACATCCACCTCCTCGGTGCGGGCGGCAATTGCCGCCACGACTGCATCGAGAACCTCGCCCGGGGCGCCGTGCACGTTGCGCAGCACGACCACCCGCCGCTCCGTGAACAGAGGGACCGTGCCGAGCGCGTCGGCCACCGACCCGACCTGCGTGCTCGCATCCGCGAGGTCGAAGTCCTCGACCATCATGGACCGGTCGTTCGGGCCGACGAGACGGTCGACGAGGGCGGTCAGTTCCAGCCCGATGAGGGTCTCGTCACCGGACACCACGTACGCCGCCATTCCCCTACCCTGCCACAGCCCGGTGTCGTCTCACCCACAGCACTGCTGCGGCGGCAACGAGCACCCACGCAGCCACGGAGGCGAGCCCGCGTGGTTCGATGCGCGCGCTGACCGATGCGACCCCGGCGACCCACCGCACGGGCACCACCATGACCGCGGCCAACGGGACTGCGACGGCATCCGGCAGGAGCGCAGAGATGACGGCCACGGGGATCCCGATGAGCATGACGGCCCCCGCCACGGGGACAGCGAGCGGGTTCGCCAGGAGCGAGACGAGGGGCACGCGCCCGAAGACGAGGAGAGCAACCGGCAACGTGCCTGCCTGCGCCGCGACCGTTGCGGCCAGGACACCGGGAAGACCCAACCGCGAGCCGAGAGGCCGTGACAACCAGGCCAGACCGGCCGTCGCGCCGGCCGACAGCGCGAACCCGACGCTGTGGGCGAGCATCGGGTCCACGACGAGCAGTGCCGTCACGGAGACCGCGAGAACGTCACGCGCGTTCCTCGGGCTCCCCCTGAAGAAGTTCACAGCGACGACGGCCGCCATCATGGATGCCCGGAGCACGGACGGCTCCGCACGCGTGAGGACCACGAACCACGCGATCACTGCCAGCGTGGAGAGCAGCCTGGCCGCGGGGCGCAGACGGCGCAGCAGCGGCCCGCACAGCGCGAGCACATAGGCCACGTTCTGCCCGGAGACACTGCACAGGTGCGACAGGCCGCTCGCCCGGAAGTCCTCCACCATGGAGCGGGGCTGGTGCCTGTCATCGCCGATGACGAGGCCCATGAAGAGGGCGGCGTCATCGTCTGGCATGTGCCGGACACCGCGCTCCACCAGGCGGCGCATTCTGTTGGCGGCACGGTGCGCCGGTGACGTCGAGGGCGCGACCGCGCCGACCTCGCTGACGCGCATCGTGCCGAGCACGTGGCTCACTCGGTCACGGTCGGCGAACCGTGCCGACGGGCCGCACTCGCCGTGCAGTTCTGCCGAGTCGCCCGCCGAGAGCCGTGAGAGACGCCACGCACCGGGACCGTGGGCGACGGCACGCAGCCATATCTCCCCCGTGTCGACCACCACGGCCGTCCCGCGGCCGGCGGGTCTCGGGTCGTCGACCAGGCGCATCGTGCCGCCGCACTCGCCGCTCCCGGCCGCGGGCACCGACCACGCGAGAGATGCCCATGCGGCGCCGGACGCCATGACGACGGCGAGGAGCAACGTCCGCGAGCGCCGCGCGAGTGCGACACACCCGACGAGAGCAGCAGCGGCGAGGCCGCTGTGCCCTGCGTCCCACCAGCGGCCCAGGTGCGCGCCGGCCCACATGGCGACTGCGCACGGCACGGCGATCCTGAAGTGCCACGGGCGCCCGCCCCGTGCGCCGTACGATCGCAGGGTGGCAGACAGACGCACCCCCGACCGCGGGTCGTTCCCGGGGGGAATCGCAGCGACGCGCCGTGCCGTGCGCTCCCGCGGGGGCCTGACCGGTGTGGCGGTGTCGTTGTCGATCGTGGTCATCGGGTGGTTGCTGAGGGTCGTGCTCGGCGGGGCGGTGGGCGGCGCGGTGTCGTTCGTGGCACTCGTGGCGGCGTTCCCGCTGCTGCCGGTCGCGGGCATCCCCGCGGCGAGCGGCACGCTCCGCGTGACGGCGGCAGTGCTGGCCAGCCTTGCCGTGTGGTGGGTGCTCGGCCAGATGGTGGCCGGGCGCGTGACCCGCCGCGCGGTGGCCGGATGGCGCGAATGGACGCGTGAGTTCCTGGTGCTCGGCTCCGGCCTGTGGCTCGGCGCGGTCGGCGCCGTGGTACTCGCCGCTCTTGCCCTCGGCGCGCTCTGATCACACGCTGACGAAGGGCTTCATCGCGGCGAACTTGGCCGGCCCGATGCCCTCCACCTTCATCAGGTCCTCCGC
>JBJTCK010000064.1:0-55296 GCA_046091825.1 Actinomycetota bacterium | reverse complement strand
GGTGCCGATGAGCTTGGCCGGGGTGTTGCTGAACTCGAGCGTGGTGCTCGCGGCGAACACGCTTCTCCTCTCCGGCGATGACGCCGCGAAGAAGGCACACCTCCCCGGCATCGCCGCCGGCGAGACCATCGCGACCCTCGCCACCACCGAGCCCTCGGGCCGCTGGGACGAGGCCGGCATCACGGTCGAGGCGAAGGGCTCCGGCTCGGACTTCACGATCTCGGGCACCAAGAGTTTCGTGCTCGACGGCCACACCGCCAGCCTGATCATCGTCGCCGCCCGCACCGGCAAGGGCGTCAGCCTGTTCGCCGTCGACGGCAACGCGTCAGGCCTCACCCGCACGGCACTGTCCACCATGGACCAGACCCGCAAGCAGGCCAAGCTCGAGTTCAGCAACACCCCGGCCAAGCTCATCGGCACCGAGGGCAAGGGCTGGGACGTGCTGTCCCATGTCTTCGACCTGGCCGCTGTCGCGCTCGCCGCGGAGCAGGTCGGCGGCGCCCAGAAGGTGCTGGAGATGGCCGTGCAGTACGCGAAGGACCGCATCCAGTTCGGCCGCCCGATCGGCTCGTTCCAGGCGATCAAGCACAAGTGCGCCGACATGCTGCTCGAGGTCGAGTCCGCAAAGTCGGCTGCGTACTACGGCATGTGGTGCGCCGCGGAGATGAACGACGAGCTCGCCTCTGTCGCCTCGCTCGCGAAGGCCTACTGCTCCGAGGCGTACTTCCACGCCGCGGCGGAGAACATCCAGATCCACGGCGGCATCGGCTTCACCTGGGAGCACCCGGCGCACCTGTACTTCAAGCGTGCAAAGTCGAGCGAGCTCATCTTCGGTGACCCCACGTACCACCGCGAGCTGCTCGCCCAGCGCATCGGCATCTGAAACCTCTCCCGCACAGCGGGAACGAACGCGGGAACCCGGGCCTGACGGCCCGGGTTCTCCCGTTCCCAGGTAGGTGCGCCGGCCGCGCACCCTCACCCGCGGGTGCCGTACTCTTCGCCCCATGCCGCGCACCGTCGTCGCCCAGATCTCCGACCCGCACATCACGGGACCCCGCGACGAACTGTTCGAGGGTTCGGACCCGGTGGGCAACCTCTCGAAGGCAATCGCGCACGCCGCCGCGCGCGCGGAGGTCGTGGTCATCACAGGCGACCTCGCGGCGCGCGCGGGCACTGTCGCCGAGTACGAGGGCGTGCGCGCGGTGCTGGACTCCTGCGGAACGGAGGTGCTGCTGTGTGCGGGCAACCACGATGAGTCCCAGAAGATCCGCACCCTGTTCGGTGTGGAGGGGCGCGAGGGGCGCCTCGACTACGTGCGGGAGCTCTCGGGCGGGCGGCTGGCGGTTCTTGACTCATCGCGCGAGGGTCGCCGCGACGGCGCACTCGACGCAGACCAGCTGGCCTGGCTGGAGGACGTGCTCTCCGACGGTGCACCGACGCTCGTCGCCATGCACCACCCGTGCTTTGCCATCGGTGGCAGGGGACTGGCCGGTGTCCGCCTGGACGACGAGTCCGTGGAGGGGCTCGCCTCCGTGGTGTCACGTCACAGAAACGTTCTCTCGGTCATCAGCGGCCATGCCCACATGACGCTCTCCACTGCCTTCGCCGGCACCGTCGCACATGCCTGCCCGAGCGTGGCGTACGAGTTCGACTTCCGCGGGCGTGACCTCATCTACCGGCCCGGTCTCCCGCGTTACATGCTCTACACATGGTCCACCGGCGGCACGGGTTTCTTTGCCCGCGAGATGACGGTCGCGCCGGGTGACTCCTGGCTGGTGATGGAGAGCTTCTGAGGCGCACGCCTAGGCTTCGCCCATGGCCGGCATCACGATCATCCTCGCAGCAGTCGCCGCCGTGGCGGTGTTCGCGATAGCCGCCGGGACCATCGGGCGCGAGGCACGTCGGCTGGACGCAGTTGCCCCGCGCGTGGTCTACCAGATCGACCAGGCGGTGCAGTTCGTCGCCGACCGTCTGCCGCCCGGGACGCAGTCACGCCTCACGTTCGACGAGGTGGAGAACCTGCTGCGCGAGCACCTCAACTGGATGGCGGCAAAAGGCCTGCAGCCCGAGAGGCCCGTGGACCAGGTGCAGAACATCGCCGAGCCAGTCGTCGTAGACGAGGACACGCTCACGGCGCACCTCCTGGCACGTGCGTCCGACCGCGGGATCGAGATCATCGACGATGTCGACATCGTGCACGTGGTGGAGTCGCACCTGGCCTACTTCGCCGCGATCGGCGCGGTCGGCCCGCACGCAGACTCCGTCTGACGCGCAACGCCCGTCTGGGGGCCGGTGCGCCGCAGTCCCGTGGCAGGTCAGATCATCATGTTGAACTGGAGGAGCACCCGGCGCGCGTGGTCAGCATCACCTGACACGGTGCACTGTGTGCCCAGCGCGGCGGGCTCGCCGCGGCCGGTGGCCAGCTGCAGGAAGACGTCCGAGTCCATGGAGATGCTGCACAACGGGTCTGCCGGTGCGTCGCCGCCCGTGTGCGCACGTCCCTCGCGCACGGTGGTGACGACCGTTCGCTCCACCTCGCCGGTGATGCGGATCACCACGGACTGTCCCTCGGGCGTGGCGGCGCGCTTGCCGACCACGATCGGCACGGTGCGGATGAGCCGGTCGATCGTGTGTTCCGCCGCGGGACCGCCACGGTGGCCCGGGAGGCCGAGCGCGCGGCGCATGTCCTGCTCATGCACCCACGTGTCGAGCACGCGGAGGTGGAGGAAGTCGGCAATGTTGCCGGGGCCGGTGGGCGTCATGGACTCCGTGTCGAAGTAGGCATCGTCAGCGGTGCGCAGCTGCTCCATGCGGCGCGCCGCGAGGTCCAGGAACTCCTCCAGCACCTTCGCCCCCGGCCAGGCGCGCCGGTAGTCCACGTGGTGCTCGTTCATCTCCCCGATCGGGTTCTTCGTGTTCGACAGGTCCGTGGCGCGGTGCTCAGTCTCCGGCATGCCGAACAGGGCGCGCTCGGTGCCGATGATGTGGGACAGGTTGTCCTGGACGTTCCACCCGGGCAACTGGGACGGGGTCTTCCACTGCTCCTCCGTGAGCGAGGGGAGGAACGACGAGAGGGAGTCGAAAATCTCGCCGAGCTTGTCAATTGTGTCCACGGGGATCATGTCCTGCTCCTATCGGGCGGGGTTCTGGACGGTGCGCCACTGGCGCGCGGTGAGGTACGGGGAGAAGATCTGGCCGATCATCGCCATGTCGGCGTCGGTCTTCGGGGTCTTGATCTCGAACAGGCCGGGGAACCGCGCATAGGCGAGCGTGATGTCCCACAGCTCGCGCGCCTTGTCCGCTTCCGGTGCGGGCAGGACGACCGGGCCGAACACGGCACGCCCGCCCGGCACGGTGATGATCGGCACGCCGAACCCGGCGAGAGCGGTGACGGCGTGCTCGTGGTCGGCGCGCACCTCGTCCGAGGTCGTCGGATCGGCAAGTGCCACGTCCCATGCCTCTGTCGGCAGTCCCGCGGCCGCGAGCAGCTCGAGGGCAACCTCCCTGTCATAGTGGCGGCGCCCCTCGATGTGCAGCGCACGCCCGCACACTTCATAGAAACGTCCGCACCAGTCGTTGTCCTGCCGGCGCAGCCACGCCGCGACGCGCATCGGGGTCCAGCCGTACGCGAACTCCCGCTCCCACGGGTGCGGCTTGCCCTCCTCGCGGTTGACCTCCTCCAGGCTGAAGAAGCGCCACTTGACCGTGAACCCCACCTGGGCCTGCACGTCACGGATCCACCGGGAGGTCTGGTACGCGTACGGGCACATGATGTCGAAGAAGAACTCGATCTCCGCGGGTTGCTCCTGGTCCGTGATGCTGCTCATGGCGGCAACATAGCCCCCGTTTCGTGCCCCGTCGTCACCGTGCGACTACCGTTGGGAGCCATGGAACGCCCCACACGGTTCGAACACACCCGATTCCTCGGTGACAAGCGCACCCAGCTCGTCTACGACCTGGACGAGTGGACCGACGGGGCCATCATCGACGAGATCGTGGAGCAGGGCGTGGGTCTCTGCTTCGGGCCGGACACGCTGGCCGAGGCGCGCAACCGCGGCTACACACCTGCCGTCCCGGGCAAGACGCGCCGCCACCGCAAGCCCCGCGCGTAGGGAGACGCCGTGGCCGCCCCGATGAACGGCACGTTCGCCTCGGGGTCGCTCACGCTCGGGTCGTACCTGGCCGTGCCTCCCGGGCCGGCAACCTCGCAGCCCGGTGTCATCCTGTGCCACGGCTTCCCGATCGGGCCGCTGGATGCCCGCCAGTCGGCGCTCACCTTCCCGCAGCTCCTCGACCGCATCGCGAACGAGCTGGGCTGGGTGGGTCTGACGTTCACGTTCCGCGGCTGCGGCACGAGCGAGGGCGACTTCTCGATGCAGGGCTGGGTGGACGACCTGCGCGCCGCAATCGACCACCTGGAGCGCGAGGCCAACCCGAACGGCATCTGGCTGATCGGCACCAACCCCGGCGGTGCGCTCGCGCTGTGCGTGGCCGCCGACGACCCGCGGGTGAAGGGCTGCGCACTGCTCGGCCCGCGCGCCGACTTCGACGACTGGGCAGCCCAGCCGCGCAGGTTCCTGGAGCACGCCCGGGAGATCGGCGCGATCAGGCGGCCCGGCTTCCCCTCGTCATTCGACGAATGGAGCCGCGAGCTGCGCCGCTTCCGCCCGATCGATGCGGCGCGCCGTTTTGCGCCGAGGCCGTTGCTCGTGATGCACGGAGAGGATGACGAAAGCGTGCCGGTGGCCGACTCGCGCGTGCTCGCCGAGGCGCACGGGTCGGCAGAGACCCGGGTCATCTCAGGGGCCGGTCACCGCCTGCGCCACGACCCACGCGCCGTGGCCGTGCTGTTCGGCTGGCTGGACAGGCAGCGCCCCCCCGCCCGCTGAGACTTTGCGGTGCGCCCCGACGACGTTCAGTCTGGTGCGTGACCGTGCGGGTGGGCGGAGTGCCAGGCGTAGGCGGACGAGATGATGTCGTCCAGGTGGCGGCGCGGCTCCCACCCGAAGAGGTCCCGCACGAGAGAGGCGTCGGCCCACACCTCCGACACGTCGCCCGCGCGGCGGGCGACGATCTCGTGGGGCACCGTCCTCCCGCTGATGCGCTCCGTCGCCGCGATGATCTCGAGCACGCTGGTTCCCTGGCCCGTTCCCACGTTGCAGGTCACTGACGCACCGCCCGACGCAAGATGGTCGAGAGCAGCGACATGGGCCGTGGCGAGGTCCTCCACGTGGATGTAGTCGCGCACGCCGGTGCCGTCGGGGGTGGGGTAGTCGTTGCCGAACACCTTCAGTGCGGGTGAGTGGCCGAGCACCGCCTTCATCACGTGCGGCACGAGGTTCTGCGAGAAGCGCCAGTCCTCTCCGAGCGTGGCGTCGTCGCTGGCGCCGGCTGCGTTGAAGTAGCGCAGGCGGACGCTGCGCATGGGCGACGTGCGGTCGTACCAGCCGAGGGTCTTCTCGATCATCAGCTTGGTCTCGGCGTACACGCTCTCGCAGTCCGTGGGGTCGGACTCGCGCACCGGCACGCGCGCAGGCGTGCCGTAGATGGCGGCGGTGGATGAGAAGACCACGCGGTCCACGCCGCACGCACGGAGCGTCTCGAACAGTCTCTGTGAGCCCGTGACATTGTTGGCGAAGTACTTGCCCGGGTTCTCCATTGACTCGCCGACTGCCTTGTACGCGGCGAAATGGACCACCTCGTCCACGCCGTGCTCCTCCACGGTGCGGCGCACGGCGTCCGCATCGGCCACGTCCGCCTGCACGAACGGTGCGTCACCCACGGCCTTGCGGTGCCCGTTCTCCAGCGTGTCCAGCACGACCACGGCACGGCCGGACGCGCGGATCGCGCGGGCGGTGACGGAGCCGATGTACCCGGCACCGCCGGTGATGAGAGTGGTCACGCGGTCAGACGCTACTTCGCGGGCTTCTTCAGGGGACGGGACTGTTTGTCCCTGTCTGCGGCCTTCTCGGCCTTCTTCCAGGCTCGCACCTTCAGCAGGGTCTTTTCGTCCGTGATGTCGGCGACGGTGCGCGGGTTCCTGTCGCTGAACACGCCCGCCGCCTCCTTCCAGCCCTTCGGACGCACGCCGAAGCGCTTGCCGAGGAGGGCAACGAAGATCTGGGCCTTCTCCTCCCCGAACCCGGGAAGCTCGCGGAGGCGGGCGAACAGCACGGACGCGTCGTCGACGCCCTTCCAGATGTTCTCCCCCTTGTTCCCGTGCTTCTCCGCGACCACGGCGCACATCCCCTGGATGCGGCCGGCCATGGCCTTCGGGAAGCGGTGGATCGCCGGCTTCTCCAGGCACACCGCGAGGAACTCGTCGGGGTCCATGGCGGCAATCCTGCGCGGGTCGAGGTGACCGAGGCGGGTCTTCAGCGTGTGCGCGCCGTTGAACGCCCACTCCATTGGCACCTGCTGGTCGAGGAGCATGCCGATGAGCAGTGCCGTGCCGTTCGAGTTCAGCAGCCTGTCCGAGACGGGGTTGCCGGTGATGTAGAGCGTGCCCATGAGTTTCTTTCTCTCCGTTCCTGCTGCGACTCAGTCCCGGGTGAGACCGTGGTCGGCATCAAGGTCGATGCCGAGGTCGCTGATTGCCTTCTCCACGGTCGCGGCGGTGATGCCGTGCGACCCGACGAGCGTGCTGAGCACCGCGACCGTCACGTGCTCGGCATCGGTCTCGAAGAAACGCCGCAGTGCCTCGCGGGTGTCGCTGCGGCCCATCCCGTCCGTGCCGAGCGCGAGGAACCTGCGGCCGCGCAGGTACGGCGCGATCTGCTCGCTGACGATCCGCATGAAGTCCGTGACGGCCACGACCGGCGTGGTCTGCTTCCCGAGCGTGCGGTCGAGGAGGGACTCCCGCGGGCCCTGCGACGGATGGAGCCGGTTCCACCGCTCGGTTTCCATGGCGTCCTCTCGCAGCGACTTGTACGAGGTGGCCGACCACAGGTCCACGTTGATGTCGAAGCGCTCGCGCAGGATGTCCGATGCCTCGATGGCGGCCGAGCACGCCGAGCCGGAGAAGAGCACCGACGCGTGCGCGGTGCCCTCCGCGGCGCGCCAGCGGTAGACGCCGTTGATGATGTCGTCGTCGGTGACGTGCGCGGGACGTGCCGGCATGAGGAGGTTCTCGTTGTAGAGCGTGACGTAGTAGAAGATGTCGGCCGGGTCCGGGCCGTACATCCGGTTGATGCCGTGCCTGATGACGGCCGCGACCTCGTAGGCGAACGCAGGGTCGTAGGCCTGGCACGCGGGGATGGTGCTCGCGAGGAGCAGGCTGTGGCCGTCCTGGTGCTGCAGTCCCTCGCCCATCAGTGTGGTGCGGCCGGCGGTGGCGCCCATGAGGAAGCCGCGCGTGCGCATGTCGGCGGCGAGCCAGGCGAGGTCACCCACGCGTTGGAAGCCGAACATGGAGTAGAAGGTGTAGAAGGGCACCATCGGCACGCCGTGCGTGGCGTACGAGGTGCCGGCGGCGATGAAGCTGCTCATCGCGCCGGCCTCGGTGATGCCCTCTTCGAGGATCTGGCCCTTTGTGGACTCCGTGTAGGAGAGCAGCAGATCGTGGTCGACAGGCTCGTATTTCTGGCCCTGCGAGGCGTAGATGCGCAGCTCGCGGAACAGCGAGTCCATGCCGAAGGTGCGCGCCTCGTCGGGGATGATCGGCACCACGCGCGGGCCGAACCGCTCGTCGCGCGCGAGGTTGCGCAGCATGCGGGTGAAGGCCATGGTCGTGCTGACGGCCTGTGTGCCCGACCCGGAGTCGAACTCACCGAACGCCGAGGGGTCCGGCAGGTCGAGCGGCCTGCGCGTGCGCACCAGTCGCCGGGGGAGCGGGCCGTCCAGTGCGCGGCGGCGCTCCATCATGTACTGGTACTCGACGGAGTCCTCCCTGGGGCGGAAGTACGGCGGCTCGTCACCGTCCAGCATGGACTCGGGGATCTCGTCCTCCAGGTGGAGCCGCGCGCGCATCTCGAGCACCTGGTCCTTCGTGAGCTTCTTGATCTGGTGGGTGGCGTTGCGGCCCTCCACGCCGGGCCCGAGCGTCCAACCCTTGATTGTCTTGCAGAGGATGACGGTGGGGCGACCGGAGCCCAGGTTCTCCACGGCGGCGCGGTACGCTGCGTAGAGCTTGCGGTAGTCGTGGCCGCCGCGGGGCAGCTGCTCGATGTCGGCGTCGGTGAGGTGTGAGACCATCTGGCGCAACCGTGCGTCCGTGCCGAAAAAGTGCTCGCGCGCGTACGCGCCGTCCTCCACCGAGTAACGCTGGAACTCGCCGTCGACGGTCATGTTCATCTTGTTCACGAGGACGCCGTCCACGTCGCGGGCGAGCAGGTCGTCCCACCTGGAGCCCCAGATGACCTTGATGACGTTCCACCCCGCGCCGCGGAAGACGGCCTCCAGTTCCTGGATGATCTTGCCGTTCCCGCGCACCGGGCCGTCGAGCCGCTGCAGGTTGCAGTTGACCACGAAGACGAGGTTGTCGAGCTGCTCGCGTGCGGCGAGCGAGATGGCGCCCAGCGTCTCGGGCTCGTCCGTCTCGCCGTCACCGAGGAAGGCCCACACGCGGCTCTGCGAGGTGTCGGCGATCTCGCGGTTCGTGAGGTAGCGGTTGAAGCGGGCCTGGTACAGCGCTGTGAGCGGCCCGAGGCCCATCGACACGGTGGGGTACTCCCAGAAGTCCGGCATCAGGCGCGGGTGCGGGTAGCTGGAGAGCCCGCGGCCGCCGCGCCCGATCTCGCGGCGGAAGTGGTTCATGTCATCCGCGGTGAGGCGGCCCTCCAGGAAGGCGCGTGCGTACACGCCGGGTGCGGCGTGGCCCTGGATGTATACGTGGTCACCGGCCCCGCCGTCCTCCTTGCCGCGGAAGAAGTGGTTGAAGCCGATCTCGTAGAGGCTGGCCGAGCTGGCGAAGGTGGACAGGTGGCCGCCAATCCCGTCGGTGGTGCGGTTCGCGTGGGAGACCATGACCGCGGCGTTCCACCGGATGAACGCGCGGATGCGGCGCTCGATGTGCTCGTCGCCGGGGAACCACGGCTCGTTCTCGCGGGGGATCGTGTTGATGTACGGCGTGGAGACCGTGGCGGGGAAGCTGACCTGGGTCTCCTGGGCGCGGGTGAGGAGACGGGAGAGGAGGTACCGCGCGCGGTTGCGGCCCTGCTTGTCCACGACGGCGTCGAGGGACTCGAGCCACTCCTCCGTCTCGCCCGGGTCGGTGTCGGGTAGTTGGTGGTGGGAACCGTCGAACAGCACGTTGTGATTCTCCCATGCGGCCGGGGTCCTGCGGTGACGGTCGTTTACACGGCCGCCGATTTGGTGAACAATCGTCCGGTGCCGGCTCATTCCCCAGACGACTCGCTCGAGGTGGTCGTGTACACCGACGGTGCCTGTTCCGGGAACCCCGGGCCCGGCGGATGGGCGTGGGCAACCGCCCCCGACGGGGCCGTGAGCGACAGCGGCGGCGAGCCGCACTCCACGAACCAGCGCATGGAGATCGTCGCCGCATGGAACGCGGTCCGCCATTTCCTGGACGACCCGCGGCGGCTCGTCATCGTCGCGGACTCCACCTACGTGGTGAAGTGCTTCACCGACGGGTGGTGGCGCGGGTGGATCGCCCGCGGGTGGCGCAACTCGCAGCGCCAGGCAGTGGCGAACCGGGACCTGTGGGAGCCGTTCATCGAGGCGGTGAACACCAGGGGAAACATCGAGTTCCGTTGGGTCAAGGGTCACAGCGGCGACCCCATGAACGACCTGGTGGACCGCATGGCCGTCGCCCACACGCTGTCCTGAGCGCCCGGTCCGGGCGGCAATGCCCCGGTTTGGTGGATGCGGCGCCCCGTTGCGTAGCGTGTCGGGCATGGAACTCAAGGGAATCAGTGCAATCGTCACTGGTGGCGCATCCGGCATCGGTGCGGCATCGGTCCGTCTCCTCGCGAAGGGTGGTGCAAAGGTCGTCATCGCCGACCTGGAGAACCAGCGCGAGAAGGGCGAGGCCCTCGCCAAGGAGGTCGGCGACGCGGCGTTCTGCGCAGTCGATGTCACGAAGACCGAGGACATCATCTCCGCCGTCGAGATGGCCAAGTCCATGGGCCCGCTCCGCGCGCTCGTCAACTCCGCCGGCATCGGCTGGGCCCAGCGCACCGTCGGCAAGGACGGCTCGTACGAGTCCGCCGCCAACATCGAGGCGTTCAAGCGCGTCATCGCGATCAACCTGGTGGGCACGTTCGACGCCATCCGCATCGCCGCGACCGCGATGAGCCAGACCGAGCCGCTGGAGGACGGCGAGCGCGGCGCGATCGTGAACATCGCCTCCGTCGCCGCGTTCGACGGCCAGATCGGCCAGAACGCGTACTCGGCATCCAAGGGCGGTGTCGTCGGCCTGACGCTCCCGGTCGCGCGCGACCTGGCCGCGATTGGCGTCCGCGTGAACACCGTGGCGCCGGGTCTCATCGACACCCCGATTTACGGCCAGGGCGAGGGCAGCGAGGCGTTCAAGGCGCAGTTGCAGAAGGGCGTCCTCTTCCCGCAGAAGCTGGGCAAGCCGGAGCAGCTGGCCTCGATGGTGCTCGAGTGCATCACGAACAGCTACATGAACGCCGAGACCATCAGGGTCGACGGCGGCATCCGCATGCCACCCAAGTGACGACCGTGCCGTGATCGTCTTCCACGACGACCCGTTCACGCCGTTCGACGCAGAACCGTCTCGCGAATCCCCGGGCCAAGGCCCGGGGATTCGTCGTACGGAGGCGGTGCCCGGTTCCCTCGTGCCGAAGTCGTCGGACGCACCTCGCCTGCGTGTCGGGGCACGCCCGCTCGACCCCTCACAGTGGGTGTCGGCACGGGACGCGGACTGGGCGCCGACCGTCGCGATGAAGCGGGCACTCGTCACCGAACGCCCGCACGAAGTGGTGGCGTGCCTGGACGGTGCGCAGGAGGCGTGCGACGAGGCGGCGGCAGGGGTGCTCGCCTCGGTGGGGGAGGCACCCACCACTGAGACCGGTGTGGACGCACTCGTTGATGCGGCCCTGCGCGTTGCCGACGACCTGTGCCTCCTGCTGCCCGGGCCAGGGGGCGAGCCGGTGCTCTCGGCCGCCGTGCTGTGCTCGCCCAACAGGTGGCGCCTGGCAGAGAAACTCGGCGGCACGATGGCCGCGATCCACGGCCCCGTCGCGCGCTACGGCACGGACCTCGACTCGCCCGTGAACGCGATGCTCGCGCGGCTCTCGGTGGGGCGTCCTGTCTGGCGGGTGAACTGGGGCCTGTCGAACCATCCCTCCCTGTTCCAGCCCGAGGTCCCTCCTGTCACCCCGGCGATGGACATCGCCGACATGTGGTTCCGGGTGGAGTGGCAGACGCTGCGCCGCCTGCCCGTGACAGGGGCGGTCCTGTTCACCATCCGCACCCACACCGAGCGGCTCGCCGACTTCGCCGGCCGCGACCGTGCCGTCATCCACGACTTCGCCGATCTCGTGGCGAAGATCCCCGAGGACGTGGCGGCGTACAAGAGCATTGCCCCCTACCGCGAGCGCGTGTACGAGTGGCTCAGCTCGCGCTGAGGCTCAGGTGGTGTAGTCCGCGTTGATGCGCACGTAGCCGTCCGTGAGGTCGCAGCCCCACACGGTGGCTGACTCCGTGCCCGTGTGCAGCGTGACGTGGATGAGCACCTCGTCGCCGCGCATGTAGTCGCTGAGAAGGGCGAGCCCGGCGTCGTCCACGCGCGACGGGTACACCTCCTGGGTGCCGAACCTGATGACGACCCTCCCCTGGTCGATGTCGCCGTACTGGCTGCACTTGCCGACGGCCATGGCCACGCGGCCCCAGTTCGGGTCGGCGCCGTGGACTGCCGTCTTCACGAGAGGCGAGTTCACGATCGCCTTGGCCACCGTCTTGGCCTGGGCCGCGTCGCGGGCCCCGTCCACGGTGACCTCGATGAGGGTCTCGGCACCCTCGCCATCCCGCGCGATCTGCCTGGTGAGGTCGAGGAGCACCGAGTGCAGGGCGCGGCCGAAAGCGTCTGCCCCCACGGGGCCGGCGGCTCCGCTGGCGAGCACCACGGCAGTGTCGCTGGTGCTGGTGTCCGTGTCGACCGAGACGCAGTTGAGGGTGGTGCCGACCGCCCGGCGGAACTGCGCGTCCAGCTCCCCGGCGGTCATCGCGGCGTCAGTGAAGACGAGAGCGATCATGGTTGCCATGTCGGGCTCGATCATGCCGACGCCCTTCGCCACGCCGACCACGCGCGCGACGGAGCCCTCCACCGCGGCCTCGCTTGCCTTGCGCACGGTGTCGGTGGTCATGATCCCGCGGGCCACCTCCTCGGCGTCCGTGCCGGGCAGCGTCGACGGGACCGCCGCGATCCCCGCGCGGATCCTGTCCATCGGGTACTGCCGGCCGATGACACCGGTGGAGGCGATGAGCACCTCCGCCGCGGAGATGCCGAGCCTCCCGGCCACGCCCGCCGCCACCTCGCGCGCGTTCGACATGCCCTCCTCGCCCGTGGCGACGTTCGCGTTCTTCGACACGACGACGACGGCGCGGTTCGCCCCGTCGAGGTGCTCCCTGGACACGAGCACTGAGGGCCCCGCGAACCTGCTCTGTGTGAACACCGCCGCTGACACTGTGCCGGGGGCGCCGAGCACGACGGTGAAGTCCTGCGACCCGTCCTTCACGCCGACGTTGGTCACGTGGGCGGAGAATCCGTTCGGCAGGCGCACTGTCACGGGACCAGTCTGTCACCCCGCCGGCACCGGCATTCGCTTACGCTATCCACGTGCGCACGATCATCTCTGGCGGTCTCCTCGTGCGGGCGACGGGGCGCTCCGAGTCCGATGTGGTCTGCGAGAACGGCCGCGTCTCTGCGGTCGTCCCGCGCGGGACGGTGCAGGCCGCGCCGGGTGACACCGTCATCGACGCCGCGGGTTGCTACGTGGTGCCGGGAGCGGTGGATGCGCACGTGCACATGCAGCTGGACACGGGCACCACGGTCTCCTCGGACACCTTCGAGTCGGGCACGGTCGCGGCCGCCTTCGGGGGGACCACCACGATCGTGGACTTCTCCGAGCAGCGCGCGGGCGGGAACGTGCTCGAGTCCTTCGAGAAGCGCGCCGCAGTGGCAGCCGACCAGTGCGTGGTCGACTGGGGTCTGCACCAGGTGCTCGGGGGGGTCACGCCACAGTCACTCCTCGACGCACGGTCCCTCGTGGAGCGCGAGGGCGTGTCCTCGATCAAGCTCTTCATGGCGTACCCGGGCCGGCTCTACAGCGACGACGGCCAGATCCTGCGCGCGCTGCAGATGTGCGCGGACAGCGGGATGATGGCGATGGTGCACGCCGAGAACGGGCTCGCCATCGACGTGCTCGTGGAGCAGGCCGTGGCGGCGGGGAACATCACGCCGGACTTCCACTCGCGCACCCGGCCCCCGGAACTCGAGGCAGAGGCGGTGCACCGCGCCGCCGTGCTGTCGCGCGTGGCCGGCAACGCGCCGCTCTACATCGTGCACCTCTCCAGCAGCGACGCGATGCGCGAGGTGGTCGATGCGCGGTCGCGCGGCACGAACATCTTCGCCGAGACCTGCCCGCAGTACCTCCACCTCTCGCTGGAGGACCACCTCGGCAGGGGCTGGCCGGAGGGCGCCGCGTACATCTGCTCCACGCCGCTGCGCTCGAGGCACGAGCACCACCAGCGCGACCTGTGGAGCGGCCTGCGCGACGACACCCTCGCCGTCGTCAGCACGGACCACTGCCCGTTCTGCCTGCGCGAGCAGAAGCTGATGAACGGCGAGTCGTTCAATGTGGTCCCGAACGGCATTGGCGGCGTGGAGCACCGCGTGGACCTCATCCACCAGGGCGTCGTGGCCGGCGAGCTCACTCTTGAGCGCTGGGTCGAGGTGTGCTCCACGGCGCCGGCGCGCCTGTTCGGCCTGTCCGCCAAGGGTGACATCGCGCCCGGGATGGACGCAGACGTGGTGGTCTACGACCCGTCGCGCGTGACCACGATCTCCGCGGGGACGCACCACATGAACCTCGACCACTCGGCCTACGAGGGGTTCGAGCTGCACGGCGCGGTGCGCACGGTCATGTCGCGCGGCGAGGTCATCGTGGACGGCGGGGAGTTCCTCGGGCGCCGTGGCCGCGGCCGCTACGTGCGGCGCGACGTGTCGCCCCAGGTCCGCTGAGCGTCAGTCGCGGCGGCGCAGCGACTCGAAGATCTGGCCCAGCTGGCGGATCTGCCTGTCGTCCAGCCGGTCGATCAGGTTCCGGCGCACGCTCGCCACGTGGTGCGGCGCCGTGGACACTAGCTTGTCCATGCCCTTCTGCGTGAGCACGGCCATCATCACACGGCGGTCAGCATCGTTGCGCTCGCGCGCGACCATGCCCTTGCGCACCAGTCCGTCGAGCCTGCGGGTGAGCCCTGACGGCGAGAGGTTCAGTGAGTCCGCCAGGTCGCACATGCGCAGGCGCCCCTCCTCGGCCTCGCTGAGGTGGACGAGCACCTGGTAGTCGCCCGATGTCAGGCCGTGCGCGTTCAGGTCGGCCTCCAGGGCGATGTTGAGCTGGCCGGTCACCTCGATGTAGCCGCGCCACGCGCGCATCTCCTCGTCGTCCAGCCAGCGTGCGCGCGCCATCAGCCGCGGTTCCCCTCGGTGCGGGACGGTGTGCTCATGACGTCATTCTCGCCGACTCGATCACTGCCTCGGCGCAACGACGACCGGAGTACATCGCACCCTGGATGGATCCAGTGTCGCGGTGGTCGCCGCACACGAAGAGTCCCTCGCCGAGGGACACCCTTTGCTTGGGGGAGAACGGCGGCGTCTGGTCGGGTTGACCGTGGGGGATGCGGTAGGTGCGCAGGTGGCGCCAGTTGTCCACCTGGGGGCCCCACCAGCTGCGCAGCTGTCGCCGGGCGGCGGACTCGAGGTCCCCCTCCACGGTGCCGGGCATCGCGGCGGCGATGAGGTGCCGACCGGCGGGGGCGTACGACGCAGAGACGTGTGACATGACAGCCACGTTGTACACCGGGCCGTTGCCGTGGCCGTCGAGGATCACGTATGCGCCCTCCACCGGCGCGACGTCGGCGGCGAAGTACACGCACCCGGCCGCGCGCGAGCCGACCTCCGGGAGGCCGAGGAGCCGCGACGCGACCGGCCCCTCTGTCGCCACGATGATGCTGCGCGCGCTGACGCTGCGCCCGCCCGCGACCTCCACGGCGCCCGCCCGCACGGCGGTGGCGGCGGTGTCCAGGTGCACGCGCGACGAGCGCAAGTGCGAGACGAGCTGCGCCGTGATCTGGCCCATGCCGTGGGCGGGCACCGCGGAGTCACCGTCGGCGAGCGTGCGGAAGATGACGTCGAACATCCTCCGCGAGGTGCCGAGGGACGGGTCCAGCTGGATGCCACCGACGAGCGGACGGAAGAAACGCTCGATCATCGCGGAGGAAAAGCCCATGCCGCGCAGCGCCGCCATGGTGGGGATGTCGTCGCCGCGCAGCAGCTGCCGCGGGTCCGCGCGCAGCAGCCTGGCGCGCAGCAGGGCGATGCGGGCCTTGTCCTGCACGGTGCCGATCGAGGCTGTCGCGGTGGACCAGAGCGTGCGCGGGCGGCGGAAGGGGTCTCCCACCACGGTTCCCTTGCCACGCCGCCACACGAGTGCGCCCGGCTCGAACGTGCGCAGGTCGAGCGCGGCGAGGTCGAGGTGACGGTGGAGTTCCGGGTACCCGGTCAGCAGCACCTGGAAGCCGCGGTCGAGGACGAAGCCGTCGACGTTGTCGCTGCGCACGCGGCCTCCGACACCGTCACTTGCCTCCAGGACCGTGCTCGAGATCCCGTTCGACTCCAGCACGCGGGCCGCGACGAGGCCGGCAAGGCCCGCGCCGACGATGACGACGTCAGCGGACTCCGGGAGCGGGGTTGTTCCTGTCACCTGCCGAGAATGCCACGCAGCGCCTGCTCCAGCGAAGAATGACGGAAGACGTACCCGTCTCGCTGGAGCGCGCCGGGCACGACGCGCTGGCCCGTGAAGAGGAGCGCGTCGGCCAGTTCCCTGCCGAGCAGAAGCGCCGGGCCGAAGGACGGGATCGGCACGAAGGCGGGGCGGCGCATCACGCGGCCGAGGATCCGGGTGAATTCCGCATTCGTGACGGGCTCCGGGGCGGTGAGGTTCACCGGGCCGGACAGTGCGGAGCCGAGAAGATGGATGATCGCGCCGACCTCGTCCTCGATCGAGATCCAGCTCTGCCACTGGCTGCCGTTGCCGAACTTGCCGCCGAGGCCGAGCGCAAAGAGGGGCAGCTGCTTCTTGAGCGCACCGCCGCTTCGCGACAGCACGATGCCGGTGCGCAGGTGCACGGTGCGCACCCCCGCGTTCTCCGCGGCGCGCGTGGCGGACTCCCACTGCTCGCACACGTCGGCGAGGTAGCCCTGCCCGTGGGTCGATGACTCGTCCAGGGTCTCGCCGTCGCGCGGGCCGTAGATACCGATGGCCGAACCGGAGAGGAACACCTTCGGCTTCACGGCGGCGTCAGCGATGGCACCCGCGAGCAGGGAGGTGCTCTTCGTGCGGCTCTCCAGGATCTCGCGCTTGTACGCGACCGTCCAGCGCTTGTCCCCGATTCCGGCACCGGCGAGGTGGATCACCGCGTCGACGCCGTCGAGAAATCCCGGTGCCAGCGAGCCGGCCGCAGGGTCCCACCTGCGCTCTCGGTCGCCACGCGGTTCGCGGCGCACGGCACGCAGCACCGAGTGCCCCTCCTTCTCGAGAGCGGGGACGAGGGCCGAGCCGATGAGCCCTGAGGCGCCAGTGACGAGGATGTTCATGTGAATCACAACCTCCCTCGCGGCGGTTCTGTTCCTCCCCGCGGGCGTAGCCTTGTATGACGTGAGCACGCGCAGACTCATCCTCACCGCCCTCCTGTGCGGTATCGCCATCGTGGTGGCCGGGGGGATCAAGCTCCTGCAGGTGGCGAATGAGGACGCCGAGATCGTGGTCCTCGCCCTCGGCACGTCTTCGACACTCGGTGACATGACGGTCTCCGTGGATGCGGTCGACCAGTCGCAGTCAGGGACGGATGTCACTGTCACCATGCGGGGCGTGGACGGGGCCGTCGCCACGGAGGGCTGGAGGATGCTCGCCGGCGGCAAGGTCGAGGCACCAACGGGAACGGGATCGACGGGTATGTCGGGGCGGCCCGCCTGCACGTTCACGAGCGCTGCCGGCAGCGGACCCTGCGTGGTCAGTTTCCCCGCGAGCGAGGGCACCGTCACCATCGCGTACCTGCGGGCCGGCGGCCAATCCCAGTGGTCCGCAGGCCCCTGACGGCTACCGTTGGAGGTGCTTCGTGCGACACACGCGCCCCTACCCGCTGAGGAGACCCTGCGATGGCTGACCAGTTCGACCTTGTGATCGTCGGGGGCGGTCCTGGTGGCTACGCGGCCGCCTTCTACGGGGCCTCCGCCGGCCTCTCGGTTGCACTTGTCGAGAAGGACACCATCGGCGGCACCTGCCTGAACCGCGGCTGCATCCCGGCAAAGGCGTTCCTCGAGACCGCTGCGGCACGCCGCCACGCGGAGCACGCGAACGAGTTCGGCATCGCCACCGTGGTCGGCGACACGAACTTCGCGGTCGCTCAGGCACGCAAGCAGAAGATCGTGGACGGTCTGGTCAAGGGCCTCACCGGGCTCACCAAGGCGAAGAAGGTCACCTACCTGCAGGGCACCGGCTCGCTGAACGCCGACAACTCCGTCACGGTCACCGCCGCCGACGGTGCCGTAAGCCGCATCAGCGGGCGCAACGTCATCCTCGCTGCAGGGTCCGTGCCCCGTGTCATCCCGGGGTTCGAGCCCGGCGGGCCCGTGATGACGTCCGACGAGGTGCTGATGCTGGAGCACATCCCGTCCCGTATCGCAGTGATCGGCGGGGGCGCGATCGGGTGCGAGTTCGCCTCCACCTTCGCCGACCTCGGCGCCCAGGTCACGATCCTGGAGGGACTGCCGAAGATCCTCCCCGGTCTCGACTCGGACCTCGCCAACGTGGTCGTGCGCTCGTTCCAGAAGAAGAAGATCGACATCAAGACCGGCGTCGCCGTGAAGAGCCACGCGCCCACGGGCATCGGTTCCACGGTGGTGCACTTCGGCGAGGGCGAGTCCATGGAGGTCGACGCTGTCATCGTGTCGATCGGCCGCCGCCCGTTCGCGGACCAGCTGGGCCTGGCCTCCACCGGCGTGAAGGTCTCCGACCGCGGCTTCGTGGAGGTGGACGAGTGGTGCCGCACGTCGGCAGCGAACGTGTGGGCAATCGGTGACCTCATCAACACGCCGCAGCTCGCGCACGTGGCCTATGCCGAGGCGATCCTCGTGGTCAAGCAGGTGCTGGGCGAGAAGACGGTGCCGGTGGACTACGACCGTGTCCCGTGGGCGATCTACTGCCAGCCGGAGGTCGCCTGGGCCGGACCGGGCGAGGAGGCCGCCAAGGCCGCAGGCCACGACGTGGTCGTCTCGAAGCACCAGTTCCGCGCCAACTCGCGCGCGCAGATCCTGGGCGAGATCGACGGTCTGGTGAAGATCATCGCCAAGAAGAACCCCGACGGCAGCGCCGGACAGGTTCTCGGCGTGCACATGGTCGGCCCGTGGGTCACCGAGCAGCTGTCCGGCGGGTATCTCGCGGTCAACTGGGAGGCGAGCGTGGACGAGATCGCGCACTTCATCCAGCCTCACCCCAGCCTCTCCGAGCTGTTCGGCGAGACGGTGATGGCACTGACCGGCCGCAGCATCAACTCCTAGACGCACGACACAGAGACAGAAACGACGCACAGTCAGAACGACAAGGAACGGACGACAGATGGCAGAAGTAACGCTCCCGCAGCTCGGTGAGACGGTCACCGAGGGGACGATCACCCGCTGGTTCAAGAAGGTGGGCGACGCCGTTGCCGCCGACGAGCCGTTGTTCGAGGTGTCCACCGACAAGGTCGACACCGAGGTTCCCTCGCCGGTTGCCGGCGTGCTCGTGGAGATCCGCGTGCAGGAGGGTGACACGGTCCCCGTGGGTGCCGTCATCGGTGTCGTCGGTGACGCAGGCGCTGCCCCTGCCGCGGTGCCGGCGCCTGCTGCTGCATCTGCCCCCGCGCCGGCACCTGCTCCGGCACCTGCACCGGTTCCTGCCGCAGCGCCGGCTGCTGCACCCGCCCCGGCTGCTCCACCGGCTCCTGCTCCCGCACCCGCTGCGGCGCAGCACGACAGCCTGGGCTCGGACATCGTTCTGTCGCCGGTCGTGCGCCGGCTCATCAACGAGAACGGCCTCGACGTGCGCGCCATCACGGGCACGGGTCCTGGCGGGCGCATCACGCGCGACGACGTGCTCTCGGTCATCGAGAAGGGCGGCGCCCGCGCCGTCCCGGCGGCAGCAGAGCCTGCACCGGCCGCACCGGCACCTGCCGCGCCCGGGAGGGCAGCACCCGTTGCGCCGCGGCCTGCCGTGGTCGCCGGTGCCCGCGACGAGGTGGTGGCCCTGTCGCGCATCCGCCAGGCAACCGGCTCGCACATGATCATGAGCAAGGGCGCCAGCCCGCACGCGTTCAGCGTGGTGGAGGTCGACTACTCGAACGTCGACGCCACGCGGGGGAGAGTGAAGGACGAGTTCAGGGCGTCCGAGGGGTTCAGCCTCACGTACCTGCCGTTCATCGCGCGCGCCGTCGTGGACGCGCTCACGGACTTCCCGCACCTGAACGCCTCTGTGGGCGACGACCAACTGGTTGTGCACCGCTACGTGGATCTCGGCATCGCCGTGGACCTCGACTACAACGGCCTGCTCGTGCCCGTCGTGCGCGACGCAGAGACGAAGAGGCTCCGCGCGATCGCGCGCGAGATCAACGACCTTGCCTCGCGCGCCCGCAGCCGCCGGCTCTCGCCCGACGAGATCCAGGGCGGCACGTTCACGCTGTCGAACAACGGCTCGGCGGGCTCCGTGCTCACCATGCCGATCATCAACCAGCCCCAGGTCGGCATCCTCTCCACCGATGCCATCGTGAAGAAGCCCGTCGTGATCGACGTGCCGGGCGGCGGAGAGTCGATCGCGATCCACCCGGTCGGCAATCTCGCCATGGCGTGGGACCATCGTGCGTTCGACGGCGCGTATGCGGCGGGGTTCCTGGTGCGCATCAAGGAGATCCTCGAGACCCGCGACTGGTCGAGCGAGCTCTAGGAAGGCGACGGCACAGGAGATGGCTCGGCCCGCACTGCAGGTCCGCTGGCTCGGCCGCGTGCCGTACCGCGAGGCGCTCGCCGTGCAGGAGGCCGTGTTCGCCGGCGGCAGGGGGAACCACCTGCTCTTGATGGAGCATCCCCACGTGTTCACCCACGGCCCGTCCGCTGACCTCGCGAACAACCTGAAGTGCGACCCGGCCGCCGTCGGGGCCGACTTCGTGGCAGTCAACCGCGGGGGCGACATCACGTACCACGGTCCCGGGCAGTTGGTGGGTTACCCGTTGCTCGTCCTCGAGGGACGCAACGGTGCCGACGGCCCGGCGGAGTCGTCGGCCTACGTCCATCTGCTCGAGCAGGTGATCATCGACGCGCTCGCCGACGTGGGTGCGCCCGGTGCCTCGCGACTGGAGGGCTATCCCGGCGTGTGGCTGGGGGTCGCCGAGGGCCGGCCGCGCAAGATCTGTGCAGTGGGGGTGCGCATCGGCCGGCGGCGCACCATGCACGGCTTCGCGCTCAACGTGACCACTGACCTCGCCTACATGCGTGACCACATCGTGCCGTGCGGCATCCCGGAGCACCCCGTGACGTCCCTCGCCGAGGAGGGCATCGATGCGGGGATGCAGGAGGTCGCCGCGGCGGTGGCACGGCGTGCGGCACTCACCTGGACGGACGGTGCGCTCGAGCGGCACGACGTGGCATGGAGGGAGACCCCAGAGGACCTCTCGCTGTTCTCGCGCGGCGAGGGCCCCGGCCAGCCGGTGCGCCTGATGGGCCGTCTCGCCCGGGCCGGCGTGGAGGACGCCGTCGACATCAGCGAGCGCAAGCCGGACTGGATCCGCCCGCACGTCTCCATGGGCGACAACGTGATGTCGCTGAAGCGCACGCTGCGCGACCTATCGCTCGTGACGGTGTGCGAGGAGGCGGGCTGCCCGAACCTGTCCGAGTGCTGGGACTCCGGCACCGCCACGTTCATGGTGCTCGGCGAGCGCTGCACGAGGGCGTGCGGGTTCTGTCTTGTCGACACCCGAAAGCCGGAGCCGCCCGACGAGGGCGAACCGGCACGGGTGGCCGACGCAGTGCTGCGCATGGGGCTCGCGTACGCGGTGCTGACCATGGTGGCCCGTGACGACCTGCCGGATGAGGGGATGGGCCACGTGGCGAGGTGCATCGAGGCGATCCGCGCGGTGGACCCCTCCATCCGCATCGAGACGCTCATCTCGGACGCGCGCGGCACGGACGCACTGGAGACCCTCTTCGCCGCCGCGCCCGACGTGATGAACCACAACATCGAGACGGTGCCGCGCCTGCAGCGCGCGGTGCGACCGAGTGCAGGGTACGCGCGCAGCCTCTCTGTGCTCGCCCGTTCCAAGGCACGCGGTCTCGTGACGAAGTCGGGGATCATCGTGGGCATGGGCGAGACGGACGAGGAGGTCCGCGCCACGCTCCTCGACCTCGCCGCCGTGGGCGTCGACATCGTGACGATCGGCCAGTACCTGCGGCCCACCACGCACCACCTGCCCGTGTCGCGGTGGGTGGAGCCCGCCGTGTTCGCGCAGTACAAGGAGTGGGGCGAGTCGTCCGGCATCGGCCACGTGGAGTCCAGCCCGCTCACCCGCAGCAGCTACCACGCGAAGGAAGCGGCATCGGCCGCCGTACCTGTCACAATCGGTGTCCGATGAGCCACCTTGCCCCCGCCCACGTCTACGCATCCAGGGTGGAGCGCGTCCGCGCCGAGATGGCCGCCGCCGGTGTCGACGCGCTGGTCCTCTCCGTCGGCCACGACCTGCCGTACCTCACCGGCTACCACGCGATGCCCCTCGAGCGCCTCACGCTGCTCGTGGTGCCGCGCGGGGGGATGCCGATGCTCGTGATCCCGCGGCTGGAGGCGCCGCGCGTGGTGCCCGTGCCCGGTGTGTTCGAGACCGTGCCGTGGGACGAGACCGACGACCCGGTGGCGCTCGCGCACGGCCTCCTCGGCAGTGCGTCCTGTGTCGCCGTCGGTGACCAGATGTGGTCACGTTTCCTGGTGGACCTCATCACGCACCGCCCCGGCACCCGCTGGGTGAGGTCGGTCACGGTCATGGCCCCGCTGCGCACGCGCAAGGACCAGGCCGAGGTCGATGCGCTCGCCGCCGCTGCCGCCGCCGCCGACAGGGTCGCAGCACAGCTGCACGCAGGGAAGATCCCGATGGTCGGCCGCACGGAGGCGCAGGTCTCGGCCGACATCTCCGCCCGGCTCATCGCAGAGGGCCACGACAAGGTGAACTTCGCGATCGTGGCCGCGGGGGAGAACGCGGCCAGCCCGCACCACCACCCCGGGAGCAGGGTCATACGGCGGGGCGAGATAGTGCTGTGCGACTTCGGCGGCACCATGAACGGGTATTGCAGCGACATCACGAGGTGCGTCCACACGGGCGAGGTGCCCGGGGACATCGCCAGGGCGTACGAGGTGCTGAAGAGGGCCCAGGCCGCGGGAGTGGCCGCCGGCCGCGTCGGGTTGCCGTGCGAGCAGGTCGACGCCGTCACGCGTGCCGTCATCGACGACGCGGGCTACGGCCAGTGGTTCGTGCACCGCACCGGGCACGGCATCGGCATGGAGGAGCACGAGGACCCGTACATGGTGTCCGGGAACACAGAGCCGATCGCCGCCGGCCACGCGTACAGCGTGGAGCCCGGCATCTACGTGCCCGGCAAGTGGGGCATGCGCCTCGAGGACATCGTGGTCGCCACGGAGTCCGGCCCGCGGGCACTGAACCACGCCGACCACGACCTCGTCGTCGTCGACTGCTGACGCACCCTTCCCGCGGGAATAGTGTTGGCACACCGAGGGGGAGGGGACACCATGTCACTTGATCTTGCAATCACAGGCGGGACGGTCATCGACGGCACGGGGGCGAAGCCTGTGCGTGCCGACGTGGGCGTGAAGGACGGCCGCATCGTCGCGGTCGGCGAGATCGACGGGCCGGCGGCACGGACGATCGACGCCACAGACCTGGTGGTGTCGCCGGGCTTCGTGGACCTCCACACGCACTACGACGCGCAGGCCTTCTGGGACACGACGCTCAGCCCGTCACCGATGCACGGCGTGACCACTGTGTTCGGCGGCAACTGCGGGTTCACGATCGCCCCGCTTACCCCGGAGGACGGTGACTACCTCATGCGGATGCTCGCACGCGTGGAGGGCATGCCGCTCGAGTCCTTGCAGCAGGGTGTCCCGTGGAACTGGTCGAGCACTGCCGAGTACCTGGACGCCCTCGACGGCACGCTCATGCCGAACGCGGGGTTCTCCGTGGGCCACAGTGCGCTGCGGCGTGTGGTCATGCATGACGACGCCAACAAGCGCGAGGCGACACAGGAGGAGATCGATGCGATGGTCGCCCTGCTGCGCGCCGGCCTGAAGGCAGGTGCGCTCGGCTTCTCCTCCACGTGGTCGCCCAGCCACAACGACCACACCGGGGTGCCCGTGCCGTCGCGTCACGCGTCGCGGGCGGAGCTCATGGCCCTGTGCGCCGAGGTGCGCAACCACCCGGGCACGGTCCTCGAGTTCATCCCCGCAGTCGGCCAGTTCGACCGCGAGACCTTCGAATTGATGGGCGACATGAGTGCCGCGGCCGACCGCCCGCTCAATTGGAACCTGCTGCAGGTCTACGCACAGAACTGGGACCTCGTGCAGCACCAGCTGGCGGGGTTCGACATCGCGGCGTCGCGCGGCGGTCACGTGCTCGCGCTCACCCTCCCCGACACCTTCCGGCTGCGCCTCAATTTCCGCAGCGGCTTCATCCTGGACATCCTCGACGGCTGGGACTCCCTGATGGCACTCCCGCCGGAGGAGAAGCTGGCGATGCTGCGCGACCCTGCCGGCCGCGCGCGCATGAACGAGCTCGCGCAGGCCACCGTGGGCCCCACGAAGTCCATCGGGAACTGGGGCAACTACCAGCTGCTGCAGACGTTCTCGGAGAAGTGGAAGCCGCACGAGGGCCGGATCATCGGCGAGATCGCCACCGAGCTCGGCATGTCCGCGTGGGACCTGCTGTGCGACGTCGTCATCGACGACAACCTGAACACGGTCATCGCCAACCAGGACAACGGCCAGACGCGCGAGACGTGGGAGAAGCGCGTGCAGGTGTGGCGCGACCACCGTGCGATCGTGGGGGCCAGCGATGCCGGCGCGCACCTCGACATGATCGACAGCTACGCCTTCTGCACGAGCATGCTGCAGCGCGCGGTGCGCGAGCACGGCCTGATGCCGCTCGAGGAGGCCGTCTACCACCTCACCGACCGCCCCGCCCGCTACTACGGATTGAAGAACCGCGGACGCCTGGCCACTGGCTGGGCCGCCGACATCTGCGTCTTCGACCCGCAACGGATCGGGCCCGGTCCCGCCGAGATGCGCTTCGACCTGCCCGGCGGCGCGGGCCGCGTGTACAGCGAGTCCGTCGGTGTGGAACATGTCATCGTGAACGGTGTCGAATCGGTGCGGGACAACGTGGCGCTCGACGCGCGCGCGGGTACCTTGCTGCGCTCGGGACGTGACACTGAGACGGTGACAGCCAAGTGATCGAAAGGTGATCAAACTCGATGCCGCCACGGTGCTCCTGCAGTGGAGCACCGGTGGCCTCTTCTTCCTGTGGTTCACCACGCGCCGGCACGAGATCGGCCGCGGCTACGGCTGGCTGATCCGCATCACCTACCTGGTCATCGCGGCTGGTGCGGTCGCCGCTGGCATCGCCACTGATGCCCTCCCGGTACGCGAGGTCTCTGCCACTGCTGTTGCTGCCGTCTCGCTCGCCACGGTGATGCGCAGGGACGTGAGGCTCGACATCGTGGCGCCGGCCATCGGTCTGGTGGGTGTGGTCGCAGGCGCACTCGATGCCGCCGTCGGGACGGGTGACACCGCGGTGTCGCTCCTTCGCGTGGTCATCGGCACGTTCTTCCTCGGTGCCGTCAGCGATGCCATGCTGCTCGGCCACTGGTACCTGGTGCAGCCGGGCCTCCCGCGGAGGATCCTGAACGAACTTGTCGTCACGGTGCGGTGGCTGCTGCCGTTCCAGGTGGTTGCGATGCTGCTGCCCACCGGCATGCTCAGCGTGTTCGCCGGCTCGGTGGACGACGGCTGGGGCGGGATGCTCGGGTGGTTCTGGCTGGCGTGCGCGGTGACGACCGCCGTCCTCATCGAGGTCACGATCAGGGCACTGAAGGAGCGCAGCTACTCAGCGGTGATGGCGGCCACGGGCCTCATGTACCTGGCGATCCTCACCGCGTTCGGCACGGACCTGGTGGCCCGCGCCGTGCTCGCCTAGTTGCGCCGCCTAGAGCTTCGAGTAGTCGAGGGTGAACCAGCGCTCCGGCACCATGGACACCCGCACCGACTCCCCGTCGTCCTCGCCCGCGCCGCTCTCCACGTAGCGGTCCCCGCCCTTCACGCCGAGGTACCGGTGCGCCATGGGTCGGCTGTGCAGTTCCTTGTCGGCGGGGGAGAGGGTCGCCGTTCCCTCGACCGACACGTACTTGTACGGGAGCGACTCTGACTGCGCGCACAGGCTGAACCGCATTGACTGCCGGAGGAGGCGCCCCTTCACGGAGTCGGGGGAGGTCAGGAACCACAGTTCGCCGCCCGGCTCGTAGGCGTACCAGATCGGCACGGCGAGGGGCGGTCCGTCGGGCCGCTCGATGCCGAGGACCCCTACGTGGAGCCCGGCGAGGAACTCCTCCCTCTCTGACTGTGTCATCGACAGTGCGCCCATGTGTCCTCCGATCGACCGACCCGGTCCGCACGCGAAGTGCGGACCCGGACCGACAGTAGTCGGGGTCATCCGCGGGCCGGACCGTCGTGCGGGAGGGCCGGTTGCCTAGCGTGTGCCCCATGGACTTCTTTGAGCGCACCGTCTATTCGCCCGAGCACGAGCAGTTCCGCTCGGCCTTCCGCTCATGGCTGGACAAGGAGGTCGCGCCGAACCACGACCAGTGGGAGCGGGACGGCATCACGCCGCGCGACATCTGGCTGCAGGCGGGCCGCCACGGCTTCCTCGGCTACAACGTGCCGGAGGAGTTCGGCGGCGGCGGCGTGGACGACTTCCACTTCGGTGCCGTCATGCTGGAGGAGGTCAGCGACTCGGGGTGCATCGGGTCGGCGAACGGTTTCACGCTGCACAACGACATCGTGCTGCCGTACTACCTCTCGCTCGCGAACGACGAGCAGAAGGCCCGGTGGCTGCCGGGCATGGTGAGGGGCGAGCTCGTCGGCGCGCTCGCCATCACGGAGCCGAACACGGGCAGCGACGTTGCCGGGGTGCGCACGTCCGCTGTGCGCCACGGTGACACGTGGGTGCTGAACGGCGCCAAGACCTTCATCACGAACGGCATCAACTCCGATCTCGTCATCACGACGGTGCGCACGGACCCCGACGCCGGGCACCGGGGCTTCACGCTCATGATCCTGGAGCGCGGGATGAAGGGCTTCGATCGCGGCCGGAACCTGGACAAGCTGGGCATGCACGCCCAGGACACCGCCGAGCTGTTCTTCAGCGACGTGGAGGTGCCGGCCGCGAACGTGCTGGGTGAGCCGGGCCTGGGCTTTGCGTACCTCATGCGCAACCTCGCCCAGGAGCGCCTCTCCATCGCAGTGGGTGCCGTCGCCGTGGCGGCGTCCGCGCTGCGGATGACGATCGAGTACACGAACAACCGCAAGGCGTTCGGCCAGTCGGTCTCGTCCTTCCAGAACTCGAAGTTCGTGCTGGCAGAACTGCACACGGAGGTTCAGGTGGCGCAGGCCTACGTGGACCGGTGCATCGAGCTGCACTGCGAGGGCAAGCTCACGGCCGAGCAGGCGGCCGCCTCCAAGTTCCACACCACGGAGCTGCAGAACAAGGTGGTGGACAGGTGTCTCCAGCTCCACGGCGGGTACGGCTACATGAACGAGTACAAGATCGCGCGGGCGTGGGCGGACAGCCGCATCCAGACGATCTACGGCGGCACGTCCGAGATCATGAAAGAGATCGTCGGCCGAGCACTGACGAAGTAGCCCCGCCCGGGACCGTGAGGAGCTAGAAGATCGCGCCCGAGGCCCGTAGTGCCGCGGCGTCCAGCCCCATCTCGCTGACGATGTCGTCGCTGTGCTGGCCCCTGGTGGGTGCCGGCGCAGGGTGCTGCGTGGGGGTGCCGCCGAACCGCGGTGCGTGGCGTGCCTCGCGGATGGAACCGGCCTGTGGGTGGTCGCGCACCACGAACGACCCGTTGTGCACCACCTGCGGCTCCTCGTGGACGGTGTGCAGGGTGTTGATGCCGCTCGCGGGCACGTCGTGCACCACCGCGTTCGCGAGGAACTCCTCCACGGTGATCGCATCCGTCAGCTTCTTGATCTCGAGCCGCAGCTCGGCGGTGTTCGCGGAACGCGACGCGGCATCGGCGAAGCGCGGGTCCTTGGCCAGCCCCGGGTTGCCGAGCGCCGCGCAGTACCCCTCGAACTCGGGCTGCGAGACGGCCGAGACGGTGACGAAGCCGTCCTTCAGCTCGAGCGCCGCGTAGTTCTCGCCGATGGTGGGCGTGCGCAGGACGTCGTCATCCAGCAGTGCCGCGTCCATCGCCGAGTCCGGCCACATGAACGCGATGGCGGAGTCGATCATGGCCACGTCAATGTGCTGTCCGCCGCTGCCGCGCTCGCGCGCGAAGAGCGCCGCCGTGACGGCCTGGGCGACCGTGTACGAGGTCACCTTGTCGCACACGAGCGTGCGGAAGATCTGCGGGCGCCCTGTGACCTTGTCCGTCTGGACCGAGGCAAGGCCTGAAGCAGCCTGGATCACGTTGTCGTAGACGCGCTGGCCGCTGCGCGGGCCGTCCTGACCGAACCCGCTGATCGAGACGTAGATGATGCGGTCGTTGAACTTCCGCACGTCCTCGTAGCCGAAGCCGAGCTTGCCGAGCGCACCGGGCCGGAAGTTCTGGATGAGCACGTCGGCATCGGCGAGGAGACGGCGCAACACCTCTCGACCCTCGTCCGATTTCAGGTTGACGCCGATGGAGCGCTTGCCCCTGTTGTGCAGGGCGAAGATGCCGGTCTCGCCGCCCTTCTGGCTGCCGAGGAACCGCATCATGTCGCCGATGCCCGGTGACTCGACCTTGATGACGTCGGCCCCCTGGTCCGCGAGCATCATCGCGGCGAGGGGCCCGGAGATCATCACGGACATGTCGACGACCTTCAGGCCCGCGAGCGGACCAGTGTTCGTGCTCACAGCGGTGCCCCCGGTGCCGTGAGCGGCCACGGCCGCTCCGTTTCCAGGATGCGGGCGAGCTCCAGGAGAACCTGCTCGCTGAAGTGCCGCCCGATGATCTGGAGCCCCACGGGGAGCCCGTCCACGGTGCCTGCCGGCACCGAGATGCCGGGGTTGCCGTGGAGGTTGCACGGGAAGGTGAGAAGCCCGTTGTTTCCGGCGCCGGCCTTGATGCCGCCGAACGTGTCGGGGAGGGGGCCCTCCGCGGTGAACGCGATGTCGGGGTTGGAGGCGGTGATGACGATGTCCACCTGCTCGAAGATGGCGTGCATGCGCACGTTCAGCTCCGCACGGCGTGCCTCGATCTTGGCCCGCTCCGCGGCGCTGTACCGCCCCGCAGTGAGGCGCAGCCCGGCGCGCATCTCCGGCGTGAGGTCGTCCTCGCACGCCGGCCACATGTCGCCGAGCAGCGCGGCGATCTCGATCATCCCGCTGATTGACCACGCGGCTCCCATGCGCGGGAGCGCCGTGTCCACGCCGTCCACACGGCGCAGTCCGGCGGATGCGACGAGATGGTCGGCGGCCTCGAGCAGCACGTTCCACATGGCGGGGGACACGACGGCGCCGCCCCAGTTCTCCACGATCGCGACGCGCAGCCCGCGCACGGGCACCGTCCCGAGCCCGGCCTCCCAGCCATCCACCCTGGGGAGGCTGAGCGGGTCACCGGAGTGGTGGCCGTTGCAGACGTCGAACCAGCGCGCGGTGTCGCGCACGCTGCGCGTGAGGCCCCCGGTGGTGACGGTCAGGTTGCCGTACTCCGCACGCGGGCCGCGCGGGATGCGGCCGAACGTGGCCTTCAGACCGACGAGACCGTTGAAGCCCGCGGGGATGCGGATTGACCCGCCGCCGTCGCCGCCGGTGCCGAGCGTGAACAGCCCACCCGCAACCGCGGCACCCGTGCCGCCGGACGAGCCACCCGGAGTGTGCGCGGTGTTCCACGGGTTGCGGGTCACGCCGTTCAGCACGGTGCGTGTGATGTTGACCCCGCCGAACTCACTGGAGGTGGTGAGGCCGAAGTGGTTCGCGCCGGCACCCTGCGTGAGGCGCTCCACCATGGTCGACGTCCAGCCCGACACGCGGTCGGCGAGGGGGACGGAGGCCTCCGTGGCGGGCCATCCCTCCACGTGGTCTAGTTCCTTCACGCCGAGCGGCACGCCGCCGAAGGGTCGCGACACGTCAGCCGCCGTCGCGCGCGCGAGGGCGCCCTCCTCATCCACGAACGACACCGCGTTCAGTCCGCTCGCCCTCACGGCGGCGAGCGTCGCCTTCATCTCCTCGACCGGTGACCGCCGTCCCGCGCGGAACTCGTCCACGAGAGAACAGGCGTCACCCAACCACGGTGCATCCCCCATGGGCGCAAGTTAGCCCACGGGCACTGTCCACAGTCCGCCCGGGGAGCGCCCCCGGAACTAGCGTGGACACGTCATGGACAGCCGCACCTTCCTGGGCCTCGAACAGACCCACAACCCCTACAGGTGGCACCTTCCCATCGGGCGGAAGCTCTGCACCGGGGGCAACTTCCTTTACGGCGGCGCGGGTCTCGGCGCCGCCATCTCGGCAATGGAGGGCACCACGGAGCGCAAGCTCGTGTGGTCCACCGCCCAGTACCTCAGCTACGCCCGGCCCGGAGAGGTGATGGACATCGACGTGATCGTGCCCGTGGTCGGCAACGCCATCACCCAGGCGCGCGTGGTGGCGCACGTGGGCGAGCGCGAGATCCTGGTCGTCAATGCCGCTCTCGGCGACAGGGACTTCCCGCACTCCGGGCAGTGGGAGACCGCCCCGCCGGCCCCGCCGCCCTCTGAGTGCCCCGAGTACGCCCACCGCTGGACCACCGAGGAGTCGATCCACGACTTCATGCTGGAGCGGACGGTCCGCGTGCGCACGGAACAGGAACTGGACGGCACCCAGAACGACGGCCACACGGTGATGTGGGCACGCCTGCCTTCGATCATCGACGGTGTCGACGCCGCCACTCTCGGCGTGCTCGGGGACTTCGTGCCCCGCGGCATCGGCCAGGCGCTCGGCATCAGGGCCGGCGGCAACTCGCTCGACAACACGCTGCGCGTGATCAACCTGGTGCCCACGGAGTGGGTGCTCATCGACATCAAGGCGCACGGGCTGGCCAGGGGCTTCGGCCACGGTCTCGTCCACATGTTCGCCGAGGACGGCACATTGATGGCGACCGCCAGCCAGAGCTGCATCGCGCGCATCCACAAGGACCGGGAGGAAGAACCCCGCGAGGGGGAGAGGGGAACACCATGAACGCATACGGAGCGAAGAGCCACCACGGGATGCCGGTGCGGCCGGGGATGACGGTCCCGCTGCCCGGACACCTGCACGCCCAGCGCGACAAGCTCATGGAGCTCGCCGACATGGGCTACACGGACATCTGGTCGGCAGAGGCCGACGGGGCCGACGCCTTCACCCCGCTCGCACTGGCCGCGGCCTGGGAGCCGCGCCTCCGGCTCGGCACCGCCATCGTGCCCGCGTACACGCGCAGTCCTGCGTGCTTCGCCCAGTCCGTGGCCACGCTCGCGGATGCGGCGCCCGGCAGGTTCGCGATCGGCATCGGGTCCTCCAGCAATGTGATCGTGGAGCGGTGGAACGGGATCCCGTTTGAGGAGCCCTACAAGAAGGTCCGTGACGTCGTGAGGTTCCTGAACGACGCACTCAGCGGCGAGAAGGTGGCCAAGAGCTACGACACGTTCACCGTGGACGGGTTCCGCCTGGGCATCCGTCCGGAGACGAAGCCGCAGATCCTCGTGGCCGCGCTCCGCGAGGGCATGCTGCGCCTCGCGGCCAGGGAGGCCGACGGAACGATCATCAACTGGCTGTCGCCGGGGGACGTGTCCCGCGTGGCCGCCGTGGTGAACGAGGCGTCCGGCGGCCAGCCGAAGGAGATCGTGGCGCGCATCTTCGTGTGCCCGTCGGAGAACGCGGACGCCGTGCGCCAGGCGGCGCGCTTCGCGATCGCTGCATACCTGAACGTGCCCGTCTACGCGGCGTTCCACGCCTGGCTCGGCCGCGGCGACGAACTGCGTGGCATGTGGGACAACTGGAAGGCGGGCGACCGCAAGGCCGCCCTCACCGCGATCCCGGACTCCGTCGTGGACGACCTCATCGTGCACGGCTCCCCGGCGCACTGCCGCGAGCGCATCAAGGAGTACTTCGACAACGGGGTGACCACGTCCTCGCTCGCGATCATGCCCTTCGACCCCGAGCTGAAGCACTGGGACGCCGTCCGCGCGCTCTCGCCGTCGGTCCACGCGTAGCGGCACGGAGATGGCGCGCGGCGGGACAGGGGTGACGAGGGAGGGCTGGCGCCTCCTCTGGTCCACCCTCCTGCTGCAGCGCCGCCAGCTGTTCACGGGCGTGGCCGTAGGTCTGTCGTGGACGCTCGCGAAGGTCGCCGTCCCCCAGCTCACGCGGCTCGCCATCGACAAGGGGATCAACGAGAGCGGGTCGCTGCCGTTCTGGACGGCGCTCATCCTCGCCGCCGCGGCGGTGGCCGGCACGTTCGCCGCGTGGCGCCGCTACATCGCGTTTCGCGAGAGCCGCGTCACGGAGTCCACGCTGCGCGAGCGCCTGTTCGCCCACATCCAGGGCCTGCACGTGGGCTTCCACGACCGCGCGCAGACCGGCCAGCTGATGAGCAGGTCATCGAGCGACCTGCAGCAGGTGCAGGGGTTCGTGGTCAACATCCCGATCTTCGCCTCGCAGGTCACGATGGTGCTGTTCGTGGTCGTCATCCTCTTCCTGAGCGACCCGTTGCTCGCCGCCGTCGCGCTGTTCCCGCTGCCGTTCATCAATGTGTCGGCGCGCCGCTTCTCCCAGCGCATCCACCCTGCCGTGATGGCCGTGCAGCAGGAGCAGGCGCAGCTGGCGAACGTGGTCGAGGAGTCGGTGTCGGGCATCCGCGTCATCAAGGGTTTCGGTGCCGAGGCAGTGCAGCAGTCGAAACTGGACAGGGAGGCCGCGGACATCCGCACGGAGTCGATGAAGGCGGCCCGGATCCGCAGCAGGTTCCTGCCCGCGATCGACCTGCTGCCGAACCTGGGTCTCGTGGCGGTGCTCGGGATCGGCGGCCACCGCGTGCTGTCGGGCGACATGACGCTCGGCGGGCTGGTGGCCTTCAACACCTACCTGACCATGCTGATCTGGCCGATGCGCAACATCGGAATGACCGTGGCCATGGGACAGCGCGCCGCGGCGGCACTCATGCGCGTGAACGAGATCCTCTCCGAGGAGCCCGCCATCGCCGACCCGCCGCGGCCGCAGAAGCTGCCCGCTGCCGGGCTCGCCCGGCCCGTCGGTGCGGTGGAGTTCTCCGGCGTGAGGTTCGGCTACGAGCTGGGCCACACCGACGTGCGCGTGCTCGATGGCATGGACTGGACAATTGCGCCGGGCGAGTCCGTCGCCGTCGTCGGCGCCACGGGGTCGGGCAAGTCGACTATCGCGCGCCTTCTCCTGCGCTTCTACGACCCCCAGCACGGTTCCATCCGCCTGGACGGCGTGGACCTGCGCGGGCTGCGCCTGCGCGACCTGCGGCGCTCGATCGGCGTGGTCTTCGAGGACACGCTGCTCTTCAACGACACCGTGTCGGCGAACATCGCGTTCGCCAGGCCCGAGGTGGGCCGCGACGTGATCGAGCGGGCGGCTCGCCTCGCCGGCGCCCACGACTTCATCATGCAGCTGCCCGAGGGGTACGACACCACTCTCGGCGAGCGGGGTTTCTCCCTGTCGGGCGGCCAGCGCCAGCGCGTCGCAATCGCGCGCGCAATCGTGGCCGACCCGCGCGTGCTGGTGCTCGACGACGCGACATCGGCTGTGGACCCCACGAAGGAGCACGAGATCAGGGACGCCCTCGCCACCGTGATGCGTGGGCGCACCACCATCGTCATTGCCCACAGGCCCGCCACGATCGAACTGGCCGACACGGTGGTGCTGCTGGACGGCGGCAGGATCGCCGCGAGCGGCACGCACCAGGAACTGCTCCGCGCGAGCGGGAAGTACCGCGAGGTGCTGGCGGCGTGGAGCGAGCCGGCCGCGGACGTGCCTGCCGGGGGCGGTGCCTGATGTTCGCCGGGGGCGGCGGCGGGCGCAGGGGCGGAGGGATCACCGAGGAGGACAAGCTCGACCGCAGCCAGACGCGCAAGGTGCTCGCGCGGAGCATCCGCATGGCCGGTGAGTTCCGGCGCCCTGCGCTGCGCGCCCTCCTCCTCGTCGTGCTGACCACCCTGTGCACCCTCGCCGGGCCGGTGCTGGTGCGCCACGGCATCGACGCCGGGATCAAGGACGGCAATGCGGACGAGCTGAACAGGTCCGTCCTGTACTACGTCATCGTGGTGGCGGTGTCCTACGTTGCCGGCCGTGCCCAGTACGTGCAGCTGAACACCGCCGGCGAGGGGTTCCTGCGCCTGCTGCGCACGCGGGTGTTCGCCCACATCCAGCGCCAGTCCATGGCGTTCTTCGACCGGGAGAAGGCGGGCGTGCTGGTCTCGCGCATGACGGCGGACGTCGAGTCCATGTCGGAGCTGGTGCAGTTCGGCCTGATGCAGTTCATCTCGTCCGGCCTGCTGCTGGTCCTTGCGTTCTTCCTGCTGTTCTCGCTGTCCTGGCAGCTCACCCTCATCACGCTCATCGTGTTCCCTTTCATCATCGCCGCGTCGGTGAAGTTCCAGCGCGACGCCAACAAGGCGTACCTGGAGGTCCGCGAGAAGGTCGGGGCCAACCTGTCGGCGCTACAGGAGGGGATCACGGGGGTGCGCGTCATCCAGGCGTACGCGCGCGAGGACGAGCAGATCCGTCGTTTCGAGGAGTCGAACCGGGCACTGTTCCGCAGCCACCTGCACTCGGTGAAGGTCAGCACGTGGTACTTCGGCCTCATCGAGTTCTGCGGCATCGCCTCCACGGCGCTCATCGTGGGGATCGGCGGCTGGCTGGTTCACCGCGGCGACGTCACCGTGGGGACCGTGGTCGCCTTCGTCCTCCTGCTCGCCACACTCTTCGACCCCGTGCAGCAGCTGTCCCAGCTGTACAACACGCTCCAGTCGGCCGCGGCGGCCCTGCACAAGCTGTTCACGATCCTGGACACCGTCCCCGACGTGGACGAGCACGCGCACCCTGTCGACCTGCCCGCCCGCGGCGACCTGACGGTGGAGGGGGTCACGTTCGCCTATGCAGGTGTCGAGCGCCCGGCGCTCGACGACGTGTCGCTCGTGCTCGCGGAAGGCACGCGCCTGGCGCTGGTCGGCCCGACCGGTGCGGGGAAGTCGACCCTCGCCAAATTGATGGCGCGCCTGTACGACCCGGTGGAGGGTGCCGTCACGTTCGGCGGGGTGGACCTGCGCCGTGCCTCCATGGCGTCACTGCGGGAGAGGATCGTGGTGATCCCCCAGGAGGGGTTCCTCTTCGACGGGAGCGTGCGAGACAACCTGCTCATCGCGCGGCCGGACGCGACGGACGCCGAGCTCCTCGCTGCGCTCGACTCTCTGGGGCTGCGCGAGCGTTTCGAGGCACTGCCCGAGGGTCTCGAGACCCAGGTGCGCGAGCGCGGCTCCCGGCTCTCGGCAGGAGAGCGCCAGTTGGTCGCCCTGTCCCGGGCCGCACTCGTCGACCCTGCCGTGCTCGTGCTGGACGAGGCCACGTCCAACCTGGACCCGGGCACCGAGATGCTCATCGAGGCGGCTCTCGACCGACTGATGCACGGGCGCAGCGTCATCGTGGTGGCGCACAGGCTCTCCACGGTGCAGCGCGCGGACCGCATCGCGGTCGTGTCAGGTGCCAGGGTGACCGAGATCGGCACGCACGATGAGCTGACCGCCCTCGGCGGTCACTACGCCGCACTCGTGGCGAACTGGAACAAGAGCCAGCCCCGCTGAGAGATGCTCAGACCCTCGCACGGGCCCGGCGTGGGCTGCTGTCAGGGGGTCATGAGCACGCGGCCGAAGGCCTTCCGCGACTCGATGTAGCGGTGCGCGTCGGCAGCCTCCGCGAGGCGGAAGACGCGGTCGATCACCACGTCCAGTTCGCCGTCGGCGACGCGGCCGAGCAGCGAGTCGATCATTGAGTGGGTGCGCTGCGGGTTGAAGCCCATCTCGGCGCCCAGGAAGACACCGGTCAGCCGGGCGTTCTTGCCCTTGATCATCCCGACATCCGGCGGGTTCGGGTCACGGCCCGCGTCACCCACCCACGAGATGCGGCCGCGGTAGGCGAGGGCCGCCACGCTGCGCACGAGAGTCTCGCCGCCCACGGAGTCCACGACCAGGTCGGCACCCTTGCCGCCCGTAATCTCCATGGTCTTCTTCGCCAGGTCTTCCCTCACGTAGTTGATCCCGTGGTCGCACCCGAACGCGGCAAGTCGCTCCAGCTTGTCGTCGCTCGATGCTGTGGCGAGCACGGTCGCGCCTGCCGCCTTCGCGAGCTGGATGGCGGCCAGGCCGACCCCGCCGGCGCCGGCCTGCACGAGCACCGTCTCGCCGGCGGTCAGCCCGCCGAACTCGAAGAGGCAGTCATGGGCGGTGCCGAACTCGATCGGCACGCCTGCTGCCTGCTCCAGCGACACGCCGTCCGGCACTGCCCACACGGAGCCAGCGGGCACGCTGACGACTTCTGCGTGGGAGCCGAACCCCATCGTGGCGACCACGGGCTGGCCGGGCACGAACGAGGTGACTCCGTCACCGACCGCGCGCACGATGCCGGATGCCTGGTAGCCGACGACGTGGGGGTTGGTGGCGAGCACCCCGCGCGCGCGGTGCAGCAGGTCGCCGCCCTGGATGCCGACGAAGCGCACGTCGATGAGCACGCCCCCCTTGCGGAGCTGAGGCTCGTCAATGTCTGCGTACCGGAAGACCTCCGGTCCGCCGGTGGTGTCGTACACGGCTGCTTTCATGCTGCCGACACTACGAGGGACAGCGTCATGGGAACTCAGCCGGCGACATCGCAGGAGCGCCATGGGCGCTCAACGGGCAACGAAGTACTTGGCCTTCGGGTGGTGGCAGATGATCGCCGAGGTGGTCTGTTCCGGCTGGTACTGCCACCCGGTGTCCTCGTTGACCTCGATGCCGATGCGGCCGGCCTCGAGGAGCTCTGCGACGCGCGCGTTGTCCTCCAGGTCCGGGCACGCGGGGTAGCCCCAGGAATAGCGGCCGCCCCGGTACTGCTGGCGGAAGAGGCCGGCCACGTTCGGCCCGTCCTCGTCGACGAAGCCCCACTCGGTGCGGATGCGGTGGTGCCAGTACTCGGCGAGTGCCTCGGCCATCTCCACGCCGATGCCGTGGAGGACCATGTAGTCGTTGTAGCGGTTCTCGGCGAAGAGCTCCGCGGCCCTCTCGCTGACGGGTGCGCCCATGGTCACGATGTGGAACGCGGCGTAGTCGGCCTCGCCTGACTCCACCGGGCGGAAGAAGTCGGCGATGCACAGGTGCGGGGCCTCGTGCTGGCGCGGGTAGGCGAACCTGGTGCGCTCGACCGTGCGGGTGTCGTCCGTCCACACGACCAGGTCGTTGCCGTCGCCGTTCACGGGGAAGTAGCCGTAGACGACCTGGGGCACCAGGTAGCCGGCCGCCTTCGCCGCGGCCAGTTGCTCGCGCAGGATCGGCCTGATGCGGTCCCTGAAGTCCTCGTCGCTCTCGCCCTTCTCCGGGCGGTACTGCCACTGGTTGCGGAAGAGCGCCGTCTCGTTCACGTACGCGCCGATCTCGTCGATGCCGATCCCCTTCACCACCTTCGACCCGAGGAACGGCGGTGCGAACACCGTGTTGTCGGTCTCGACCTCCGGGGAGCGGCGCGGGAGCCCGGCGGGGTCGACGTCCGTCTTCTCGCGGCGGGGCACCAGTCGCTCGCCCGGCTTGCGGCCGAACTCCGGGTCGTCCGTGCCGGTGCGCTTGATCTCCATCAGCCTGTCGAGCGTGGCAAGGCCCTCGAATGCGTCGCGGCCGTAGAAGACGCGCCCGTCGTACACCTTGCGGAGGTCCTGCTCCACGTAGCTCCGGGTGAGCGCGGCGCCGCCGAGCAGCACCGGCACGTCGCTCATGCCGGCCGTGTTCATCTCCTCGAGGTTCTCGCGCATGATGATGGTGCTCTTCACGAGCAGGCCGCTCATGCCGAGTGCATCGGCGCCGACCTCGCGCACCTTGTCGAGCATCTCCTGGATGCCGATCTTGATGCCGATGTTGTGCACCTCGTAGCCGTTGTTCGTGCAGATGATGTCCACCAGGTTCTTGCCGATGTCGTGGACGTCGCCCTTCACCGTGGCGAGGACGAGCTTCCCCTTCGACGTGGCGGCACCGGCCTTGTCCATGTGGGGCTCCAGGTGGGACACCGCCATCTTCATGGTCTCGGCACTCTGCAGCACGAACGGCAACTGCATCTGGCCGCTCCCGAACAGCTCGCCGACCTCGCGCATGCCGTCGAGGAGGGTCTCGTTGATGATGTCGAGCGGGGCGATGCCGGTCGCCATCGCCCTGTCGAGGTCGTCGGTGAGGCCCTCCCGCTCGCCGTCGATGATGCGCCTGCGGAGGATCTGCTCGACGGTCCAGTCGCTGCGGTCCTCCTTGACGGCAGCAACGGAGGTGACGCCCTCGAACATGGCCATGAGCGCGTGGAGCGGGTCGTAGCCCTCGCTGCGGCGGTCGTAGATGAGGTCGAGCGCCGCGTTCTTCTGCTCCTCGGGGATGCGCGACATCGGGAGGATCTTCGAGAAGTGCACGATCGCGGAGTCGAGCCCGTTGTTGCGGGCCTCCTGCAGCATCACGCTGTTCAGCACCTGGCGGGTCGCCGGGTTGAGGCCGAAGGACACGTTGGAGAGGCCGAGCGTGGTGTACGCGCCGGGGATCTCCGCCTTGATGCGGCGTATCGCCTCGAGCGTGTGCATGGCGTCCTTGCGCAGGTCCTCGTCGCCGGTACCAAGCGGGAACGTGAGCGGGTCGAAGATGAGGTCGCTGTTCGAGAGGCCGTATCGCTCCCTCGCGATCGCCGAGAGGCGGTGGGCCACCTCCATCTTCCACTCCACGTCGCGGGCCTGGCCGCGCTCGTCGATGAGAAGGCAGATGACGGCGGAGCCGTAGTCGCGGGCCAGCGTGAACACCCGGTCGAGGCGGCTGCCGGGTTCCTCGCCGTCCTCCAGGTTCGCCGAGTTGAGGATGCACCGGCCGCCGGCGAACTGCAGCCCCGCCTCCATGACCTGAGGCTCCGTGGAGTCGAGCACCAGGGGCACGCTCGCCTGGGTGGCGAAACGCGAGGCGATCTCGTGCATGTCCTCGGTGCCGTCGCGGCCCACGTAATCAACGCAGACGTCGAGCACGTGCGAGCCCTCACGGATCTGCTCGGTGGCCATCTTCAGGCACGTGTCCCAGTCGCCGCGCAGCATCGCCTCGCGGAAGGCCTTGGAGCCGTTCGCGTTGGTGCGTTCGCCGATGATGAGGAACGAGTTGTCCTGCTCGATCGGGACGGGTGAGTAGAGCGAGGTCACGCTCGGCTCGTGGTCGGGACGGCGCTGCTTCAGGCTGGTGCCGCGCACCGCCTCGACCACGGCGCGCAGGTGCTCGGGTGTGGTGCCGCAGCACCCGCCGACGATGCCGATGCCGAGGTCGGCCACGTGGTGGCGGTGGAACTCCGCGAGCTGCTCCGGTGTGAGGTCGTAGTGGGTGCGCCCATCGACGACGCTCGGGAGCCCGGCGTTCGGCAGGACGCTGACGGGGATCTCGGAGTGCTCGGCGAGGTAGCGCAGGTGCTCCTGCATCTCGGCCGGGCCCGTGGCGCAGTTGATCCCGATCGCGTCGGGCCCCATGGCGATGAGCGCGGAATAGGCGGCGCCGATCTCGGTGCCGACGAGCATTCGGCCCGTGGTCTCCATCGTTACCTGCACCTGGATGGGCAGGGTGCGCCCCGTCTCCGCCATGGCGCGCCGGCACGCCTGCATCGCCGCCTTGATCTGCAGCAGGTCCATGCACGTCTCGATGAGGAAGAGGTCGCACCCGCCCTCGATGAGGCCGAGTGCCTGCTCCACGTAGGCCTCGCGCAGGTCGGCGAACGAGATGTGGCCGAGAGAGGGCAGCTTGGTGCCCGGGCCGATGGACCCTGCGACGTAGCGCGGCCTGCCGTCGCGCTGCTCGAACTCGTCCGCCACCCGGCGTGCGATGGATGCGGCCGCCACGTTGAGCTCGCGGGCCTTCTCCGGGATGTCGTACTCGGCGAGGACCGTGGAGAAGCTCCCGAAGCTCGCCGTCTCGACGGCGTCGACGCCTGCCTCGAGGAACGCGCGGTGCATCTGCTCGATCACGTCCGGCCTGGTGAGCGCGAGCATCTCGTTGCAGCCCTCGAGCGAGGCGCCGCCAAAGTCCTCGGGGCCGAGGTCGAGACCCTGGACGAAGGTGCCGAATGCCCCGTCGAAGACGATGACCCTCTCGCGGATTGCTTCTGTGTAGGGCTGGCGTGCCATGACCACTCAAACGCTACTTGGCAGGATGTTCCGCCGGGCGTTCCAGTTATCGGGACCGGGTGCCAATAGCCTGTGACATGCATGGCACGAGAGAAGATCTACACCCGGGAAGGTGACGACGGCACCACCGGTCTCTTCTACGGCGGACGCGTCCCGAAGGACTCTGAACTGCCCCGTGCGTACGGGGCCGTCGACGAGGCCCAGGCGGTCATCGGTCTGGTGCGGGTTGCAGCGGGCCACGGCAGCGATGTGGACACGATCGTGGTGCCGATCATGCGCGACCTGTGGGTCCTCATGGCCGAGCTCGCCACCCTGCCCGCCAACCGCCACAAGCTGGAGCCCGGCCGCAGCTGCGTGACGAGCGAGATGGTCGACCGGCTGGAGTCCATCATCGACGACCTCGACACGAAGTTCGAGCCGCCCACCGAGTTCGTCGTGCCCGGCGAGCACCCGGTCGCCGCGTGGCTCGACTTCGCGCGCACCACCGTGCGCCGTGCGGAGCGCCAGGCATTCGGCGCCGCCCCGCCGCCCAGCTACGTGGTGCCCTACCTCAACCGCCTCTCGGACCTCCTCTGGACGATGGCGCGCTGGCAGGAGGGCAACTCCCGGCCGGTCAGCAGCCTGTAGCGACACGGTTCCCGGTGCGCCGTCCCACATAATGTGGGGGGATGCGCACATCGTTCACGTCATCGGCATCAGTCCCATCAGGCACGGCGGTCATCGCGATCCCCGTGGCCAGCGAGGGGCCCGTCCCCGCAGAGGTCGGCCTCACCCGTGCGCAGCTGTCGGCCATGGGCTTCGAGGGCCGTTGTTGCTCCACCCTCGCGCTGCCGCCCGCACCGCGGTCGAAGTCTGCGCGCGTGCTCGTTGGCATCGGGGCCGTAAAGGACCTGGACGAGAACACGATGCGCAACATCGGCGCCGCGGCGGCGCGCGCGTGCTCCCGTCATGCGTCGATGGCCACCACAATCGCCGGCACCGGCAGGCTGGACCGCCGTGGCGCCGCCAAGGCGTTCGTCGAGGGTGCGGCGCTCGCGCTGCACCGCTGGGCCGAACTGAAGCGGGACAAGTCTTCGGTGCCGTCGCTGTGCAGGATCGTGCTGGTCTCCGCGGACGCGCAGGTGCGTGCCGGCATCGCGGAGGGCACCGCCGTCGCGACGGCGGTGTGCACCGCGCGCGACCACGCCAACACGCCGCCCTCGCACCTCACGGCCACCCGCTTCGCCCGTGAGGCAGTGGCCATCGCCCGGAAGTCCGGCCTGCGCGCCACGGTGTACGACAAGAAGCAGCTGCAGGCCATGGGGTGCGGCGGCATCGTGGGCGTGAACGCGGGAAGCGTGGAGCCGCCGCGCGTGGTGAAGCTGGTGTGGGCACCGGCGGGGGCCACGAAGAAGGTCGTGCTGGTCGGCAAGGGCGTGATGTACGACTCGGGCGGCATCTCGCTGAAGCCGAGCGACGCGAGCCACGCGAGCATGAAGATGGACATGAGCGGCGCCGCCGCGGTGCTGGGTGCCATGAGCGCCATGCGAGCGCTGAAGGTGAAGACGCACGTCACCGCCTACCTGATGTGCACGGACAACCTGCCGAGCGGGTCGGCGATGAAGCTGGGCGACGTCCTCACGTTCCGCAACGGCAAGACCGCCGAGATCCACAACACGGACGCCGAGGGCCGCCTCATCCTCGCCGACGGCCTGTCCCTCGGGGCCGAGACGAAGCCTGATGCGATGGTCGACATCGCCACGCTGACGGGCGCGTGCATCGGGGCGCTCGGCAAGAAGATGGCGGGCGTGCTCGGCAACGACCAGGGCGTGGTGGACCAGCTGCTCGCCTCCAGCCGCCGCACCGACGAGCTGATCTGGCAGCTGCCGCTGTTCACCGACTACCGAGCCCTGCTCGACTCGAACGTGGCCGACATGAAGAACGTGGGCGGCCCGTTCGGTGGCGCCATCACGGCGGCCCTGTTCCTGAACGAGTTCACCGGCGGCGTGCCGTGGGCGCACCTCGACATCGCAGGCCCGATGGAGGCAGACGGCGACAACGGCTGGCTGAACCGCGGTGCCACGGCCTTCGGCACGCGCCTGCTCATCGACTTCGTGGCGAACTTCCAGCCTGTCGCGGCGAAGAAGCCGGCAGCGCGCAAGCCTGCCGCCAGTTCGACGAAGTCGAAGCCGAAGCCGAAGAAGAAGACAACGAAGGCGAAGTAGCCTGCTCAGTTCTCGAGGGGCTTCAGCACTGCTGCAGCCTCCTCGAGGTGCGCGACCCATGCCTGCGGGCTTGCCGGTTCCACCATCGGGATGACCACGAACTTGGACGCGCCCACGTCGATGAACCTGTTGATGGCGCGGGTGAGTTCGTCCCAGCTCTGGGGAACGATGAGCGAGATGTCGTCAAGGTCGGGGCGCCTGGCGCGCAGGCCGGCCAGCACGGGCTCCGGTGCCGGACCGAGGGAGTAGGGGATAAGCACGCCGAAGTGCTCGTCCTCGATCTCGCGATCGTGCTCGGCGGCGACAGAGTTGATCGTTCTCCACCCGGCCTCGGCGTCGGTGGGGGTCACGAAACTGGGGAGCCAGCCGTCGGCCAGCCTCCCGACCCGCTTCAGTTCGCTCTCGGCGATACCGCCCAGCCACACGTCGGGCGGGGTCTGTTTGGGCTTCGGCTCCACGCGGATGCCCTCGTAGTCGTAGTGCTCCCCGTGGAACGTGACTGTCTCGTCGCTCCAGCAGCTGCGCACCACCGCGAGCGCCTCGTTGAACATCCTGGCCCGTTTTCCCCGCTCCACGCCGAATGCCTGCTGCTCCTGCGGGTCGGCGGCCCCCAGGCCGAAGGCAGGGAGGAGCCGTCCATCCGACATGCGGTCGAGCGTGGCGAGTTCCTTCGCGAGCACCACGGGGTTGCGGCCGGGGAGCACCATCACGCTCATCCCGAACTTGAGGCGCGTCGTGCGCGCGGCGGCGAACGACATCGCCACGAGGGGGTCGGGAGCCTCGCCACCGATTCGCTCGCTCAGCCACAGGCTGTCGAACCGCAGGCGCTCGAGTGCATCGACCACGTCGAGGAACCCCGTGTCGTTCAGTCTGGTGCGGACACCGAGGCCGTACCCGACGCGCACTTTCACGTTCCCATGCTGGCACAGTGGCCGGCGAGGAATAGCCTCGGCGCATGCCAGAAAGCAGCGCACTCGACCCGTTGGCCCAGTTCAGACTGGACGGCAGGGTCGCGGTCGTGACGGGTGCGTCGTCGGGCCTCGGCGCGCGGTTCGCGCGGGTCCTGCACGCCGCGGGGGCGCAGGTGGCCCTCACTGCCCGTCGGCTCGACCGACTGGAGGCGCTGGCCGCGGAGCTGCCGGGCTCGTTCCCGGTTCAGTGCGACGTGGCGGACGAGGCGCAGCGCGAGGAGATGGTGCGCGCCGTGGTCGCGCGTTTCGGGACGGTGCACATCCTCGTGAACAACGCGGGCATCACGCACAAGATCCCCATCGAGTCCGAGACACTCGGTCAGTTCCGCGAGACGGTCGAGGTGAACACCACCGCCGTGTGGCACCTGTGCAAGCTCGTCGGCGAGCACATGGTCGCCCAGCGGTCCGGCGCGATCGTGAACGTGGCGTCGATCCTCGGGATGGTGGCCGGCACCCCCGTCAAGCAGGCCAACTACGCCGCCAGCAAGGGTGCCGTCATCGCCCTGTCGCGCGAGCTGGCGGCCCAGTGGGCGCGCAAGGGCGTGCGCGTGAACTCGCTGTGCCCGGGCTGGTTCGTGAGCGAGATGACAGCCGGCATGGACACCGACGAGAGCTCGCAGAAGTACGTGCAGCAGAACTCGCCGATCCCGCGCATGGGTGCCGAGCACGAGCTGGACGGCGCGCTCCTCTTCATGGCGAGTGATGCGTCCTCGTTCATGACCGGCCAGTCCGTCGTTGTGGACGGCGGCTGGACCGCACGGTGAGCGACTCGGCACAGGTGCAGACCCCCACGGGCCGGGAGGTCCTCCGGTCGCCGGGTGTCACCGCTTTTCTCATCGCCCAGTTCACCATGACGGTGGGCGTGATGCTCCAGGCCGCCGCACTCGGCAAGCATATCTACGACATCACCGGCAACGAGCTGGACATCGGGTGGCTGGGCCTGGCCGAGTTCCTGCCGGCGGCACTCCTCGTGCTCGTGACGGGCACGGTGGCCGACCACTTCGACCGCAAGAAGGTCGTGTTCGTCTCCCAGTTCGGCGAGGTGCTGTCCGCCCTCGCGTTCATGTTCTACGCCCGCACCGACCCGACCGGCACGATGTTCATGTTCGTGGTGGCGTTCTTCTTCGGTGTCGCGAGAGCGTTCGCGTCCCCCGCCATCCGCACGATCCCCCCGCTCATCGCCCCAGCAGGCGGGCTGCCGCGCGTGATCGCCCTCTCGTCGGCGACATGGACGAGCGCAGCAATCGTCGGCCCGGCCGTGAGCGGCTTCCTCTACGCGATCGAGCCATGGGTCGCCTATGCCACGTCGGCCGGGCTCATGTCGGTCGGCATGGCCGCGTTCCTCACCATCAAGGTGCCGCGCACAGGGGCGGACTTCCAGAAGAAGGAACGCCCCACGATGAGGATGGCCATGGAGGGCCTCCGGTTCATCCGGAGCACGCCGATCCTCCTTGCGGCGATCTCGCTCGACCTCTTCGCCGTGCTGTTCGGCGGCGCGATCGCGCTGCTGCCGGTCATCGCAGAGGAACGCCTGGGCGTGGGCGACGTCGCCTACGGGTGGCTGCGGGCCTCGGCGGGGATCGGGGCGGCACTCATGGCGATCTTCCTCGCTTCGCGTCCCGTCACGAGGCATGTCGGCCGGACCCTCTTCATCGTGGTCGCAGTGTTCGGCGTGCACTCAATCGTGCTCGGCCTCACCCACAGCTACGTGGTTGCCTTTGTTGCGGTCCTCATCGGCTCGGCGGCGGACATGGTGAGCGTGTTCATCCGCAGCTCGATCGTGCCGCTCGTGACACCGGACGAGAAGCGTGGCCGGGTCTCGGCGGTGGAGGGCGTGTTCATCGGCGCGTCGAACGAGCTCGGTGCCTTCGAGTCCGGGGCGGTGTCCGCGTCTGTCGGTGTGCCCGCCACGGTCGTCGGCGGCGGCATCGCCACGCTCGGGATTGTCGCACTGTTCTGGCGCCTGTTCCCGTCGCTGCGCCGCGTTGACCGATTCGACGACCTCGTCACCGAATAGTCTCGGGCCATGGCCGAGATCATCGAGAAGGTCGAGAAGCTGGCGAAGGAGAAGATCGCCCGCCGCGGGATCGTGCAGGAGTTCCGCGAGTTCATCAACCGCGGCAACGTGGTCGACCTCTCCGTCGCGTTCGTGATGGGCGCGGCGTTCAAGACGGTGGTCGACTCGTTCGCCGGCAGCGCGACCCAGCCCGGCATCCTCGGGGGCCTGATCGGTGCCATCTTCGGCGGCAAGCAGCCTGACTTCTCGAAGAAGTACGTCTCCGTCAACGGCAGCCACATCGAGCTCGGCGCGTTCGCCACGTCCGCGATCAACTTCATCCTTGTGTCGCTGGCTCTTTTCGTGGTCGTGAAGCTCTACAACCGGTTCCGCGACAAGGACGACGGGGCGGCCGCGGACGAGGCGGTGTCCACGAACGACCTCCTCATCGAGATCCGCGACGAACTGCGGGCCCAGCGGGGCGGACAGCAGTAACCGGGCGGCGGGGGTGGCGGGAAGTCCGCGCACCCTGCCAATAGCGTGTGGGGCTCATGCCCACGGTCCGCCCCCGCCCCGTCGTGCTCGCCGCAGCACTGGTCCTGCTCGCCTCGTGCGGGGGATCCTCCGCGTCCGGCGACACCGTGCTCACCGGCATCGGGCGGATCCCCGGTGCGGCCGGCCCCGGGGGGAGCATCTCGCTCGACGGTGCCGACCTCACGGTGCCCGGGGTCCAGGGGCAGTTGATCGGCGCGCGGGCCACGGGCAACCGGCTCCTCGTCATCGGCGACTCCATCCTCGCTGGCACCGCCGCCCGGTACGGCGACGAGATGTGCAACGCACTGAAGCCGCTCGGCTGGCGCACCACGGTGGAGGCCGAGTCCGGCCAGCCGGCGTCGTTCGGCCGTGAGGTGCTGCGCAAGCGCATCCAGGAAGGGTGGGACGCCGCGGTGGTGCTCCTCGGCACGAACCCCAGTGCGAGCATCGACCGGTACCGCCAGGACATGGAGCGCATCGTCGTCTCCCTCGCGCCGCGGCCAACGCTGCTCCTCACGACCACCTTGTTCCGTGACTCGCAGAAGGCGGTGAACGACGTCATCCGCGAGCTCGCCAGCTCCAACGACAACGTGTCGGTGCTCGACTGGGGCACCGCATCCGCCCAGCAGGGTGTGCTGAACAACGACGGGGTGCACCCCACCGTCCTCGGCCGCGCCCTGCTGGTGAAGTCGGTCGCAGGGGCTCTCGGCCCGGCCCCAGAGGGCTCGCCCGGGTGCATCGATGCGCTGTTCACTGACGACACCCGGGTGAGCGGGGTCACTACCACGACTTCCACGGTGGCTGGCGTTGCCGTCGTGCCGCCCATGACGGCACCGGGTTCCCTCACAACGACCGTCCCGGCGCAGCCGGGCGCGACCACGAGCACCAGGCCCTAGCGATGCTGCAGGTGCAGAACCTCACGGTCGAGGTGGGCGGCAAGAACGTGGTCGAAGGGGCCACGTTCACGGTGATGGCCCGCGACAAGGTGGGCATCGTCGGCCGCAACGGTGCCGGCAAGACCAGCATGTTCAAGGTGCTCGGCGGCGACAACGAACCCGCGGCCGGCAAGGTCACGCGCAGCGGCATGTTCGGGTACCTGTCCCAGGACCCGCGCGCCTCCGCGGTCGATGACGGTAGGTCTGCCATCTCGCACATCCTGTCGGGCCGCGAGATCGACGCGGACCTGGAGCGTCTGGAGAAGCTGCGCATCGCCATGGAGGAGGATGCGAGCGAGCGCAACGTGAGCAGGTACGTGCGGGCCGAGGATGCCTTCCGCATGAAGGGCGGGTACTCCGCCGGCAGCGAGGCGCGCTCGATAGCCGCCGGACTCGGGCTGAAGGCCGACAGGCTGGACCTGCCCCTGAGGGTGCTCTCCGGCGGCGAGCGCCGCCGCGTGGAACTGTCGCGCATCCTGTTCGCCGGCAGCGACATGCTGCTGCTCGACGAGCCCACGAACCATCTCGACATCGACGCCAAGACCTGGCTGCTCAACTTCCTGCGCGGCTACAAGGGCGCCCTGCTCGTCATCAGCCACGACCTCGACCTGCTCGACGAGGCGATCACGCGCGTGCTCCACCTGGACCGCCCCGACGAGGACGACACGGGGCGCGTGGTCGAGTACCGCGGCACGTTCACCCAGTACAAGCGGGCCCGCGCGGAGGACGAGGCGCGGCTGGCGAAGAAGGCCGTCATGCAGGCCAAGGAGGTCGCCCGCCTGCAGGAGGTCGTGGACCGCTTCGGTGCCAAGGCCACGAAGGCCGCCATGGCGCACAGCATCGAGAAGCGCATCGCGCGCATCGAGTCAGAGGGTGCCGGCCCGGTGCGGCGCGACAGGAAACTGAACGTGAGGTTCCCCGACCCGCCCCAGGCCGGCGAGACGGTCATCAAGGCGAACGGTCTGTCGAAGGCGTACGGCGGGCCCGTCGTGTTCGAGGACGTCGCGTTCGACCTCGGCAGGGGAGAGCGCCTCCTCGTGCTCGGGCTGAACGGCGCGGGGAAGACGTCGCTCCTGCGCATCCTGGCGGGGGAGACCTCGGCGAACCTCGGCCACTTCGAGTGGGGCCACAACGTGAGTGTCGGGTACTTCGCCCAGGAGCACGACCTCCTGGACGCACACCAGTCGCTCCTGTGGCACATGCGCCGTGAGCTGCCGGCCGGCAGTGCGCTCACCGAGACGCAGCTGCGCGCCCTCCTCGGCATGTTCGGCCTGCAGGGGGAGAAGGTGTTCCAGGACTCCGGCACGCTCTCGGGCGGCGAGAAGACCAAACTGGCGCTCGCCATGCTGATGGTGGGGCGCAACAACGTGCTGCTGCTGGACGAGCCCACGAACAACCTCGACCCCGGCAGCCGCGAGGCCGTTGCGGGCGCGCTGGAGTCGTGGAAGGGCGCCATCATCATGGTCAGCCACGACACCGAGTTCGTGCAGCACCTGCAGCCCACGAAGGTCCTGTTGATGCCCGACGGCCAGGTGGACTACTTCAGCGACGACTGGCTGGAGCTGGTCAGCCTGGCCTGAATAGGGACGGGACGTCCCGCGGTTGGTACCTTCGAACGCATGAAGTACGGGATCTTCGGCGGTGCGGTCAACGGGGGAACGGTCGACGATGTCGTCGCCGAGGCGAGGTCGGCAGAGTCCGACGGTTTCGCCAGCTACTGGGCCCCCAACATCTTCGGACATGACGCACTCACGTGCCTGGCAATCGTTGGCCGCGAGGTGCCCCGCATCGAGCTGGGCACCAGCGTGGTCCCCACGTACCCGCGCCACCCGCACGCAATCGCCCAGCAGTGCCACACGGTGGCCGCGGCATCGGGCAATCGCCTGACGCTCGGCATCGGGCTCAGCCACAAGATCGTGATCGAGAACATGCTCGGCATGAGCTACGACAAGCCCGTGCGCCACCTGCGCGAGTACCTGAGCGTGCTCATGCCCATCTCGCGCGGCGAGACCGCGCACTTCGACGGCCAGGACTACCGAGTGCACGCCCGCGTCGACGCCAGCGGCTCCACCGGGTTCGGCGTGGTCGTTGCGGCGCTGGGGGAGCAGATGCTGCGCGTCACCGCGGCGATGGCCGACGGCACCCTCACATGGTGCACCGGCCCGGCCACGCTGTCGGGCCACACCATCCCCACCATCACCCGCGCCGCGGAGGAACTCGGCCGCCCGGCTCCCCGTGTCATCGCGGCACTCCCGGTGTGCGTGACCACGGACAAGGCGGCCGCGGCCGAGCGCGCAGCCCAGGTGTTCGCTGTCTACGGCACGCTGCCCAGCTACCGCGCCATGCTCGACAAGGAGGGTGCCGCTGGCCCGGCAGACATCGCTATCACCGGCTCCGTCGCCGAGGTGCAGGACCGTGTCGCGGCACTCGCGTCCATAGGAGTCACCGATTTCGCCGCGGTCGAGTTCGGGGGCACGCCCGACGAGACGGCTCAGACCCGCGAGGCCCTGAAGGGCCTGCTGTAGCGGCCATGCCCGGTGGCGACCGTCCTGTGCTGACCGTGCGGCACGAGGACGGGGTCGCGCTCGTCACCATCGACAACCCTCCGGTCAACCTTTTCGACCTTTCGCTCTACCCGGAGATGGTGCGCGTCTCCGGCGAGCTCGCGGCGGACGACTCGGTGCGCGCCGTGGTGCTGGCGTCGGCGGTCCCCGGTTTCTTCATCGCGCATTTCGACGTCTCGCTCATCCTGGCCCTCCCGCAGGACATGGGTGCGCCCCGTTCGCTGAACGACTTCGACCACATGTGCGAGAACTTCCGCACGATGCCCAAACCCACGATCGCCGCTGTCGACGGTCGCATCGGCGGGGGAGGAAGCGAGCTCGCGCTCGCGTGTGACATGAGGTTCGCGTCCCCGCGCACGGTGTTCAACCAGCCCGAGGTCGCGCTCGGCATCCTCCCCGGCGGGGGAGGCACCGTCCGGCTGCCGCGTCTCGTCGGCCGGAACCGCGCGATGGAGGTCATCCTCGGCAGCGGGGACATCGATGCACGCACCGCAGAGTCGTGGGGATGGGTCAACAGGGTCGTGGACGACCCGCTCGCGCACTCGATGGCGCTCGCCCGCAGGGTCGCATCGTTCCCCCCTGCGGCAGTGCGGGAGGCGAAGCAGTCGGTGCTGCGAGCCGAGACGGGGGTGGAGGACGCGCTGCTCGCCGAGTCGGCCGCGTTCAACCGTCTCCTCGCTGACGCCGGCGCCCGGGCCGCGATGACGAACTTCCTTGCGCGCGGTGGTCAGACGCCCGAGGGCGAGGCACGACTCGGCGAACTCGCTGCGGAGCTGGGCGACTGACAAGACTGTCGTCCATGACGACACTGTTCGATGAGGTCACGTTCGCACGCGGGCCCGCCATGGCCAACCGGTTCATGCTGGCCCCGCTGACCAACCAGCAGAGCAACGAGGACGGGACGCTCTCAGAGGCCGAGTACAGGTGGCTGACGATGCGTGCCGAGGGCGGGTTCGGGTTGACCATGACATGCGCCGCGCACGTGCAGGCTGTGGGCAAGGGGTTCTCCGGCCAGCTGGGCATCTTCGGTGACCAGCACCTGGAGGGGCACCGCAGGCTGGCGCACGAGATCAAGCGTCACCACAGCCTGGCGATCGTGCAGCTGCACCATGCCGGCAACCGGTCCCCGAAGGACCTGATCGGCACGGACCCCGTATGCCCGAGCGACGACCCGGCCACGGGCGCACGCGCGATGTCCACGGCCGAGGTCGAGCAGTTGGTGGAGGACTTCGTGGCCGCCGCCGAGAGGGCGGAGAAGGCCGGCTACGACGGCGCCGAGCTGCACGGTGCCCACGGGTACGTGATCGCCCAGTTCCTCTCGCCGGAGCTGAACCAGCGCACCGACCGCTACGGCGGGTCGCTCGAGAACCGCTCGCGCGTGCTCTTCGACATCATCGACGGAATCCGCGCCCGCACGGGTGCCTCCTTCAACCTCTCCGTGCGGCTGTCGCCGGAGCGATTCGGCCTGCGCACCTTCGAGATGCTGGAGACCTACTCGCGCCTCGTGGCAGAGGCCAAGGTCGACTTCGTCGACATGTCATTGTGGGACATCACGAAGAGCGGTGTCGACGAGGGCTTCACCGAGTCACGGCTCATCGACCTGTTCGCCGGCATCGACCGCGGGCCGGTGCGCCTCGCCGTGGCGGGGAAGCTCTACTCCGCGGCCGATTGCAGGTTCGCGGTGGACAATGGCGCTGACTTCGTGGCCGTGGGCCGCGCCGCGATCCTGCACCACGACTTCCCGCGCCTCGTGGGCGCTGATGCCGGGTTCGAGATGCGCAGCCTCCCGGTCTCCCGCGACACCCTCCGTGCGGAGGGCCTGTCCGACATGTTCATCGGGTACATGGGCAACTGGAAGGGCTTCGTCGCCGACTGATCCAGGCCTCCCGGTTCTTGGCCGGAAGATGTCGAAGGGCCCCCTCGCGGGGGCCCTTCTCTTGCTCCTGGTGAGGTGCCGGTGTCAGCCGTTGATCGGCGGGAAGACCCTCGGCAGGACCTCTTTGCACGGCACCTTCATGCCGGCCGGCGGTGCGGCGAGGGCAGTGCACCACGCTTCTGCCTTCGAGCCGAGGATCTTCTCGGCATCGCCGGGGGACTTCGTCCCGATCAGCTTCTGGCAGTCGGCCTGGGGGAACCCGATGGTCCCGCACGCACGGTTGAACTCGGCTGCCTTGTTGAAGCCTCCCTGTCCCTGCTGCTGGCCGCCCTGCTTGATGTCGGCGTTCGGCTGCTGCTGCTGGATGTTGCGCTTGTTGTCCGCCTGGGCGGCGTCCATCTCCTCGTTGAACTCCTTGTCCTCGGCCATCTCCGCGGCGAGGTCCTCGTCGCCCTCTGCGGCCAGTGCCGACACGTACTCCACGCGGTACTCCCTCATCTTCGGGAGCTTCACTCCGGAGGCCTTCTTCACAACCACGCGGTACAGGACCACGCCGTCCATCCAGAGGTCGTCCTCGTCGGTGGCGGGCAGCGAGAAGATGAGGCGACCGCCGCGGGTCTTCGCCGAGTCCATCTCCTCCCAGCCGTCCGGGTCGTCCTCGTCGAAGTTGACCTCGAGACGGGCCGACACGTTCTTGTTCTTCGGGGTCACCGAGACGAGGATCTCGCAGTCGTCCTCGTCGGCATCCTCCACGTGCTCGCCGTCGGCACAGTCGCCGGTCAGCATGACCTTGACGGCTGCCTGCTTTGCAGCGGCGTCGACCGGCGCAGCGTCGACCGCCATGATCATTCCCAGGCCCGCCATCACGGCGAGCAGGTTGCGGATCTTCATGATGTTCCTCCCGGGGCGGCATGTGGTGGGGCCGCCTCCGTGCTGAACATTATTCGGCGCAGGACAAATGTCAACTGTCCGGGCCGGGCTGTCCCCGTCAGCGCAGGCTGAGCGGGGTGCCGACCTTCACCAGGTCGAAGAAGTCGTTGCCCTTGTCGTCGACCACGATGAACGCGGGGAAATCCTGCACCTCTATGCGCCACACGGCTTCCATGCCGAGTTCTGCGTACTCGAGCACCTCCACCTTGGTGATGCAGTCCTGGGCCAGCCGGGCGGCCGGCCCGCCGATCGAGCCCAGGTAGAAGCCGCCGTGCTCGCGGCAGGCCTCGGTGACCTGGCGGGAGCGGTTGCCCTTGGCGAGCATCACGAAGGACCCGCCTGCCGCCTGGAACTCGGCCACGTAGCTGTCCATGCGGCCGGCGGTCGTGGGCCCGAACGAACCCGATGCCATCCCCTCGGGGGTCTTTGCCGGGCCCGCGTAGTAGACGCAGTGGTCCTTCATGTACTGGGGCAGGCCCTGCCCGGCATCGAGGCGCTCCTTCAGCTTCGCGTGGGCGATGTCGCGCGCCACGACCATGGGGCCGGTCAGCATGACGCGGGTCTTCACTGGGTGGCGCGAGAGCACGGCGCGGATCTCGTCCATCGGCCGGGTGAGGTCGATGTGCACGACCTCGTCGCTCAGTTCCTCGTGCGTCACGTCCGGCATGAATCGTGCGGGATCCGTCTCGAGTGCCTCCACGAAGATGCCGTCCTTGGTGATCTTGCCGAGGGCCTGGCGGTCGGCACTGCACGACACCGCGAACGAGACGGGGCAACTGGCGCCGTGGCGCGGCAGGCGGATGACGCGCACGTCGTGGCAGAAGTACTTCCCGCCGAACTGGGCGCCGATCCCCGTCTCCTGGGACAGCGTGAGGATCTTCGCCTCGAGGTCCGTGTCGCGGAAGCCGTTCCCGAGGTCGGAGCCGGATGTCGGGAGCGAGTCGAGGTACCGGGTGCTCGCCAGCTTGGCGGTCTCCACCGCGTGCTCCGCCGACGTGCCCCCGATGACGACGGCCAGGTGGTACGGCGGGCAGGCTGCAGTGCCGAGCGTCATCATCTTGTCGAACACCCAGGGCAGCAGCGACTTCTCGTTGAGGAGCGCCTTCGTCTCCTGGAAGAGGTAGCTCTTGTTCGCCGAGCCGCCGCCCTTCGCCATGAAGAGGAACTTGTAGGCGTCGCCGTCGACCGCGTTGATCTTGATCTCCGCGGGCAGGTTGTTGCCGGTGTTCTTCTCCTCGTACATGGTGAGCGGCGCCATCTGGCTGTACCGCAGGTTGCTCGTCTGGTACGTGTTGAACACGCCCCGTGCGATCGCCTCCTCGTCACCGCCGCCGGTCATCACGAACTGGCCCTTCTTCGCCTTCACGATCGCGGTGCCGGTGTCCTGGCACATCGGCAGCACACCGCCCGCGGCGATGCCGGCGTTCTTGAGCAGGTCGAGAGCGACGAAACGGTCGTTCGCGCTCGCCTCCGGGTCGTCCAGGATGTTGCGGAGCTGCTGCAGGTGGCCCGGGCGCAGGAGGTGGGCGATGTCGCGCATGGCCGTCTCCGTGAGGAGCGTGATGGCAGCGGGGGAGACGCGCAGGAACGTGCCGAGGGGCGTCTCCACCTGCTCCACCCCCTCGGTGCTGACGAGCCGGTACGGGGTGGTGTCGGGACCGAGAGGGAGGATCTCGGTGAATGCGAACTCTGCCATGGGCCTGAGGCTAGGCGTTGGGGTTCACGGGCCAGTCATGCTTCGGGTACCTGCCGGCCATGTCTTTTCTCACATCGGCCCACGACCCGCCCCAGAAACCGGGGAGGTCCGAGGTCACCTGGATCGGCCTGTCAGCAGGGGAGAGCAGCTGCACGCGCAACGGCACCCGCCCGTCGAGAACCGTGGGGTGCACGGTGACGCCGAACAGATGCTGCACGCGGACTGACGCCGTGGGCACGTCCGGGTCTGCGTAGTTGATGACGACCGGCCTGCCGCGCGGTGGTACGTACGCGGCGGGGGCGAGCCTGTCGAGCGCCGACGACCTGTCCCACCCCAGCACCGACTGCATGACCATCACGAGGTCCACCTTCTCCAGGTCCGCCCTGCACGTGGCGCCGGCGAGGAACGGCTCGAGCCACTCGTGCAGCCCCGCGAGCATCGTCTTCCGCGAGAGGTCCGGCCACTCGCCGCCGAGATGGTGGCGCACGAACTCCGCGCGTGAGCGCAGGGACTCTGCTCTCTCGGCACCCCCGAGCACGCGCATGGACGTGTCCGTGACCCTCGCGAGGAGTGCGGCGGTGGTGGCGTCCCCCGGGTCCGGGGAGAGGTCGCGCTCGTCGATGCGCAGGGACCCGACCCTGCGCACCACGCGCATCACCAGGTCGTCGCGGGACTTGTCCCACACGAGGTCGGTCTCGAGCGTGACGTCGTCACCCAGGACCGGGGCGATGTGGGTCGCGTCCACGGCGGCCCCGCGGCGGAGACGCGAGCTGCCCCGCCCGCCGTCGAGATCGGCGGCCACGATGAACCCCTCCCGCGCGAGTGCGTCCTTCTTGTCGGTGGACACACCGCCGCCGCCGCGCATCAGGAACTGTCCCGGCGTGCCGCGCGACATCGCGAGCCTGTCCGGGTACGCGGCGAGCAGCACCTGCCCGGTGAGGGCGTCGACGATGTCTCCGTCGACGCGCGGGTCGTGGTCGATGCGGGCACGGCGGGCGATGTCGCGTGCGGCGTCCATCACCCTGCGCAGTGCCCCCCTGTCTGCGGCATCGTGGCCGGAGATGCCGAGCACGGCCTTCACGCGCAGTGCGAGGTCCGTGGGGAGGTCGCCCGGGCGGCCGCGCATGATGTCGCGTTCCTCCAGCAGCGCGGCCACGACGCACGCAACCCAGCCCTGCGGTGCCATGGCGGCGTTGCGGGTGACCATGGTGCCGAGCCGCGGGTGCAGCGGGAGGCCCAGCACCTGGCGGCCGAGCGGCGTGGGTGCTCCGGCATCGTCGATCAAACGGAGCATCCGGAGGATCCCGACCGCCGCCGCGAGCGACTTCGGGGGGAGCGGGTCGAGGAGCGCCAGTTCCCCTGCCGGCGTGCCCCACGCGGCAATCTCGAGCGCGACCCCGCACAGGTCGACCTGCGTGATCTCGGCGGGCAGGTGGGGCAGTCGCGTGGCGTCCTCCATGCGGCTCCACAGCCTGTAGGCGACGCCGGGCCGCACGCGGCCGGCGCGGCCGCTGCGCTGCTCCGCCGAGGCGCGCGACGAGGTGACGGTGACGATCTCCGTCAGTCCCGTGCGCACGTCGAGGCGCGGCACACGTGCGAGACCAGCGTCCACCACGATGTGCACGCCGTCGACGGTGAGCGAGGTCTCCGCGATGTCGGTGCTGAGCACCACACGCCGCGTGCCGGGGGCGCCGG
>JBJTCK010000063.1:0-6876 GCA_046091825.1 Actinomycetota bacterium | reverse complement strand
GAGCGGGGGGCGCTGCGCGGCGGGGTCCACGTCCCGATCGCCGTCGACGCGGCGCTGGCCGCAGACCGGCCGGACCGTGCGCTGGCCGAGGCCGCCGACGTGGCGGTGCTGGATGCCGGCGCTCTCGGCGGGGTGCGCCGGGCGCTGCGGGTGGCCGAGGCCTGCGGGTTGCCGTGCGTGGTCGCCGCGGGTGTCCACAGCAGCGTGGGCCTGTGCGACGAACTCGCAGCCTCCCGCGGCGGCGTCCAGTGCCCCGATCGCCGCGGCCGCGGTCGTGACGTTCCAGGTGCCGTTCGCGTCGCAGCGGATCGCCCCGCCGGCGCCGAGGGCGTCGCGCACCGCCTGCACCCGGGCGATGTCGGCGGCCAACGGGCCCTCGCCGACCCGCACCGCCGCGGTGCGGCAGCCCGCCTCGGCGACGATCCAGCGGGCCCGGTCCGGACCGACCGAGGGCACCGTCACCGCAGCCGCGACGCGGCCCCGCACCGGATCGGGCCAGCCCACCGTGCCGACCTCGACTGCCGCGGTCAGCCAGCGTCCGTCGCGGCGGGCGTCAGACCCGGCGGGTGGGCTGAACTCCCCCCAGCCCTGCGGGCCCTCGATGAGCATCCCCTCGCAGACCGTCACCCCAGCGACCTCGTCGGTCAGCGGGATGGCGAAAACGGGTGCGGCGTCGAAGTCGATCCAGGTCTTCACCGGGGCGACCAGTAGGCCAGCATCTCGGAGAAGGTGTCGAAGGCCGGTGCGGAGTAGCCGTAGGTGGCCTCCAGGTGGATGCTGATCGGGAATCCCAGATCGGCGACGCCGTCGATGACGCGTTTGTAGAGATCGACGAGCAGCCCCCGCTTGACGGCCGGTTCGGCGGCGGCCAGCGTCCGGACGAAGTCCTGCTCCCGTGCGACCACCGCGTTGCCCGGGTCCTGGATCAGCCAATTGACGAGTCCCACACGGCTTTCGGCCTTGGGCACGAACCCGAACGAGAGCAGGATCTCCGGGCGGTGATCGGTGGTGCCGGCGAACTCCCGCAGGAAACCCACGATGGTGTCGGAGTAGAGCAACTGCGTCATGCCGTACGTCGCGCCCCGGCCGCACTTGAACCCGAACCGTTGCGCCTCCCCCTCGCGGGTCGGGATCAGGATGGCTCCGCGGTTGGGCACGAGATCGCGGTAGCGGCTCAGCGCGTCGGTGGGGGCGACCCCGGCGCCCTCGCCGTCGGCCATGGTGCGCGGCACACCGACGAACGCGATGCCCTCCATGCCCGACGCCACCAGATCGGCGATCCGGCGGCGCAGCGTCGCGTCGTCGCAGAACGCGGTGACCTGGGTGCACAGTCCCCTGACGCCGGGCAGTTCCGGCGCGATGAGCTTCCAGTAGTCCAGAACGTCGAGTTTGGGCTTCATCTCGATGGGACGGTCCTCGTCCTCGTCGATCATCCCCGGGATCATGACGTGTCCGATCCTGTCGGCGATGCCCGTCTCGGCGGAGATCCGCGCGACCTTGCGCGCCTCATCGAGCTGCTCGGCGAGGCTGCGGTCGATGTTGGGCGGGACCATCTCGATCGCGACGGTGGCGAGGGGCACGAGGTGTGACCATACCGACAGCACGGGCCGCTCCGAATACTTGACCCATTCCAGAAACCGCGACAGGATCGGAGTGTGACCTCGACGGACCACGCCACACGCCTGCGGGAGGTCGAACTTCGTGTCACCCGCCCCCGCGTCGCGGTTCTCGAAGCGGTGAGCGCGCACCCGCACGCCGACACCGACAGCGTCTTCACCGCGGTGCGCACTGCACTGCCCGAGGTGTCCCGGCAGGCGGTGTACGACGTGCTGGCGGCACTGACCGCGGCCGGGCTGATCCGGCGCATCCAGCCCTCGGGCTCGGTCGCCCGCTACGAGGCCCGGGTCGGCGACAACCACCATCACGGGGTCTGCCGCTCGTGTGGAAGCCTCGCAGACGTGGATTGTGCCGTCGGCGACGCGCCCTGCCTGGCCGCGAGCGACGACGGCGGCATACCCGAGGGCTTCGAGTTCGACGAGGCCGAAGTCATCTACTGGGGCACCTGCCCCGAATGCAGCACCCGAGAGCCCGCGTGATCACGCCCGTGATGACGTCTCGACCCACCCGGAAGGAACACCTATGGCGATGAAACAGGAAGGCACCCCCGCGGCTGAGGAACTCACCGCCGCGGAGATCAATGCCATGAGCGAGTCCGAGCTTCGCTCGAGCCTGCTGGCCCGGTTCCGGAACGAGCAGGCCGAAGGCGGTGGCTGCCCGGTGATGAAACCGCCGGTCGAAGGCGGCGGCAACCGGGACTGGTGGCCGAACCAGCCGAATCTGAAAGTGCTCCAGCACAATCCGGACGTCATCAACCCGATGGGCGAAGACTTCGACTACGGCAAGGCGGTTGCGACCCTCGACGTCGACGCGGTGCGGGCGGACATCGTCGAGGTGATGCACACCTCGCAGGACTGGTGGCCGGCCGACTTCGGTCACTACGGCCCGTTCTTCATCCGGATGGCCTGGCACGCCGCCGGCACCTATCGGGTGCAGGACGGCCGCGGCGGGGCGGGCAACGGCATGCAGCGCTTCGCGCCGCTGAACAGCTGGCCCGACAACGCCAACCTGGACAAGGCGCGCCGGCTGCTCTGGCCGGTCAAGAAGAAGTACGGCAAGAATCTGTCCTGGGCGGACCTGCTGGTGTTCGCCGGGAACGTCGCGCTCGACGACATGGGCCTGCAGACCTTCGGCTTCGGGTTCGGTCGCGAGGACGAGTGGGAGCCCGAGGAGGTCTACTGGGGCCCGGAGCACAGCTGGCTCGGCGATGAGCGCTATTCCGGCAAACGCGATCTGGCCAATCCCCTGGCCGCGGTGCAGATGGGTCTGATCTACGTCAATCCGGAGGGGCCCAACGGCCAGCCCGACCCGGTCGCCGCGGCGATCGACATCCGCGAGACGTTCGCCCGGATGGCGATGAACGACGTGGAGACCGCCGCGCTGATCGTCGGCGGACACACCTTCGGCAAGACCCACGGCGTGGGAAATCCCGCGCTGGTCGAGCGGGAACCCGAGGCCGCGCCGATGGAACAGCAGGGACTGGGCTGGAAGAACCGCAACGGGACCGGGGTCGGCAAGGATGCCGCCACCAGCGGCTTGGAGGTGATCTGGACCCACACGCCGACCAAGTGGGACAACAGCTACCTGGAGATCCTCTACGGCAACGAGTGGGAGCTGACGACCAGCCCGGCGGGCGCCCACCAGTGGAAGCCCAAGGACGACGGCTGGGCGAACTCGGTGCCGGAGGCGTTCGGCACCGGCAAGACGCACCCGTCGATGCTCACCACCGATTTGTCCATGCGGCTCGACCCGATCTACGAGAAGATCACCCGCCGCTGGCTGGATCATCCCGACGAACTGGCCGACGCGTTCGCGCGCGCCTGGTTCAAGCTGATCCATCGCGACATGGGTCCGGTGTCGCGCTACCGCGGTCCGCTGGTGCCCAAGGAGACGCTGCTCTGGCAGGACCACGTCCCGGCCGGCCAGAGCACGCTCAGCGCGGCCGATGTGGACGCGCTGAAGGCGGAGATCCTGTCCTCCGGGCTGTCCGTGGCCCAGTTGGTCTCGACGGCGTGGAAGGCGGCTTCCTCGTTTCGCGGCACCGACAAGCGGGGCGGCGCCAACGGCGGCCGGATCCGGCTGCAGCCGCAGTCCGGCTGGGAATCCAACGAGCCCGACGAACTCGCCCAGGTGATCCGCAAGCTCGAGGAGATCCAGAAGAAGTCGAGCACCGGGGTGTCCTTCGCCGACCTGGTGGTGCTCGGCGGGTGTGCTGCGGTCGAAAAGGCCGCCAAGGACGCCGGATTCGCCGTCTCCGTGCCGTTCACGCCGGGACGCGGCGACGCGACGCAGGAGATGACCGACGTCGAGTCCTTCGCCCACCTCGAACCGACGGCCGACGGCTTCCGGAACTACCTGGGGAAGGGCAGCGCGATGCCGGCCGAGTTCCGCCTGCTCGACCGGGCGAGTCTGCTGAGGCTCTCCGCGCCGGAGATGACCGTGCTGGTCGGCGGCCTGCGGGTGCTGGGCGCCACCTTCAAGAATTCCCCACACGGGGTGTTCACCGACAAACCGGGCCAGCTCAGCAACGACTTCTTCGTGAATCTGCTCGACATGGCCACCGAGTGGTCACCGTCGCCTGCCGACGACGGAACCTTCGTCGGCAAGGACCGCGCCAGCGGCGCGCAGAAGTGGACCGGCAGCCGGGTCGATCTCGTTTTCGGGTCCAATTCCCAGTTGCGGGCGCTGGCCGAGGTCTACGCCCAGGACGACGCCCGGGAGAAGTTCGTCAACGACTTCGTGGCCGCCTGGGCGAAGGTGATGGATCTCGACCGCTTCGACGTGGCTCGGTAGCCGCCCCAGCGCGCTAGCCGAGACGGCGAATCGCGCTGCGATGGAAAACGATCGGTGCCACTGAGTCGTGCACGGTGATGGCGCTGACCCGCAACACCACGATGGTGTGGTCGCCGGCGGCAACGAGGTTCTCGATCGCGCTCTCAAGCCATACACAGGTGCCCCGCAGGAACACCGCCCCGGCCTCGGTGGACAGGGTCTCCAGCCCGGCGAAGCGGTCGCCGTCCTTGGCGGCGAGTGCCCGCACGGCGTCGCGGTGCGACTCGCCGAGCACACTGATGCCCAGAGCGGGGACGCGCTGGAGCCGGGGCCAGGTCGTCGAGGTGTTCTGCACACAAAAGGACACCAGCGGGGGCTCCAGGGAGACCGGGACGAAAGTGCTCGCGGCCAGGCCCAGCGGCATCCCGTCCACCTCGGCCGCGACCGCGATCACCCCGGTGGGGAAATGGCTGAACGCCTGCCGGAGCGACGCGGGGCTGAGGTTCGCGCTGGCGCTCATATCCGCCCAAACCTACACCCGTGATCCGCGCCTGCGGCCGCCCGGCGAAGCGGGCGAATTACACCCCACCAGCGGCACTGACAAGCGTCGGCCGGTAACCTACGCCCATGCCCGAGGCGTCCGTTCTTTCCACGCTCCGTGAGCGCGCCGGCCTGCAACCTGAGGACGTCGTGTTCACCTACACCGACTACGACTCCAACTGGGACGGCGTCGCCGAGGACGTCACCTGGTCGCAGCTCTATCGGCGGGTGCAGAACCTCGCCCAGGAGGTCAGCGCCATCGGGGACACCGGCGATCGGGCGGTGATCCTGGCCCCGCAGGGCATGGACTACATCGTGGCCTTCCTGGGCTCGATGCTGGCCAGCCGCATCGCCGTACCGCTCTCCTTCCCGCACGCCGGCACCCACGACGAGCGGGTGAGCGCTGTGCTCGCCGACACCTCCCCCACGGTCGTGCTCACCACCTCCTCGATCGCCGACGCGATCACCGAGTACGTCGGCCCGACCGACGGTGCGCCCGCCCCGGTGGTCCTGGAGGTCGACACCCTGGACCTGGACGCCCGCAAGGGCGCCAATGCCCGCGTCGAGGGCTTGCCGGATCTGGCCTACCTGCAGTACACGTCGGGGTCGACCAGGGTTCCGGCCGGAGTGATGATCACCCACGGCAACCTGTACTCGAATTTCCGCCAGCTGATGGCGGGCTACTTCTCCGAGACCGGCGGCGTCGCGCCGGCGGACATGACGCTGGTGTCCTGGCTGCCGTTCTACCACGACATGGGCCTGGTGCTCGGGGTCGTCGCGCCGATCCTGGGGGGCTTCCGCGGGGACCTCACCAGCCCGATGGCCTTCCTGCAGCGCCCGGCGCGCTGGGTCCGGGCCCTGGCCAGCAACACCCACGCGTGGTCGGCGGCGCCGAACTTCGCCTTCGAACTGGCCGCGGCGAAAACCACCGAGGAGGACATGGCCGGCCTCGACCTGGGCAACGTGCTGGGCATCATCGGCGGCGCCGAGCGCATCCACCCGGCGACGCTGAAGCGTTTCGCCGACCGCTTCGCCAAGTGCAACTTCCGCGAGGAGGTGTTCAAGCCCTCCTACGGGCTGGCGGAGGCGACGGTCTACGTGGCCAGCCGGTCGGGACCCGAGGCGCCGGAGGTGGTGAGCTTCGACCCGGAGAAGCTCTCCGCGGGCACCGCGATCCGGTGCGAGGCGGCCGTCGGCTCGCCGCTGCTGAGCTACGGCATGCCGGAGTCCCCGCTGGTCCGGATCGTCGACCCCGACACCCGTGTCGAATCCCCGGCCGGGGAGGTCGGCGAGATCTGGGTCCGGGGCGACAATGTCGCCGAGGGCTACTGGCACAAGCCGGCCGAGACCGAACGCACGTTCGGCGGGATGCTGGCGGCGCCGCCGCCGGGCACACCGGAGGGTCCCTGGCTGCGCACCGGAGACCTCGGTTTCGTGTCCGAGGGCGAGATGTTCATCGTCGGGCGGATGAAGGACATGCTCATCGTCTACGGCCGCAACCACTACCCCGAGGACATCGAGGCCACTGTCTCGGAGGTCAGCGGCGGCCGGGTGGCGGCCATCTCGGTGACGGTGGGAGCGACCGAAAAGCTGGTCGTGCTGGTCGAGTACAAGAAGCGCCGCGGGGCCGCCGAGGACGACGCCGAGGCTTTCGCCGACTTCAAGAATGCCGTCACCTCGGCGATCTCCAACGACCACGCCCTCAACGTCGCCGACCTCGTGCTGGTCGCCCCGGGGTCGCTTCCGACGACGACGAGCGGGAAGATCCGGCGGTCCTCCTGCGGCGAGATGTATCAGAAGCAGCAGTTCACCCGGCTGGACGCCTGAGCGCCTCAGGCGCCTGAGCCCGCCACGGCCCTGGGAAAGGGGAGAGCGACCGGCTTCCTCCGGTCGGTCTCATGCCGCCGGGGCCGTGCGGGGGTGTTGGCGGGGTGGCGCCCGTGGCCG
>JBJTCK010000062.1:0-7476 GCA_046091825.1 Actinomycetota bacterium | reverse complement strand
AAGCGGTCGAACCCGCGCGCGAGCGGCCACTGGTCGAACGGGCCGGCAGCCGAGCACTGCTCCATCGGTGCGAGATGCCACTTCCCCACCGCGAACGTACCGTAGCCGGCACCTCTCAGCACCTCGCCCACGGTCGCTGCGTGGTTGGAGATGTGGCCGAGCTGGTTGGGGAAGCCGGTGACGAAGTTGGAGACGGACCGCATCCCCACCGCGTGGTTCGAGCGGCCGGTCAGCAGTGCGGCGCGCGTCGGCGAGCAGAGCGGGGTCACGTGGAAGTTCGTGAACTGCAGGCCGTTCGCAGCGAGCGCGTCGATGTTCGGCGTGTCGATGTCGGAACCGAAGCACCCGAACTGGGCGAAGCCCGTGTCGTCCATGAGGATGAGGATCACGTTTGGTGCGTCCTCGCCCGGGTGCGGCGGCACCGCGAACCACGGCTCTGACTCCGCGACGGTGCGGCCAATCCTCCCGTGGAACTCGTTCTTCACGACCATGCCAGCACCCCCCGTGCCTGCGGCGAGGTGCCGCGGTGCCGCCATTGTTGCCGACACCGGCGGTGTCCGCACACCCGTGTCGGCAGAATGAGCCGTGTTCTTTCCGCGTTGGGACGTGCGTCCCGCGTGCTCGGTACTGTGGCACGGGAAGGGGGGCGCCGTGCACCTGGAGATCGACCGTTCTGACATCACGAAGAGGCGCATGGCCGGGTCCACCGAACCGGCGCACGCTGCAGACGGCACGGTCGTGCTGCGACTCGAGAAGTTCGCCCTCACGGCCAACAACATCTCGTACGCGGTCAGCGGGGACTTCCTGGACTACTGGGGGTTCTTCCCGGCGGAGGCCGGATGGGGCCGCCTGCCCGCGATGGGCTTCGGCGTGGTCACGTCCTCAGCGGTTCCCGGGGTGGATGTGGGCTCGCACTGGTTCGGCTTCTACCCCGTGGGCGACCACCACGTGGTGGAGGCAGTCGTGCGTGGCGGGGGGTTCTTCGACAACGCCGCCCACCGCGAGAAGCACGCGCCGGCGTACCGCCAGTTCGACCCGGCCGACCCCTCGCGCACGGAGGACGACGAGTCGTACTACCTGCTGCTGCGCGGCCTGTTCGTCACGTCGCACCTCTGCGAGGACTTCCTGCGCGACAACGCGATTTTCGGCGCCGCGCAGGTGATCATCACCAGTGCGTCCTCCAAGACGTCGCTCGCGCTCGCGCACGAGGTCCGTGCGAACGGCTCTGCACGCACGGTCGGGCTGACGTCATCCTCCAACGCGGCGTTCGTGGAGTCCACCGGCCTGTATGACGACGTCGTCACGTACGACGGGATCGAGTCGATGGAGCAGATCCCCTCGGTGGTCGTCGACATGGCGGGAAACGCGGAGGTGCTGCGGCGCATCCACGTGCGGTTCGGCGACGCCCTCACGCACTCGTGTCGTGTCGGGGCCACGCACTGGCGCGAGTCGCAGTCCGCTGCCGGTGAGGCGCCGATGCCGGGGCCGAAGCCTGCGTTTTTCTTTGCGCCGTCACAACTGGTCAAGCGCGGCAAGGAGTGGGGACGCGACGTGCTCAACTCGCGCATGGAGTCCGCGCTCTCGGTGTTCTCCGCCGATGCGCGGCGCTGGCTGACGGTCCGCCGGGGCCACGGCGCGGACGCGGTGCTCGACGTGTACGACCAGCTGGTCAACGGCACGGTCGACCCGGCCGAGGGCCACGTGCTCACGGTGTGACCGGCGGGCACGCGCAGGGACAGACGGAACACGAAGGACACCAGGAGGACAAGGACATGACGGGCACACGGAGAGTCGCGATCATCGGCGAGGCGAACAGCTACTCGGGCCCGGCGCTCGCCCTGGAGATGGCCCGCCGCGGCCACGACCTGGTGCTCGGCGACGCGTCCCCGGGACTCATCGAGGAGGTCACGGCGCTCGGGGCGAGGGCCGTCGACGTGACGGGCACGAACCACCTCCTGGAGGCGGAAGGGTCGCAGCGCCTCGTCGACGCCGCCATGTCCGAGTTCGGGCGCATCGACGGTGCGACCACCGCCACCGGCATCATCGTGACGGGCCGCTTCCTCAACTCGAAGGTCGAGGACCTGCACAAGGTCATGAAGGGATGCATCGAGGTGCCGTACCACTTCATGCGCGCCGTCGTGCCCGTGATGGTCAAGCAGGGCTCGGGGCAGGTGCTCATGCAGACGAGTGCCGCCGGCGGCCGCCCAACCCCGGGCGCGCCGCTCTACTCCACGGCACGGGCAGCGGCGAACATGCTGGTCCGAAACGTCGCCGCGGAGGTCGCCGGTTCAGGTGTCATGGTGAACGCCGTCGGCACCAACTTCATGGACTTCCCCGGCTTCCTCGCGGCGAACGGCGTGAAGGACGACGAGTCACGCGCGCGCGTCGAGGCCCAGGTCCCCATGAAGAAGCTGGGTGACATCGGCGAGTTCGCGAGCTTCTGCGCGAACTTCATCGACGGCTCCTTCACGTTCACCACCGGGCAGTTCGTGGCGTACGCAGGCGGCTGGGTCTAGCAACGCGGCCGGGGCCGCCTGCCGCGCGTCAGCCTCGGCTGATGCGGGTGAGCGCCTCGAACAGCTCGCCGATCGTGTGGTCGGACTCGAGCGGGTGGCGCAAGTGGCGCGAGTAGTCCACGGAGTACGTGTTCCTCCGCCCGTCCTTGCGCCGGGTCAGGTACCCACCAGACACCAGGTCACCCACGATCCTGTGCGCTGCCCTCTCGCCGATGCCGACCAGGTCGGCGATCTGCGAGATACGGACATCCGGGTTCTGGGCGATGCACACGAGGACATGCCCGTGGTTCGTCAGGAAGGTCCACCTGGTGCCGGGTTCGGCCGGGAGTGAGTGCTCGGAACCCGCCATTTCCCAATGCTGACATACCTTCTGGGGTTCATGCACCCTGATACAGGGTAAATTCTTCATGTCTTTTGATTCATGCTATAGATGGCAGGTAATGTGTCTGCGTGTCCACATGGGATCTCGTCACTCTCAACCTCGGGTCCCCGGCCGTGCTCGCCTTCGTGCTGGGCGTGGTCGCCGCTGTCATCCGGAGCGACCTGCGGTTCCCCGAGCAGGTCACAAGCTTCCTCAGTTCCTACCTGCTCTTCGCGATCGGCCTGAAGGGCGGGATGCGGCTGCGCGAGGCCGAGATTGCCGAACTTCTCGCCCCGGCGGCAGTCACGGTGCTGCTCGGTCTCGTCACGCCGGTGGTGGCGTTCGTGGTGGGACGTCGCTGGCTGCGGCTCGACCATGCGAATGCGGCTTCAATCGCGGCCCACTACGGCTCGGTATCGGCGGTCACGTTCACCGCCGCGGAGACCTTCACACGCTCTGCTGGAACGCTGGAGGAGGGGTTCATGCCCGCCCTCGTGGCAGTGCTCGAGGTGCCCGGCATCGTCATCGCCCTCGTCCTCGCCGCGCGGGCGCTCGGTGGCCGATCGCTCAGGACGGCGGTGCACGAGGTCCTCACCGGCAAGAGCGTGGTGCTGCTCGTCGGCGGACTCGTGATCGGAGCCGTCTCCCCCGCCGCGTCGGTCGTGAAGGTGGAGCCGTTCTTCGTGGACCTGTTCACCGGCTTCCTCTGCTTCTTCCTCCTCGACCTCGGCACGCTCGCCGGGCAGCGCATGGCCGAGATCCGGAAGTCGGGCACCCGGCTGGTGATTGCGGCTCTCGGGATGCCGTTGGTCTTCGGTGCGGCCGGCGTCCTCGCGGGCACGGCGGCGGGGCTCTCCGTGGGCGGGGCCACCGTGCTCGGCACGATGGCGGCGAGCGCCAGCTACATCGCGGCACCGGCGGCGGTCCGGGTCGGTCTCCCGGGGGCTGACGTGGGGTATGCCCTCGGCGCGGCTCTCGGGGTGACCTTCCCCTTCAACCTGGTGATCGGTGTCCCGTTGTACGCCCAGCTCGCCTCGCGGGCAGCCGGATAGGCAGCGGAGGCGCACCGTCCTATCCTTTCCCCATGGTCAAGCGCGCACTGGTGGCACTCGTGATGGTGGCCGGGCTCGCGTCGTGCGGCGGGGCGGAATCAGCCCCCGACACGACGGTCCCCGCCGGAAGCAGTTTCGCGAATGACTGCGAGCGACTGCTCAGCAAGTTCTCGGTCGATGCCGTGATCTCCTACGGCGACCTCGCACCGGTGAAGGCCGAATGGCCCGACAACCAGAACGTGCAGGACCTGGTGGAGGCGGTCTACCTGATCGCAAAGCCCCTCGTCGACAAAGTGACTGTCGGCCCGGCCGTCAACTACATGAACGAGGTCATCACCAACTCGTGCCGTGACAACGACGTCTTCAACTGGGTGCAGAAGCTCGAGGAAGGGTCAAAGGGCTACAGGTCGAACTGCCTCGACGGGAAGCTGCCCGCAGACATCGCAATGGTCGAGGCCTGCGCCGACGACGCACCGGCAACGTCGACCACAGCGCCGTAACCAGGACGGGCGAGGGCCCTCTGCGACGGGTGAACCGCCGCGACCGGGGTTGTCAGCCGTGGCCGGGGATGGTCTTCCAGGGGCCGCCGTCCGCGCGGGGCTCCTTAGGCAGGCCGAGGACCTGCTCGCCCACGATGCCGCGCTGCACCTGGCTGGTGCCGGCGTAGATCGTGCCGGCACGCGCGTTCAGGAACACGCCCACCCAGTTGGCGGAGTCGTTCGGCGAGCCGACAGAGTCCGTGGTGAATGCGGTCTGCGGGGTCTGGCCGACCGGCACGAGAGCATCGGCACCGAGGATGTCCACGGCAAGTTCCGTGACCTCCTTGTGGTACTCGGACCACCACAGCTTGCCGATCGACGCGTCGGCACCGGGCTTCCCGCCGTTCATGAACGCCGTGAGCACGCGGTAACCGAGGAAGCGCATGATCTCCACCTTCGTGTGCGCCTTGGTGAGGCGCTGGCGGATGTGCGGGTCCGATGCGAGGCCCTTCTGCTTGGCGAGAGTGGTCAGCTTGTCCAGCTCGCCGCGGAACGAGATCGAGTTGACGGCAGCCCCGGCGCCGCGCTCGTTGCCGAGCAGGGTCATGGCGACCATCCAGCCGCCGTTCACCTCGCCGACGACGTTCCCCTTGGGGCAGCGCGCGTCGGTGAAGTACACCTCGTTGAACTCGGAGTCGCCCGACATCATCTTGATGGGGCGCACCTCCACGCCTGGCTGGCGCATGTCGACCAGGAGGAACGTGATGCCGCGGTGCTTGACCTCGTCCACGTTGGTGCGCGCGAGCACGAAGATGTGGTTCGCCAGGTGGCCGGCGGACGTCCAGATCTTCTGGCCGTTGATGACCCACTCGTCACCGTCCAGCACCGCCCGGCACCCGAGGTTGCCGAGGTCCGAGCCCGATGACGGCTCCGAGTAGCCCTGGCACCAGCGGTCCTCGCCGTTGAGCACGCGCGGCAGGTAGTGACGGCGCTGCTCGTCGGTGCCGACCTGCAGGAGCGTGTTGCCGAGCATGCCGATGCCGAACCCGTCGTTCGGGCCGCCTGCGGGCGCGCCGGCCCTGGCGAACTCCTCCGCCTGCACGAGTGCCTCGATGTGGCCGAGGCCCTGGCCGCCGTACTCCTTCGGCCACGTGATGGCGAGCATGTCGTTCTCGTAGAGCTTCTTGCGCCACTCCTCGGTGAACGCGGCCGCGTCGGCGTGGTTCAGGGCACCGATGCCCTTCCACCCCTTCGGCAGGTTGGTGTCGAGGAACGAGCGGACCTTCGCGCGGTAGGCGTCGGCTTCGGGCGGGTATGCGAAATCCATGGGCTCAGACTATGTCGGCCGCACTGCGGCAGCCCAAGCGGGACCCGCCCCCGCCGGATGACTAACCGGCGTTCGCAAAGACCCTGAGGAAGTTGCCCGAGTTGAACTTCTCGACCTCGCTCGGGGACGATTTCTCCATGCATGCCTCGAACCGGGCAATCGGGTCGCGGCCGCCTTCGGTGTGCGGGTAGTCGCTGGAGAAGAGGTACAGGTCCTCGTTCGACTGGGAGATGAGCCTGGCGGGGTCCTCGAACACGAAGGGCGTGAACGCCATCTGCTCGGTGATCTGCTCGCTCGGCTTCCGCTTGAATCCCTTCAGGCGGTCGTCCACCTTGGAGTACGCCTTGTGGATCTGGTCGAGGCGCACCAGCATCTCGGGCACCCAGCCGGCGCCCAGCTCCACGGAGGCCAGCTTGAGCCCCGGGAAGTCCTCGAGCACGCCGTCCAGCACGAACATGGACACGAACGTCTCGATGCCCTGGTGGAGGACCGCAGCGTCACGCGCGCGCACGTTCTCGCCGCCGCCCATCCAGTCGCGCGTCTTGCCGCGGCCGTTGTTGCTCCACTCGGGCTTCAACTGCAGCGGGTTGCCCCCGACATGGAACACCACGGGAACCTTCGCCTCCTGCAGCAGCGACCACACCGGGTTGTAGTCGGTGTGCGTGGGCGAACGCTCGCCCGCCAGCCGGTGCGGCACCCACATGGCGCCGAGACCGTTGTCCAGGCACCACTGCACCTCCTGCAGCGCGAGCTCGGGGTTCTCCAGCGGGATCGCGGCGACACCGATCATCCGGTCGTCGACTGACACGAAGTCGGCCATGTGCCGGTTGTGCGCACGGGCGCCGCCGTAGCGCAGGCGGTCGCTGATCTTCGACGACGGCGAGAAGACCATGTGCAGCGAGTGCGTGGCGAACACGACCTGCTTGGCAAAGCCGAGCATGTCGTTCGCGGTGACGCGGTCCATCTTGTCGAACGACCCGAGCGCCTGGATCTCCTTGACCTCCTGGATCATCCGGTCGCCGAGGGCGATGAGGCCGTTCTTGTGCTCCTCGCTGTGGCGGGAGCCCTGCGACATGATGACCTCGACCTCCTCGTCGGTCACGATGGACCGGCCGTAGTCGACGAGCGGCAGCTCCTCGCGGATGTCCGGGTCGGCGAACTTCCGCAGGAAGTCCGGCAGCTCCATGATGTGAGTGTCTGCGTCGTACAGGACGCGGTCGCCTGCGTATGTCATGTCCGGTTCCCCCTCGAGATGTGCGCCTGACGGTACCACCGGTCCCCTCGGGGTCTCCATGGCGAACCATCTTCGGCCGGGGAGTAGCCTCTCGCCATGCGCCTCCGGACAGTCGTTGCCTGCTTGCTTGTGACCGGCGGTGTCGCGGTCGGCGTCACACCGGCCACGGCGGCCACCGTCTCATCCGGATCCTGCACGAGCACGGTGGGCAATGCGACGAATGTGTCGATGTCGGTGGATGCTGACGGCACGTGCATCCTGCAGTTCAAGAACGTCGGCTCGACCACATGGGGAGTCCCGGCCGGCATCACCTCGGCCGAGGTCTTCATCGTCGGCGGCGGCGGGGCAGGCGCCTGGAGCGATGTGCTCGCCCAGGGGGGTGGTGGCGGCGGCGGGATCGCCCACAAGTCCAATCTCTCGGTGTCCGGCACCTACACGGTCACCGTCGGGGCGGGAGGCACAGGCACGAACAGCCCGATGTCGTGGACCAGCGGTGAGGCCAGTTCG
>JBJTCK010000061.1:0-23666 GCA_046091825.1 Actinomycetota bacterium | reverse complement strand
CGGGCCGCACGACTTTGCGTCGCTCGACCGCGCCTGGCTGGAGTCGAAGACCGGCAACAAGTGGCGCAAGCACGCCCCGTTGCTGCCCGCGTGGGTGGCCGACATGGACTACCGCACCGCGCCGGAGGTCACCGCGCACCTGCAGTCGGTGCTGGACCTGGGCGACCTTGGGTACCCGTTCCGCGACGAGATGAACCGCACCCGCGCGATCGGTGCGTTCGTGCACCACATGGAGCAGCGCCACGGCTGGTCGCCGGAGGGCGGCCGCATCCGTGAGTGGAACGATGTGGTGCAGGCCGTCCAGGCAGTGCTGCACGTGACCACCTCTCCCGGTGACGGCGTGGTCGTGCACGTGCCGGCGTACCCGCCGTTCTTCTCCGCGATCGAACAGACCGGGTGCCGGATGGTCCCCGTGCCCGCCCGCATCGAGAACGACACCGTCTCGTTCGACCACGGTGCCCTGGACGGTCTCCTCTCGCGCGAGCCCGCGCGGGTGATGATTCTGTGCAACCCGCATAACCCCACGGGCCACGTGTTCACCCGCGCCGAGCTGGAGTACCTCGCCGGCATCGCGGCACGGCACGGACTCATCATCATCAGCGACGAGATCCATGCGGACCTCGTGCATGACGGCCGCACGCACGTGCCCATGGAGACGATCCCCGCGGCGGCCGGGCGGACGGTGACGGTGACATCTGCGTCAAAGTCGTTCAACCTGGCAGGGTTGCGGTACGCAGTGACGCACTGTGGCTTGGAAGAGGTCGAGGCCGGGTGGGCACGTCTCCCTGACCATCTCTTCGGTGCGACCAACATCATGGGGGCCGAGGCCGCATGGGCCGCCTGGACACTGGCGGGGGGCTGGCTGGACGACGTGGTCGCCCACCTGGGGCGGATGCGCGACCTCACTGTCGACCTGGTCAGGGAACATCTCCCCGGCGTGCGGGTGCACAGCCCCGAGGCCACCTACCTGGCCTGGCTCGACTGCCGGGACACGCCGATCGCCGCCGATCCCTACGGGGCATTCCGAGCGGCAGGGGTAGAGACGAGCGAGGGCAACGGGTTCGGCCCGGGCGGCGAGGGGCACGTACGGCTGAATTTCGCCACGTCACCGGCCCTGCTGGAGGAGATCGTCACCCGCATGGCCAGCGCACTGCGCTGACCCCGGGGACAGGCAGTTCAGGGCTGCACGACCACCCAGCCGCGCCGCTGCAGTTCGGCCGCCAGCTCCTCGTCGGGGACCTTGGCGAGTGAACGTGACGCCACCGGGCGGGCAGCGGACGTCGGCCGCGGGACAACTGCGAGGGGTGCGGATTCGGGTGCCTGCCCCGTGGCCTCGGCCAGCTCGGCCTCCTCCTGCAGGCGCACGATGAACTCATCGGCCTCGTCGCGGGTGAACTTGCCGCCGGCCTGGCGCTGCGTGAACCCCATGGGGCCGCGCGCGTCCTTGAAATCAGCGTGACCGGCAGCGACCAGCAGCTCGAGGAGTTCTCTCACCTGCTTTGCAGATGCGGGGGGACCGGAGGGCTGACCGAATGCCATGCCCCGACAGTACAGAAGGGGTTGTGCACCCATTGGACCACGACAGATTCACTCGTAGCGCAGTGCCTCCACGGGATCCATGTTGGCGGCACGGCGCGCGGGCAGGCTGCCGGCCAGCATGCCGATGAGTGTGGTGATCAACAGCACCACCAGGGCAATCTGCGGCGAGATGCTGACGATGTCACGGTCCGTGATGCCGGAGTCCTCAAGTTGCTTGTTGAGCAGTTGATTGAGCCCGATAGCGAAAACGAAGGAGACCACGACACCGAAGAGACCACCCATGAAGCCGAGTACGCCCGCCTCCACACGGAAGAGCCGCCTGACTGTCTTCTTGGTGGCGCCGATCGCGCGCATGATGCCGATCTCCCGTGTCCGCTCGAGCGTGGCCATCACCATGGTGTTGATGACGCCGATTGCAGCCACGAGAAGGGCGATGCCGCCGATACCGCCCAGCACGGCCCCGATGATGGTGAAGACCGTCGCCTGGTTGTCGATCTCCTCCTTACCCGCAGCGGCACCGAAGCCCAGATTCTGGACATCGGCAAGCACTGCGTCCACGTTCTTCTTGTCGTTGACCGTGACCCAAATGGATGAGTAACCGTTGCGGTCCACCTGGCTCTCCGTGCGAGTGCTCTTCTGCCCGTTCGGGCCACTGTTCTCTTCCCACGTCAGGGTCTGCATAGCGACGCCCCACTTGAGGTCGACGCTCAGCGTGCTGCCGCCCTCCGACAGGGTGACTCCCACGATCTTGCCTTTCTCGTCGGCCTTCGCCGCCTCAGGCGGACCCATGTCCTTGCGGTAGCGCAGAGTGATTTCCTTGCCGATCAGGGCGGATTCGTTCCCCTTGAAGCCGAGATCACCCGCGAGGTCAGAACTGATGAGGACACCGGATCCGTTGGTCCCTTCCGCCAGTTCCGCACCGGCGACGAGGATGTGCTTCATGGTGCCGTTCGGTGCGTAACTCTCCACGCTGACGTTCTTCATGGTCATCTCGCGGCCGTCCACTGCGTACGAGTCGAACATGGATGCGTTGAGGTAGAGCGTGGCCGACTGGACGTTGCCGATCTTCATGACCGCAGCGAGTGCCTCGTCGTCGATTTTCTTGCCGGAGCCGTCCGGGTAGTTCCACTGTGACTCGCGGTAGTCAAGACCGGGTGTGCCGGTGACGATGACACGCTTGTCCATCCCTGTCTTCTCGGAGGAAGTGACGAGGAAGCTCTTGGCGCTGGTGACGAGCGAGAGCATCACGGTGACACTGACCGCGCCGATGACGATGGCAAAGATAGTCAGGGTCGTGCGCAGCTTCTGCCTGCTGAGGTTCCGCCAGCCGGTGCGGAATTGGTCGGAGAACTTCACAGTGCACCTGCCTTCTCGGTGATCCTGCCGTCCTTGATCTCGATGATGCGCTTTGCCTGCGCGGCGACGCTCGCATCGTGCGTGATGATGATGAGGGTGATGCCCTCGGCGTTCAACCGCTTGAGTTCGTTGATGACATCGGCTCCACGCGACGAGTCGAGGTTGCCGGTGGGTTCGTCAGCGATGATCAACTGCGGGTCGTTCACGAGTGCACGGGCGATGGCGACCCGCTGGCGCTGGCCGCCCGAGAGCTGCGTCGGCTTGTGCTGCGCCCTGTCCGCCAGACCCACGCGCTCGAGTGCCTTCATCCCCCGCTCGCGCCGCTCCTTCTTCTTGCCGACGCCACCGATGGTCAGTGGTGAGATGACGTTCTCCAGTGCGGACTCGTGGGCCTGCAGATTGAACGACTGGAACACGAATCCGATGTGACTGTTGCGGTATTCGCTGAGGGTCTTGTCCTTCGCCTGGGCGAGATCGATCCCGTCCACCATGACACTTCCCTGGTCCGGTTGGTCGAGACCGCCGATCACGTTCGCCAGAGTCGACTTCCCGGAGCCGGACGGGCCGCAGATAGCGATGAAGTCACCCTTCTCCACCGTCAGAGACACGTTGTCGAGGGCCTTCACCTCCTCGTCGCCCACCGTGTACGTCTTCTTCAGACCTGAACATTGGACGAATGCCATGGATGGTGCCTCCCCCTCGAGTCCATCTCGAGAAGTTACACCTCCCCTAGAGAGGCATTCGGTGGTTACTGCAGCAGGCTGGCGATGGCCCACACGGCGGCGACCAGACCGACGAGCGACATCGTGATGCTGCGGGCGACCGGCGCCTTCGGCAGGTCGGTCTCTGCGCGGGCGGTCTCCGGCGGTTTGATGACCGCCAGCAGGTTGCCCACGAAGAGCGCGCCGCCGAGAGCGAGCACAAGCCAGGCAAGGAGGTTCTCCCCAAGGAACACGCCTACCTCGCCGGGTTCTGGAACTGGGTGAACTGGCTCACGAACAGCAGTTTGACAAATCCCACGGGGCCGGCGCGGTGCTTGGCCAGCGTGATGTCGGCCCAGCCGCGCTCGTCCAGGGGGACATCCGGGTTGTTGATCTCGGCGCGGTGGAGGAACATCACGGTGTCGGCGTCCTGCTCGATGGCGCCGGACTCGCGCAGGTCGGACAGCTGCGGGCGCTTGTCGGAACGCTGCTCGAGACCGCGGCTCAGCTGGCTGAGCGCCACGACAGGCAGGGAGAACTCGCGGGCGAGCAGCTTGAGACCGCGGCTGATGGCGCTGATCTCCAGCTGGCGGTTCTCGCTGACGGCACCGCCGCCGCCCATGAGCTGGAGGTAGTCGACCACCACGAGGGCGGGCCTCATGGCGGCCGTCATGTTCACGCGGCGCAGCTTCTGGCGGATCTGCATGACGGTGATCTGCGCGGTGTCGTCGATGTAGAGCGGGATGTCCAGCTGGCCCGTGGCGTGCACGATGCGGCTCCACTCAGCATCTGACAGGTTGCCGGTGCGCAGGTGGTCGGACTCCACCTCCGCCTCGGCGGAGAGGATTCTCTGGGTGAGCTCCGTGGCCCCCATCTCGAGCGAGAAGAACAGCACCGGGCGGCCGGTCCTCTTGGCCACGTGCACGGCCATGCCGAGCGCGAACGCTGACTTGCCCATGGCGGGGCGCGCGCCGACGATGTTCAGGGTGCCCGGCTGCAGGCCCGCGAGCAACCGGTCAAGTTCGTAGTAGCCGGTGGGCACGCCGGTGATCTGCTGCTTGGCGTCATACCTGTCCTCGAGGATCTTGGTCAGCTGGTCCGTGAGGTCGTGCAGCTTCTGCAGCGTGTCGGTCATCTGCTCGTCGCCCAGCCCGAAGACGATCTGCTCGGCCTGGTCGATGGCGGTGCGCACGTCGGCGGGCGCCGAGAACCCGATGTCGGCGATCTGGGTGGCGCCGCGGATGAGCCGGCGCAGCACCGAGGTGTCCTTCACGATCTGGATGTAGCGGCCGGCGCTGGAGACCGAGGGGGTCGCGTTCTGCAGCTCGAGCAGGGTGTCGAGGCCGCCGAGGTCATCGAGCATGCCGGTGCGGCGCAGTTCGTCGGCCACCGTGACGGGATCGACCGCCTGGGCGCTGGAGGCGAGTGCCCGGATCGCCGAGTACACGTTCTGGTGGGCGGGTTTGTAGAAGTCCGACGGCTGGAGCCGACGCTCGATGGCAAGGCCGATGGCCGTCTCGTCCAGCATCATCGCGCCGAGGAGGGATGCCTCGGCGTCCACGTTGTGGGGCGGGATGCGGCTGTCCGTGCGCGTCTCACGCGGTCCGCGGTACTCGCGTTGGTCGCGCATGTCGCGGGGTTCGTCAGACGCAGCCATAGGAGGGAACTACCTTGCCGTGAAAGGGCTGTGGATTGCTAGTGGACAACCCTGCGAAATCCATGTGGAAAGGGCTGGGGACGACCGTGCCAACCTGTGGACAACGGCCGGGCCCCAGCCCTCTGCCTGGTTCGTTGGTCGCGGCAATCAGCCGACGACGTTGATCTTGATGGTGCACTCCACGTCGGCGTGCAGGCGCACGAGCGCGGTGTGGATGCCGATGGTGCGGATGGGCTGGGCCAGGACCTTCTTGCGGTCGAGGGTGACGCCGGCCTGGGCGGCCAGGGCACCTGCGATGTCGCTGGTGGTGACGGACCCGAACAGGCGACCCTCGTTACCGGCCTTCGCCTTGATGGTGAAGGTCTTTGCGGTCAGGGCCTCTGCCACGTTGCGGGCCGACTCACGGTCGGCCGCCTCGCGCAGGTCACGGCGGCGGCGCATGGCGTTCGCCTGGGCGACTGCACCGTCGGTGGCCAGGAAGGCCATGCCGCGCGGCAGCAGGTAGTTGCGGGCGTGCCCGTCGGCGACGGTGACGATGTCACCTCGGCGGCCGACGCCGGCGATGTCCTGACGGAGAATGACGTTCATGATCAGGCCTCGACTTCCTCGGTGACGGTCGCGTCCTCGGCAACATCTGCCTCGGGCTCGAAACCGGTGGGGATGGCGGCGTCCTCGAGCTCGAGCACGCCCTCTTCCTCGCGGCGGTCGGCACCCGGGCGCGGGGCGCGGGTGCTGACGGTGCGCTTGGTGTACGGCAGGAGCGCCATCTCACGGGCGTTCTTGATCGCGTTGGCAACCTCGCGCTGCTCCTGGACGCTGACGCCACTGAGGCTGCGGCCGCGGATCTTGGAGCGGTCGGTCATGAACTTCTGCAGGAGCGACACGTCCTTGTAGTCGATGTACTCGACCTTGTCGATCTTGAGCGGGTTCGCCTTCTTCTTGAACTTGCGGTTCGTCTCGCGGGCGCTGCGGGCCTTGTTCTTCTTGCTGGTCATTGTTCTGGTTCCTTGTGAACGATGGGGTGTCTACGGATGGATGTGGGGATCAGAAGGGCTCTTCGTCGCCGAAGTACTCGCCGCCGCCGGCGTTGCCGCCACCGCCCTGGTTGCCGCGGTTGCCGCGGTCTCCGCCGCCGCCGCCCTCACGGGGGGTGCGCTCGACCTGTGCGGTTGCCCAGCGGAGGCTGGGGCCGATCTCGTCGGCGTTGATCTCGATGGCGGTGCGCTTGTCGCCCTCACGGGTGGTGTACTCGCGCTGCTCGAGGCGGCCGGTAACGACCACCCGCATGCCCTTGGTCAGCGTGGCGGCTGCGTTCTCGCCCATCTGGCCCCAGGCCACGATGTTGAAGTACGAGGTCTGCTCCTGCCATTCGCCGTTCTGCTGGTAGCGGCGGCTGACGGCCAGGCCGAAGGACGCGACTCCGCGCCCACCGGTGGTGAAGCGAAGCTCGGGATCGCGGGTGAGATTGCCCACGAGAGTGACGGTGTTGTCTGCCATTGGTGGCTCCTTGTGTGTCGTTATTCGGCGGGCGGGTGCCCGGTGGGGCGGCCTAGGCCGCCGAGGTCATGCCGCGACGGGCGGCTTCCGTGTCCGGGAGACGGAGCAACTTGTGGCGCAGGACGTCGTCGGAGATGCGGAAACCGCGCTCCACCTCGTCGAGTGCACCAGCCGGGGCCACGATGTTGAACACCGCGTAGTAGCCGTCTTCCTGCTTCTGGATGGGGTATGCCAGCCGGCGCTTGCCCCACCAGTCGGGACTGCCGTGGATGCTGCCACCCACCTGGGTGACGGAGCCGCTGATGGTCTTCACGTACCCGTGGGCCGTGTTCTCATCCAGCTGACCGCTGATGATGACCATTAGTTCATATGCACGCATTGCGTGTGACCTCTCTGTGGACCCGGCGCGAACCGGGGCCCCCGAAGGAGCAGAGCGAATATTGACCCCGAGAGTGTATCGGCATGCCGAGACGGTGCCACAGGGGTGGAACACGGGTGCCCCTGCGGGCCGGGCTCGGGCGGTCTCTTCTCCATCAACCCCATGTGGCGCTTAGGGTTGGCGGCATGGCAATTGCAGACTGCGAGAGCTGCGGGTCACCGAACGAGGAGGTGGCAGCCGTGCAGCGTCTCTACTTCGGCGAGCCCGGGGTCTCCGAGGACACGCTCGATGCCGATGTGGAGATGTGGTGCGTGGTCTGCCGCACCCACTACCCGCACGAGACAGCTCTGTAGCGAGCAGGGCTGTAGCCCGCAGGGGCTAGTTGGCGGCGCGCCGTGACCCGCGACCGACCACGGGCAGCACCCGCAGGAGATGGTGCCAGCGGCAGGACGGGCACACCTCCACCACGTACGCGGCGTACTCGTGACCCGTGCGCTGGAGCTTGGCGATCTCGCTGCGCTCCGTGACCAGTCTCCCGTGCTTCGGCAGGCCGTGGCCGAAGACGTAGGTGAGGAGGACGACGTTCGTCTCGTCGCAGATCTCGCACTTGGTGTCAGTGGGCTCGCCCAGGTTGCGCGCAGCACGGATGAGCTCGGGGTGCGCGTCGCACACGGAGTCGCGGTTCACCCGGCCGCGCTTGAACTCGTTGATGAGTGCTCGGCGCGAGAGCCGGTGGTCGACGACGCCGATGTCACCGCGCAGCATGTCGATAGAGAAGCCCATGAGCCCACAAGATACTCATAAGATGACGACATGACCGACGTCCACGGCATCATGCGCGACGGGCTCGGCATCTCCTTCGGCAGCGATGTGCCCGATGACCTCGAGCTGCGCATCTGCGGTGACGTCCGCGGCAAACGGGTGCTGGAACTCGGCATCTTCGGCGCATCTCCCAACTGCGTCACGCTCGCCCAGAAGGGCGCGCGTGTGACCGCCGTCGAACCCCGGCGCGACGCCATCCAGCGTGCGCGTCACGCGGCCACCGTGGAGGAGGTGAGCGTGGAGTTCCACGAATCAGACCTCGCCGACCTCGGCATGCTGATGAGCACCGCCGTGGACCTCGCCGTGTGCGTGCACCAGATCACGGTGGACACCGACATCGCCAGGTTGTTCCGCCAGGTGCACCGCGTGCTGAGGCCCGAGGCCGGTTTCGTCTTCGCCCTCGGCCATCCCGCGGCGGCGATCTTCGACAGCGGGGACACGGCGGCGAGGCGCCAGTACGGTTCCGCGTCGCCCACCATCGGCGAGCTCACGATGGCGCTGCAGCGCACCAACTTCACGATCGACGTGATGCACGAGCTGATGCCGCTCAGCCAGCCGCGTGCGGTGGTTCCCTCCACCCTCGTGGTGAGGGTGCGCAAGCTCGGCAGCTGACGGGGCGCGTCAGGCGCCGTTGCGGCGGCGCATGTGGCGCAGCTTCCCGGCCTCGTCCTTGTTCTCGTCCCACCACGCGGCCAGCCGGGCGGCGGCGGCCTCCTCGCCGATGATCCCCTCTTCCATGCGGATCTCCATGAGGAACTCGAGCGCGGCCCCGACAACGGGGCCGGCAGGAACGCCGAGCAGCTCCATCACGCGCGTGCCGTCGATCTCGGGGCGCAGCGCGGCGAGCTCCTCGCGCTCCGCGAGTTGCGCGATGCGCTCCTCCAGCTCGTCCATGCGGCGCGCGAGAACCGCGGCCTTCTTCTCGTTGCGCGTGGTGCAGTCGCATCGTGTGAGCACGTTGAGCTCAGCGAGCAGCGGCCCGGCGTCGCGCACGTAGCGGCGCACCGCGCTGTCCGTCCATCCCATCTGGTAGGTGTGGAAGCGCAGGTGCAGGTTCACCAGCTCGGTGACAGCCTCGACATCCTCGTTCGAGTACTTCAGCGCGCGCATGCGGTCGCGCGTCATGCGCGCGCCGACCACCTCGTGGTGGTGGAATGTCACGCCCTTGCCGTTCTTGTACCCGCGTGTCCTCGGCTTGCCAATGTCGTGGAACAGCGCGGCGAGGCGCGTGATCCGGAAGTCGAAGCCCGGGTGCGCATCAGGCCGCACGTTCTCCACCACCGCGAGCGTGTGCGTCAGCACGTCCTTGTGGCGGTGGATGGGGTCCTGCTCCAGGCGCATCGCGAGGATCTCGGGGAAGAACTGGTCGATCAGGCCCGTGTCGACGAGGAACCACAGGCCGGCGCTCGGCCTGTCCGCCGTCATCAGCTTGTCCAGTTCGTTGCGCACGCGCTCCATGGACACGATGGCGAGACGCCCGCCCATCTCCGTGACCGCCTTGGTGAGCGCCGGGTCCGGGTTGACCTGCATCTGCGCGACGAACCGGGCCGCGCGCATCATCCGCAGTGGGTCGTCACTGAAGGACTCCTCGGGAGAGAGAGGGGTGCGCAGGGTGCGGGTCATCAGGTCGGCTGCACCGCCGAAGGGATCCACCATGGCCGGCTCGTCCCCAGTGAGCTCCAGTGCCATGGCGTTGAAGGTGAAGTCGCGGCGCGAGAGGTCGGTCTCGATGTCCCTGGCGAACTGCACCTCGGGCTTGCGGGAGTCCGGCGAGTATGCCTCGGCGCGGTGGGTGGTGATCTCGTACACCCGCTCGCCCATCCTCAGCCCGATCGTGCCGAACCTCTCCCCCTGGGTCCACACGGCGTCGGCCAGGTCTGCCACCAGTCTCTTCGTGTCCTGCGGGGTCGCCGTGGTGGTGGCGTCGAAATCCATCTGGTCCAGGGGCTTTGCCTCGTCGCCCAGCAGCAGGTCCCTGACCGTCCCCCCCACCAGGTACAGACGGTGGCCCGCCTGCCGGAAACGGCTGGCGAGCGGCTCCATCTCGTGGATAACGGGGGCAAAACGGGCGGGAATCATGGTGCTGGGCGGGGCACACCAAGGCTAGGCGGGCAACCCGTCGGGTCCCGCCCATCCCCACGCTTTTCGGGATCCTCGCGGGGTTACGGTTTTCGGGGTGAGCACCGCAGACCCCTCCTCCGGTGTCCTCTGGTCCGGGAACGTCACCGTGTCGGCCCGGCCGCTCGGCACCAGACCCGGTTGGGCGCACCTGGTCGTCACTGGTGCCCACGGTGAGACAGCGGGGCTCGCCCGGCCCGACGTGATCGCCCAGTGGCTGGCCACATTGAGGAGGTGGGGGTACGAAGGGGTGCGCACGGGGGCTGTCGGCCCGGTCGCCGCCGACGAACTGACGGCAGCCGGGTTCGCGACCGTGCAGGAACTCGCGCTTCTCTCCTGTGACCTCACGTCCCGCGCCCAGGTCCCGGCGGACCGCTCCATAGTCCGGATCCGCACCCGCTGGGCCAGGCAGGAATCGATGATCGCAGCGGTGCTCGGGGTCGATGCGGAGTCGTTCGGCCCGGGGTGGGCCCTCGATGAGCTGTCGCTCCGGGAGGCCCACGGCGCCACCCATCGCGCGCGGCTGATGGCAGCAACGGGTGACTACGCCAGGCCCACCGGGTTCGTGCTGGCCGGCGCCACCGCAGGCAGCGGGTTCGTGCAGCGCCTCGCCGTCGACCCCCGCCACCGGCGCGGGGGGATCGCCACGCGGCTCCTCGGGCAGGCCCACCGCTGGCTGTCCTTGCGCGGGTGCTCCACGTCCGTCGTCAACACCGAGACCACGAACGGGCCGGCGCTCAGCCTGTACCGGTCATTCGGCTATGCCCCTTTGCCCTACGGTTTGCAGGTGCTCGAACGACCCCTCACGATTCGATGAAGCGAACGACGAGCCTCAGGGTCCGCAGGTGGACTGCCGTTCTCCCGGTCGGCGCGGCATGCATGCTCGCGTCAGCCGCCGGGGTGCCGGCGCGTGTCCAGGCCGGCCAGACCGGGCTTGCCGCAGTGGGCAGCATGGCATCGGTGGCCACGGCGGCATCGGTCAGCATCACGGGACAGCCGTTCCGCATCCTGGAGCCCGTGAGCGCGCGGTTCACCCTCGCGGGCACCTCTCTCCCCGCGGCGGACAACGTGGAGTTCCTGCTCCACCGCAGGGTGGCCAACCGTGACTCCTTCCGGGCCATCGCGGACAACTTCGCCGAGCCCGGGGTCATCGACTCGGCCGTTGTCCCCGTGGGCGGGAGGTCCCGCAACAACGACGGGACCGTGTCCGTCTCCGTGGCGATCAACACCAAGGTGACCTCGCGCAATGACCTCTTCGCCCAGTTGCCCGGTGTCTACCCCGTGACCGTCCGCACCCGCTCCGGCGAGAACGTGCTGGCCAGCACCCTCACGTTCGTCGACAGACGTGACGCGGAGGCTCTCCCGTCCGGCTCCCCCGCGAGCATCCTCGCTGTGCTCGGGGGCCCGGTCACGCACTCCCCGGACGGCACGAGCACGATGGACGACGAGGCCCGGGCGAACATCGCGCGGTTCGTGGAGTTCCTCGAGGCGGTCGGCGCCCCAGTGACGCTGCAGGTGCAACCCGAGCTCCTTGACACCCTCGCGGAGTCGCCCGAGACTCTCGACACCCAGCTGCTCGAACGGTTCCGCTCCGCCTTGCGGGGCCGGTCGGTGATCGCCTCCACGTATTCGGCGGTCGACCCGGTCGCGATGATGCAGGACGGTCTCTCCTCCGAGCTGACGGAACAGTTCAGGCTGGGCGAGGCCACCCTGAACCGGCTCCTGCCCGGCATCACCATCCAGAGGTCCACATGGGTGTCGCACGACCCGCTGGACAATCGGACCATCGGATTCCTCCAGAGACTGGGCATCTCGTCCATCATCCTCATGCCCTCGGCGGCAGAGGGTGTGGAGCGGGAGGGCCCCCCGAGCGTCATCTCACGGCCGGCCGGCAACGACGCGGTGTCCGTGATGTCGGTCGACACACAGCTTGCGTCCACCCTGGACGGGGCCACGGAGAACCCCACGCAGATCGGGGTGCGCCTTGCCGCAGAGCTGATTGCCCAGCGTGACGACCTCCTCGCCAGGGGCACCGCACCGGCCGACGTGCGCCTGGTGGTGGCGTCGTCCAGCGGCGAACTGGCCGACGCACGGACCCTTGTCGCGGTGGGCCGAAGCCTCTCGAACGCCGTCGGCCTGTTGCTCCGGGACGTGGGCGGCCCCCAGGCAATCGATGCGCGCGCACCCGCCACCGTCTTCCCGGAGGTGCTCAACCGGACGCTCGGGGGCCTCAAGATCTCCATCCAGCAGGCCCGGCGGGAGCTTGACGCGATCCAGTCGATGCTGCCCGAGGACGACCAGCGCAGGTCCAGGTGGCTCGAGTCCCTCGCCATCTCCTCCAGCCCCGGCGTCACGAACACCTCTGAGTTCATCGACGGGCTCCGCAGCGACCTGCGGCGGCTCACCGGCTCCATCAGCCTGGTCACCCCGACCGACATCACGCTGTCCAGCCGCAACGGCACCATCCGCCTGCAGCTGCGCAACGACGAGGACGTCCCGCTGTTCGTGCGGATCGCCCTGACCAGCCCGAAGATGCAGTTCACCGAGTCGCCCGACATCGTCGAGTTGCTCCCGGGCGGCACCACGGAGGTGCAGGTCCCGGTGAAGGCGCGCACGAACGGCCGCTTCCCCGTGACCGTGCGGGTGGTCACACCCGTGGGGCGCGTGCAGGTCTCTTCCCCCGCGGTCATCACGACCCGCGTCAGCGAGGTCGCAGGGCTGGGCCAGCTGGTCAGCGTGACCCTCCTGCTCACGCTCCTCGGGTGGTGGTGGAACTCGTGGCGCAAGGGCCGCAGGGAGACCCAGGGAGACCCCGGCCCTGACGGCGCAGAGGGTACGGTTTCCCCCCAATGAGCATCAGAATCGTGACCGACAGTTCCTGCGACCTCCCCCAGGGTGTCGCCGATGCCCTCGGCATCGTGATCGTGCCGCTGAGCATCCGTTTCGGCGACGACGAGTACATCGACCGCACCACCATCACCACGGACCGCTTCTGGCAGCTGTGCTCCTCCTCGAAGGAACTGCCCCAGACCGCCGCACCCTCGCCGGGCCAGTTCGAGACCGCGTACACGGACCTCGCCGGCCAGGGCGCCACCGGGATCGTGGTCATCTCCCTGTCCTCCAGCCTCTCCTTCACGATGCAGAGCGCCGAGCTCGCCGCGAAGGCCGTGGCGGACCGCATCCCGGTGCGGGTCGTTGACAGCCGCAACGCCTCGCTCGGCGTCGGCCTCATCGCGGTCGAGTGTGCCGAGCGCGCCAGGGCAGGTGCCTCTATCGACGACATCGAGGCGCTCGCGAACAGCCTGGTGCCGCGCACCCACGTGTTCGGGGCCCTCGACACCCTCGAGAACCTCCGCAAGGGCGGCCGGATCGGCGGTGCCAAGGCCATGCTCGGCACGGCCCTCTCCGTGAAGCCCCTCATCGAGGTCCGCAACGGCGAGGTCGAGGAGGCCGGCAAGCAGCGGACCCGCGGCAAGGCCCTCGCCTCGCTCATCGAGACGCTGCGGAACGCCGGCACGGTGGAGCGCCTCGGGGTGCTCCACGCGCAGTGCCCCGACATCGACGACTTCGTCGCCAAGGTGCGCGAGGTCTACTCCGGCGAGATCATGATCGGCGACATCGGTGCGGTGATCGGCACACACGCCGGCCAGGGCACCATCGGCATCGCGTTCCGCACCGCGCAGTAACCGGCACAGCCATCAACGGCGTGCCGGCATTCCCCGTCGCGCAGCGTGCCCACAACTAGCGTCTGACCTCGGCGATGGTTGCGGCAATGAACCCGGAGGACGTGATCGGCGGCAAGTACCGCCTGGACAGCGTCGTGGCAGAAGGCGGCATGGCCGTCGTCTGGCGCGCGACCGACATGCACCTGCGCCGCGAGGTCGCCGTGAAGATGCTCAAGCCGTCGATTGCGGACGATGAGGTCCAGGCCGAGCGCTTCCGCCGCGAGGCGATTGCGCTCGCGCAGCTGCACCACGCGCACATCATGCCCGTGTACGACTGCATCAACGAGGACGGGCGGGTCGCACTCGTCATGCAGCTCATCAACGGCCAGAGCCTCCGCGACCTGCTGGACAAGGACCGCGCCGCCAACGGCGGCAAGGCATCGACGCTCTCGGTCCACACCACCGTGCACATCGGCCGCGCGATCGCCTCCGCACTCGGGGCAGTGCACGCGGAGGGCATCGTCCACCGCGACATCAAGCCGGGGAACATCATGATGATGCGCTCCGGCGAGATCTGGCTGACGGACTTCGGCATCGCGAAGGGCGTCAAGTCCGACCAGGACGACAACACGGACCTCACTCGTCCCGACCTGATGATGGGCACCGCGAAGTACCTCTCGCCGGAGCAGGTGCAGGGCCGCGAACTGGACGGCCGCGCCGACATCTACTCGCTCGGGCTGGTGCTCTACGAATGTCTCGCCGGCCACGCACCGTTCAAGGGGGAGAACGAGCAGCAGGTCGCGATCGCGCGCCTGCAGCGTGACCCCACGCCGCTCGCGGGCATCCGCCACGACGTGCCGAGCACCGTCATCGACGTCATCCACAAGATGCTGCGGCGCAAGCCGGAGAACCGGTACCAGTCAGCCGACGAGGTCGTCACCGCACTCGCCGAGGCGATGCGCACGGTCCACGACTCGGTCACGCCCCCGGACGGGCTGAACGGACCAGAGCGCCAGCGGACGAAACGCAACGACCCTCTCGACCCACTGATGAAGAGGCGCGTGGAGGAGGCCCGCCGGCGTGCCGAGGCCGGCAACGCGGGAGGCGACACCACGCCCGGCAACGGGGTCAGCGCCACCGCCGCCGATGACACCCCGACCTCCACGAAGAAGACGCGCAGTGCCGCCCTCCCGAAGAGGCAGCGCACGCGCACGGCGCGGAACATGATCCCCGTCGTCACGGTGTTCGTGATCGCCGCGGTCATGGCGATGCTCCTGTGGAACGGCCTGCGGGACACGCGCTCGTCGGTTCCCGCCGGCACTGACCCGGGGCAGGCACCGATCGCCGCCGTGGCACTGAACGGCGTGCGCAGCTACGACCCGAACGGCGACGACGGCAACGAGAACGAGGCGCAGGTCCCGTGGTTGCTCGACGGCAACCCCGCGACAGCCTGGACCACCGTCTGCTACGGCGACAGGTACTTCGGGTCCAAGGGTGGTCTCGGTCTCGTGCTTGAGCTCTCCGGCTCGGGCATCGGCACAATCACCGCGAGCTTCGGCAACGGGCCGTGGAACGCCGAGGTGTACGTGTCCGACGCGCCCGAGTTGCCGGCCCGGATCGAGGACTGGGGCCTGCGTGTCGCCGACGCATACGGCGAGAGCCCAGGCACGGGAACATTCGCCGTGAAGACCCCGGGTCGGCGCATGCTCCTCCTCCTGCGCGAGATCGGCCGGTCGAACACATGCAGCAACACGAACCCGTACAAGGGCGTCATCAACGACCTCGGGTTCTCGTCCGCGCCGTGACGCGCTGCAACTAGCCTTCGCCCATCGCTCCAGATGACGACGCCCTCGTTGCCGCCGCGGCAGGCGGTGACCGCAACGCCCTCGAGCAACTGCTGCGCACCCACCACGACGCGATCAGGGCAGTCTGTTTCCGCATCGTCATCGACAGGGGCGCAGCAGAGGACGCCACACAGGCCGCGTTGATGGCGGTCGCCCGGTCGATCCGCCAGTTCAAGGGGACGTCGAAGTTCTCCACCTGGGCCTACCGCATCGCCACCAACGCGGCCCTCGACGAGGTCCGCCGCACCCGCCGGCGTCCCGTGCCGACGGACGACGCCTCCCTCGGGCGCGCCAGCGCACCGCAGACTGACCCTGCCGACCTCGTGATCGACAACATGGCCCTGGAAACTGCTCTCGCCCAGGTGTCGGAGGACTTCAGGGTTCCCCTGGTGCTGTTCCACCTGCGGGACATGCCCTACGAGGAGATCGCGGAGGTGCTGGGCATCCCCGTGAACACCGTGCGCAGCAGGATCTCCCGTGCCCGTGCCCAGTTGCGGGACCTGCTCGGGAACCCGGACGAGGACCCGGACCGTCACAGTCTTCACTCCCGCGGGGAGGACCCACTCACATGAAACCAGACGCACCCGAGAACCTCCCCGACGAGATCGTCGCTGCACTTCGTGCGGTCCCGCCTGCCGACCCCGGCACACGGGAGTCCGCGATCGCGGCGGCCCTCGCCGAGTTCGACGCGACAGACGTTCCGCAGGCGCAGGTCGTGCAGATGCGCCGCAGGTCCCCCGGCTGGTTGGGGCTCACCGCCGGGCTCGTCCTCGTCCTCGGGGCCGGTGTCGGGTGGGTGGCGCGCGGCAGCTCTCCCGCTGGCACGACAGTCACCGGCGCCACGGACGGGGACATCCGTAACGTCTCCGTCACCGCCGCGCCGGAAACAGCCACCGCCGCAGTGCCTCCCGTCAAGTCGGGTGCTGTCGAGGTGCCCGGCAACCCGGTCAGGCCCAATTCCGGCTTGCCCTGCGCATCGGAGACCGCCGGCGCACAGTATCTCGGGCAGTACGTGCGTGACACCGTGCTCCACCTGATGTTCGTCAGTGACTTCACGATCGAGGTGGTGCGGGCGGACACGTGCGAGGTTCTTGCCGCGTTCCAGCAGCCGGTTGCGCCCGCGCCCTGAACGTCCCTCACTGACACGGCCACCCTGCCCGGAGAATGCCCACCGTTAGGCTGAACGGATGGTGTCGAACCCCCTGACAGACCCCGAATGGGCCGACCGCAGCGTCGACTTCATCGACCGGGTCATCGCCCGGGTCCGGCGCTACACCACGCAGCCGGTCGTGACCACGGCGCGGGGGCTGGTCTTCGGCCTGCTCGCGGCTTTCGGGATCGTGGCCGTCATCGCCGTCACGGGCATCGGCATCACGAGGGGCCTCCAGGTCGCCCTCGACGCTGCCCTGCCGCGGGATGCCGCCGTGTGGGTGTCCTATCTCGTCCTCAGCGGGCTGTGCTTCCTTGCGGGAACACTCCTGATGCGCAAGAGGTTCAAGTCTGATGAGGAGTCAGGAAAATGAGCGACGTTCGCAACACCATCATCATCGGGTCGGGGCCGGCAGGTCTCACCGCCGCCATCTACACCGCGCGCGCATCCCTTGCTCCCCTCGTGATTGAGGGCGAACCCTCCTCCACGAGTGACCAACCGGGGGGCCAGCTGATGCTCACCACCGAGGTCGAGAACTTCCCCGGGTGGCCCGAGGGCATCCAGGGGCCGGAACTGATGATGCGCTTCAAGGAGCAGGCCGGCCGGTTCGGAGCCGAGTTCGTGACCGAGAAGGTCACCAAGGTGGACTTCTCGCAGCACCCGTTCACGGTGTGGGTCCGCGACCAGGAGTACAGGTCCAACTCGATCATCGTGGCCACGGGGGCCCAGTCACTGATGCTGGACCTCCCCAGGGAGACGGACCTGATCGGCCACGGCGTGTCCACGTGCGCCACGTGCGACGGTTTCTTCTTCCGCGGCCAGGAGATCGCCGTCGTCGGTGGCGGGGATTCCGCCATCGAGGAGGCGACCTTCCTCACCAAGTTCGCCAGCAAGGTCCACCTCATCGTGCGCCGTGACGCCCTCCGCGCCTCACGCATCATGCAGCAGAGGGCGTTCGACAACGACAAGATCGAGATCGTCTGGAACAGCCAGGTCACGGCCCTCCACGGCGAGTCCTCGCTGTCGGGTGTCACGCTGACATCGACCGACGGGTCCACCCGCGAACTCCCGGTCACCGGGCTCTTCATCGCGATCGGCCACAAGCCGAACACGGGCATCTTCTCCGGGGTGCTCAACATGGAGGACTCCGGTTACCTCATGACGCGGGCCGGCAGCACGTACACAGACGTCGCGGGCGTGTTCGCTTGCGGCGACGTGCAGGACCACACCTACCGCCAGGCCATCACGGCCGCCGGCTCGGGGTGCATGGCGGCGATCGATTGTGAACGCTGGCTGGAGGGCCAGCACTAGCATCAGGCACAACAGGACAAAGGAAAGACACATGGCAGACGGAATCGTCACCCTCACTAGCAGCACCTTCGACGAGACGGTCAACAGCTCCTCCACCCCCATCCTCGTGGACTTCTGGGCCGAGTGGTGCGGGCCGTGCAAGCAGATCGCCCCGATCCTGGCCGAGATCGCCGGCGAGAAGTCCGGCAGCCTCACGATCGCCAAGCTGAACGTCGACGACCACGGCGACATCGCGGGCCGTTTCAATGTGATGAGCATCCCCACGATGCTCCTGTTCAAGGACGGCCAGGTCGTCAAGCAGGTGGTCGGCGCGATGCCGAAGGCACGCCTTCTCCAGGAGCTCTCGGAATTTCTTCCGGCCTGACAATCGGCCCCGGGCACCGCGGGCCGACCGTCCACGATCTGCAGCGGAGGCTCTCCGCGGCAGGGTTCCTCGCTCCCGGCTCCGCCGAGGACTCCACGTACTGTGCCCGCACCCACGCGGCGGTCATCGCGTTCCAGGATGCCTTCGGACTCCGGGCCGACGGCATCGTGGACGACCTGGTGTGGTCGACCCTCATCGAGGCGTCGTGGGCGCTCGGGTCGCGCGTGCTCTACCTGCGCACGCCGAACCTGCGCGGCGACGACGTGGCGGAGATGCAGTCCGTGCTCAACCGCCTTGGTTTCGACTGCGGGCGCGTGGATGGCATCTTCGGGCCCACGACGCAGAGCGCACTTGCTGAGTTCCAGCGCAACATCGGCGCAGACGGAAACGGCATCTGCACTCCCGACACCGTCGACGTGCTGCTGCGCGTCAGTTCTCAGTCGGGCACCGGGCCGGGAATCGCGGCCGTGCGGGAACGCGAGGAACTGGGTGACTCCACCCCCGAGAAGACGGCGCGCGTCGTGATCGGCGGCTTCGACGGCGTCACGGACCTGGTGCGTGCGGTGCAGCACCGCGCATCGAACGTGTTCCCCCTCGCCACCACAGTCGAGGGCGACGTTCTCACCCAGGCCCAGACAGCCAACCGGTACGGGGCCGATGTGTACGTGGGCTTCGAGTACTCCGGCGAGGAATCGTGCACCGTGTACTTCTACGAGGTGCCCACTTTCGTGAGCATCGGCGGGAGGGCCCTCGCCGATCGCATCGTTGCCACCTTCAGCGAGCGCATCCCGGAGCTGACGGTGCGCGCGCAGGGGGTCCGTCACCCCGTGCTGCGGGAGACCCGCATGCCGGCAGTTCTGTGCTCCATGGGCCCGCAGACGTTGGTGCGCCTGAAGACGGTGGCAGTGGCGAACGCCGTGGTCGGATCGGTGCGGGACTGGCTGGCAGCACCGCTGGAGAATGCGTAATCCACAGGCAACCCACAGGTGTGCATAACCTTTGACATCAACCGGCACTTGAGGTTGAGGCCCGTGGATGCGGATTACACCGTCGTAATTTAGGTCTAGTTGTCCTGAAATTCGGTCATCCGGCGGTAGATCCGCTCGAGGTCAACCAGGTCGGCGAAATCGACAGAAATCTTGCCCCGCTTGCCCACCATGGAGACGTTGACGCGGGTCTCGAGGAAGTCAGCGAGCATCTTCTCCAGTTCCAGCAGGCCAGCCGGTTTCAGGGCGGTGACAACGGGCTTGGGCCTGTCTCCTCCCCCGCCGGTGGAGCCCTTCTTGACGGCCTCCTCCACGGCCCGCACTGACCACCCGTCCTTCACCGCGGTGGACGCCAGTGACTCCATGACCGCAGCATCAGTTACCGACAGCAGGGCACGGGCATGCCCGGCGGACAACCTGCCGTCCGCCAGGTAGCCCTGGATCTTGGCGGGAAGGTGCAGGAGACGGAGCGCGTTGGTCACTGCCGCGCGGCTCTTGCCGACGCGCCTCGACACCTGCTCGTGGGTCAGGCCGAAGTCATCGACCAACTGCTGGTAAGCCGCGGCCTCCTCCAGCGCCGTGAGGTCCTCGCGGTGGAGGTTCTCCACCAGTGCCTGCTCCACGGAGGCAAGTTCGTTGACCTCCCGCACGACCACGGGGACAGTGGTCAGCTTGGCTCTCTGGGCGGCCCTCCAGCGGCGCTCGCCGGCAATCAGTTCGTAGCGACCTGAGCCCGTCTCGCGCACCAGCAGAGGCTGGAGCACACCAATCTCGGCAATGGACTTGGCCAGGTCCGCCAGTGCGCTGTCGTCGAAGTGCTGGCGCGGCTGGTGAGGATTCGGGGTGATCGCATCAACGGGGACGTCGCGCAGGGCCGAGTCCGGCAGGTCCATGGTCGGTTCGGCCTTCTTGCCGGCCGGCTGTGCGGCCGGTGCTGCCGGAGTGGACGGCTCCTGGCCCTTCGGCTTCTCCGTGGGGATGAGGGTCGAGAGTCCCCTACCCAGCTTGCGGCGTTCGGCCATTGCTCAACTCCTTTGCCACGGCGCGGTATGCCTTTGCGCCCTTCGAGGTGGATGCGTGCTTGAGAACCGAACGTTCCGAGCTGGGAGCCTCGGCCAGCTTCACGTTGTAGGGGATCACGTTCTTGAACACCTTCGGGCCATATGCCTGGCGCATGTCGGCCTCAACCTCCTGGGACAGCTTCTTGGCCCCCTCGGACATGGTCAGCAGGTAGTGGCCGATGTCGAGGGCCGGGTTGAGAGCGGCCTTGACCTGCTGCACGACCGCCGTGAGGTCGCGGAGGCCTTCCAGGGCGAAGTACTGGCATTGCACAGGGGCCAGCACCTCATCAGCGGCCATAAAAGCATTGATGGTCAGGCGTCCGAGCGTGGGCGGGCAGTCCAGCAGGATGTAGTCCCAGTCATCCCGACAGGCATCAATTGCATCCTTCAGGCGGGGCTGGGGGAACATCTCAGCCACCAACTGGGCCTCCACCTCGGCCAGGAGCTGACCCGAAGGGGCCGGTGCCACGAACAGGTTCTTCTCGGCGGTCGGCTCCACAATGTTGTCCAGGGTCTCCTCCCGGCGCAGCACCTCCGCGATGGTGGGTGCGTCCTCCGGGGGGTGAACCCCGAGGCCCGAAGACGCATTGCCCTGCGGATCAAGGTCAATGATGAGCGTGCGGAACCCCAGTTCGGCCAAGGCTGCACCCAGGTTGATAGCCGTTGTGGTCTTGCCGACTCCACCCTTCTGCAGGGAGATGGCGATGACCGATGCGCCCATGGCGGTGACCTACTTTCCGTGAGAGATGGTCGGGGAGGGTACCCGACACCCTGCTGTTCGACTCCCGTCAGAGTATCTCGGGGGTGTGGATAACGGGTGGATGTGCCCGTTGAGATGTTTCACGTGAAACTCTTCCCGAGGGTCCCCCGTGATGTTTCACGTGAAACATCCGAACGTTCCGGCAACCTCCCCCGTTTCACGTGAAACATCTCGGCCCCTTGCATTACAAGGGTGAAATCTCAGGAACAGCGGAAAACAGCCACTCCGGGGTGCCCCTCCAGGGGGGTCAATCCAAGCTCATCCAGCAGTTGAGGGTTCCACCGCGAGGGGGTGCCAGAGGGGGGTTCAGAGACCACAATGGTCCCTCCGTTTTTTTGGAGGGGCCGAGACAGGCGCAGGGTGACCTCGGGTGGACCAAAGCCCCGGCAGACCACCGCGGCATACATGCCGGCATGGTCGGGGTCCCTTCCCAGGTCCTCCACATCAGCCGTGATGACCTCCACCCGGTCCTCCAGGCCCATGGCCAGCACCCCTCGCCTCAGGGCATCCATCCGGGTCGCCCGGCGGTCCACCAACACCAACCGAAGGTCTGGTCTCTCAGAGGCGATCACGAGGCCCGGGACCCCAGCCCCTGTTCCGATGTCGACCACGGGGCCCTCGCAGCCCTCAAGGGGGGCCAAGAACTGCCTGGCGTGGGCAATGGTCTCGGAAATAGAACGACGTCCCAGGGTTCCCCATTTCTGGGCGTCCCCCAGGACGTCGTCAAGAGTCTTGCGCGGGGCGGGCATTGCGCCCCCACAGTAATGGCTACTCGGCTGCGGTCGGCTCGACCACCACGCGGCGCTTCGGGTCCTCGCCCTCGCTGCGGGTCGTCACACCCTCGAACTCGATGAGCGTGTCGTGGACAATCTTGCGGTCAGCAGAGTTCATCGGCTCCAGGCGACGGGCCGAGCCGGTGGACTTGACCTCCTCGGCCACTTTCTCGGCGAATCGACCCAGGGCGGCCTTGCGGCGTTCGCGGTAGCCCGCGATGTCCACCCGCAGGCGGGTGTCCTGGTCGCCCAGACGACGCTGGCTGGCCACGCGGGTGAGATCCTGGATCGCCATGAGGGTGCCGCCACCGGGCCCGACCATCAGGCCGAGCTCCGTGCCGTCAACCCGCGCCTCGATCTCTTCCTCCTCGCGATTCACCGTGACCTGGCCGGTGGTGCCGAAGGCCTTCACAAGGCCGCTGAGGAACTCTGATGCGGCTGCGCCCACGGCAGCAGGGTCCACATCCACCGTCTCGCGGGGCGGGCGCGGGGACTCGTCGCGCTGGCGGGACTCGTCGCGCGGCTTGCGGTCACTGCGCTCACCGCGGCCGTTGCGGTCACGGTTGCCATCGCGGTTGCCGTCACGACGCTCACCGCGCCCGTTGCGGTCACGCCGCTCGGTCTTGCCCCTCGGGGTGGTGGGCCGCACGCGGGCACGAACGCGGGCCTCGCCGCGGGTGCGCCCGAACAGTCCGGGGCGCGGCTCCTCGATGATCTCGAATTCGGCCTCGTCCTCGGCAACGCCGAGCTGGTCGAGGGCAATGTTCTTGGCTTCTTCCAGGGTCTCCCCGGTGGTCTCTACCCATTCCATGGTCATGTGTCCTTCTTGTTGTGTGTGAAGCGTGTTGTGCGTGAAGCGTGTTGTGTGTGGAGCCCGGGGCGCTACTTGTTGCGCTTGCTGGGCGGTGTGGGCCGATTCGGTCGTCCACTTGGCGTGGGACGGTCCTTCGGCGCAGTCACCCTCTTGCTCTGGATCTTCGAGGGTGCTTGCGATTGTTCGTTCTTCTGCTTGCTCGGCTTTGCGGGCTCATCGTCCTTCATCTCGCGGGCCTTCTTGCTGGCCTCCTGGGCCGCATGACCGAGGCCGCCCTCGCCGTAGAACTTGCGGGTGATGTACCACTGCTGGACGATGCGCACGACCGCCTGGACCAGGTAATAGATGACGAGACCCGTGAGCAGAAACACCTGGAAGACCGCGAACGCGACCGGCAGGTACTGCATGACCTTGGCCTGGCCGGCCGACATGGTGGGGCTGGTCGCGCGGCTGGCGACCATGCGCTGCTGCACGAAGAAGAGCCCGCAGAGCACCACGATCAGGAATGCATAGGGCAGCCCGTCGACAAAACCCGACTGGATCACCTCGAGCGGGGACCTGGCAAGGTCCAGCCCGAAGGCCCGCATCTCGGTCTTGCCCACGAGCGACAGGTAGAGCTCTGAGTCCTGCGCGATGTACTTGGGCAGGAACCCCTTGCTGCCGGTCGGGATGTGCGTCAGGCCGTGGATAACCCGGAACATGATGATGAAGACCGGCATCTGGGCCAGCAGGGGCAGGCAGGAGGCGAGCGGGTTGATCTTGTGCTCCTGGTAGAGCTTCATCATCTCTTCGTTCAGCTTCTGGCGGTCCCCCCGGTACTGGTTCTGGAGCTTGCGCATCTCGGGCTGCAGTTGCTGCATCTCGAGCAT
>JBJTCK010000060.1:0-4416 GCA_046091825.1 Actinomycetota bacterium | reverse complement strand
CCAGCGAGTCCTCGGTGATGTTGCGGCGCATGGGGTCGAAGGGGTGCGGCACGTAGACCAGGCCGCCCTGGGCGCGGATCATCTCGCACGTGCGCACTGCGGTCTCCCCGAAGGGGATGCGCTCCGTGAGGAACAGCCCGATGATCTCCCCCGTGTGGGTCTTGACCTCCTCGCCCACGACCACACGGCAGAACCCGGCGTCCTCCAGCAGCGTGCGCAGGCGCAGTGCGCCCTCGAGCGCGTTGTGGTCGGTCACGCAGAGCACGTCGATGCCGGACTCCGTGACGGCCTCCACTATCTCGTCGAGCGTGGTGGTGGAGTCCCCGCTGAACATGGTGTGGGTGTGCATGTCCACGCGGACGTGACCGGGTGCGGCGGCTTCAGCGAGGTGCGGGTGCCTCTCGATTGCTGCGGCCAGCGGTGCGCCCACGTGCTCCCCCGCCTATGCGCCCGACATCGTGACGTCGCTGATGACCAGGCTGAGCCCGGCGGCGCGCATGGGCAGCCAGTCGATGTCGTTGCCGACGGCCAGAACGTCCTGGAGCATGCGCTGCAGCGTGGAGGCAATGGTGAACTCGCGCACGGGCTCCGCGGTGCGGCCATTGCGGATGATGAGGCCTGACGCACCGGTGGAGAAGTCCCCCGAGATCGGGTTCACGCCGCTGTGCAGGCCCTGGACGCTGTCGATGAGGACGCCGTCGTCGAGGCCGGCGATCAACTCCTCCTGGGACTTCGTGCCCGGCACCAGCTGCAACGCCAGGCACCCGACACCGGAACCCACGGCGTTGCCCGTGCTCTTCGTGCCGGCGCGGCGCGCGGAGTACGAAGAGTGCACGAACATCTGCAGCTGGCCCTTCTCGATCAGCACGTTGCGGCGCGCAGCGAGGCCGTCAGAGTCGAGCTCTACCGCGGTGTATGCGCGTGAGTCGGTGGGGTCGTCGATCAGCGTGATGAGCGGTGACGCGACCACCTCGCCGAGTCGGTTGGCGAACATGGACCGGCCCTTCACCCCGCTCTCGCCGTTCAGGGTGCTGCCGACGATGCCGAGGAACTGCGCGGTGACCATGGGGTCGAGCACGACGGTGGTGCGCTTGCTGGGCGGCTTCACCGCGCCGAGCAGTCGCGTGGCGCGCTCGGCGGCCTTGCGGCCGGCGGCCTGCAGGTCGAACTCGTCGGGGTGCTTGCCGAGCGCGTACGACCAGCCCGTTTGCGTCTCACCGTTGTCGTCGGCGAGCACCTCCACGGAGGCGTAGCAGCTGTTGCTGCGGTACGAGCCACGGATGCCCTTGGTGCTGGCGAAGGCCTCCTCGTGGGCCCCGTCGGAGTAGTTGGCGGAGTCGATGCGCAGCCTGCTGTCGGCGCCCACGGCGAGGCGCTCGAGCTCCATCGCGATGTCGATCTTCCTGTCGGTGGGGTACGCGGCGAGCGCCTCGTTCCACAGGTCCTGCGGGGTCACCGGCACGCCGTCGGGCTCGGCGAGGCCTGCCCACTCGTCCTCGCCGGCGAACGTGGCGTTCTCGCGTGCCTCAGCGAGCACCTCCCTCAGTGCCGACTCATCAAGTGTGCCCGCATGCGACGTGCCGGTGCGGCCGCCGGCGATGACACGCACGCTGACACCCGCGCTCTGCGCGGCGACGAAGTTCTCCACCTGCCCCTGGTACACGCGGATGTCGGTGTCGGTGCTGCGCCCGACGCTGACCTCGATCTGCTCGTCACCCCTGGCCTGAGCGACGATGCGGTCGGCGATGGCCTGGAGGTCATCGACGGTGTGTCGCGTGCGTTCCTGTGCGTCCCGGGAGGCCATGTCAGGCGGCCGTCCCGCCGATGGTCAGGGACTTCACGCGCAGCGTGGGCTGGCCGTCGCCCACCGGCACTCCCTGGCCGTCCTTGCCGCACGTGCCGGGGTTGCCCATGGCGAAGTCATTGCCGAGCAGGTCGATGTCGGCGAGCACCTGCGGGCCGTTGCCGATGAGGTTGCCCTCGCGCAGCGGCTCGGTGATCTCGCCGTTCTCGATGAGGTACGCCTCGGTCATGCCGAACACGAAGTCGCCGGTGGCGGTGTTCACGCTGCCGCCGCCCAGCTTTGCCACGTACACGCCCTTCTCGGTGGCGCGGATGATGTCGTCGGGCTCCTCCGCGCCGTTCAGCACGAACGTGTTGGTCATGCGCACCATGGGCAGGTGCTCGTAACTCTGACGGCGGCCGTTGCCGCTCTGCGGACGGCTCTCGTTGCGCGAGCGGATGTAGTCCCACATGTAGTCGGTGAGCACACCGTTCTCGATGAGAACGTTGCGCTGGCTGGCGTGGCCCTCGTCGTCGATGCCAATGGCGCCCCACTCGCGGGACATGGTGCCGTCGTCGACGAGCGTGATGAGCGGGCTGGCGACCAGTTCGCCCACGCGGTTCGCGTACACGGACGCGCCGCGGGCCACGAGGTCTGCCTCCAGGCCGTGCCCGCACGCCTCGTGGAAGAGCACCCCACCCGAGCCGCGCTTGATGACGACGGGTGTGGCGCCCGACGGCGCGGGGCGGGCCTTCAGCTTGGTGACGGCCTGGCGTGCGGCGCGAGCGGCTAGCTCGGCCACGCTCTCCTCGTCGAACAGCTCGAATCCGATCGTGTGGCCGAGCGAGTCGTAGCCGGTCTGCAGCCCCGTGTCACCGTTCGCGACGGCCGAGAGACGGAAGAGTGTGCGGACCTGCTCGTCCGTGGCGAGGACGCCGTCCGAGTTGGCCACCAGGATGCGCCGGGTGGAGTCGCTGTAGCCCGCGCTGACCTGCACGATGGAGGAATCGGTGCCGCGGGCGGCATCGTTCGCAATCATGAGCAGCTCGATTTTGCGAGCTTTCGGCACGTCTGACGGCACCACCCTGACGTCGTTCACCTTCTGGCGCGTGACCGGCCCGAGCGCGACCACGTGCTTGCCGCCGTCACCCCTGCTCGCGGCCGCCGCTGCCGCCTCGGCGGCCGCCATGAGACCGCGCTCGGAGAGGTCGGCGGTGTGGGCGTAGCCGGTGGTGTCCCCGTTGATGACCCGGATACCCGCGCCGAAGTCGCGGCCGCTGCTGACGGACTCGACCTTGCCGTCGTCCAGGCTGGCCGACACGTTGCGCCGGTCCTCGATGAAGACCTCACTGAAACCCGCGCCGGTGGACCGGCCCTTCTCGAGAACCCGGGACAGAAGTCCCGTGTCGAATTCCTGCGCCAGATCGATGATGCTCACGGCCCCGAGCCTACTTTCGGCGTGCGCCCCCAGCACCAGGCGGCACGTGCCGCCACCTAGTCTTGACGGCGATGTCAGACGAGACCGCAGAGCTCACCCGCGAGCACCGCACCCGGCTCGCCAAGGAGTTCCTGATCATCGGGTCCTTCTATTTCGTCTACTCGCTCACCCGCAACCGCTTCGGGTCCATCCGCATCAGCGGCACCGACATCCCCATGAACGCCTTCAACAACGCGATGAAGGTGATCCGCATCGAGCGAGCGATCGGGCTGTACCACGAGGAGACCATCCAGGAGTGGTTCCTCGCCCATAAGTGGTTCCTGCAGGCGATGAACACGTTCTACGGCACCGCCCACTTCGCCGTCACCTTGGGCGTCTTCTTCGTCCTGTTCCGCAGGCGCAAGGACGTCTTCCCCCTGTTCCGCAACGCGCTCGCAGCCATGACGGGCCTCGCAATCATCGGGTTTGCCCTCTTCCCATTGATGCCGCCGCGGCTGCTCGATGCGCCGTGCCCCGGCACCGTGGCGGGCGAGGTCACCTACGGCGGGGCGTGCATCGCCCACGAGACCCGCAACTACAACGAGGCGACCAACTTCGGGTTCGTGGACACCCTGGACGTGTACGGCGGCCCGTGGGACTTCAGCGACGGCGCGGTGGCGCGCAGCTCCAACCAGTACGCGGCGATGCCGTCGCTGCACATCGGATGGGCATCATGGTGCGCGTTCGGAATGTGGCCGCTGGTGCGCCGCCGATGGACGAGGGCCGCAGTCCTGCTCTACCCGGCGTTCACGTTGTTCTGCATCGTGGTGACCGGCAACCACTTCTGGATCGACGGTGTTGGCGGGCTCGTCGTTCTCACTGCCGGATTCGTCGTGGGCAACTGGATCCACCAGGTGAACCAGCGCCGGCTGGACCGCAAGTTCGCCGCGGCAAAGTCGGCTCACCCCGCCGGCTGAGTCAGAAGGAGTGGTAGCCGCCGTCGATCGTGATGACGTCGCCGGTGTGATAGCGCGACGCATCAGAGGCCAGGTACGCAGCGATGCCGCTGAAGTCCTCTTTCGTTCCCCAGCGGCGCAGCGGCACGCGCGGCAGCACCTTCTCCACGAACTTGTCCCACGAGAGCGCACCAGCAGTCATGTCGCTCTCGATCCAGCCGGGCAGCACCGCGTTGCAGCGGATGCCGTGGCGGGCATGT
>JBJTCK010000059.1:0-49041 GCA_046091825.1 Actinomycetota bacterium | reverse complement strand
GAGTGCCGCGTCGTCCCCGATGGCCACGACTGCGTGCATCCGCGCGGGCTCCGAGGCCATCTCGGCGAGGTCCAGCCCCTTGTTGCGGCCGCCGGCGATCAGCACGAGCCTCTCGAACGCACGAATGGCGGTGAGCGCGGCGTGGGGACTGGTCGCCTTCGAGTCGTCGAACCACCGCGAGCCGCCGAACGTCCCCACGAGCTCGATGCGGTGGTGCGCCGGCGAGAACCCCGCGAGCGAGGCCGCGACCGTCTGCTCGGGCACGAGCCCCGTCTCGAGCACGAGCGCGGCCGCCGCGAGCGAGTTCGTGATGTCGTGGGGCATCGAGCGCCACATCGACGACACCGCGCACAACGGACCGCGCGGGCCGACGAGGCTCCCCGACTCCACCCGGTAGTCGCCGGAACCGAGACCGAACGACACCACCCTGGCGCCGGATCGCTCTGCCGCACCGGTGATGAGCGCATTGCCGTGCGGGACGACGGCGACGTCGCCCGGACGGACGTGGGCCCAGATCCGCTCCTTCGCGGCCGCGTAGTGGCCGAGGTCAGGATGCCAGTCGAGGTGGTCAGGGGCGAAGTTCAGCCAGGCCGACGCGTCGCAACGGAAAGTCTCCGTGAACTGGAGGCGGAAGCTGGAGCACTCGACCACGAATGCGTCGACCCCGCCGTCGTCGACGGCAGCCATGAACGGGATGTCCGTGTTGCCGACCTCCTCGGCGCGCAGACCCGCGCCGCGCAGCAGTGCCGCGGTGATCATGGTCGTCGTGGTCTTGCCGTCGGTGCCGGTGACCCCGAGCACCGGGCGCGCTCCGCCGGGGTGCGCGTGCTCCCAGTCGTGGGCGATGTCGATCTCCGAGCGGACGGGAATCCCCAGTTCCATGGCCTTCGCGATCACGCGGCTGCGGGGCGGCACCCCCGGTGCGGGCACGAGGACATCGGCCCCGCGGAGGAAGGACTCCAGGCCGTCATCCGTGCCGACGTCCACCAGGCGCGCCCCGCACTCCCGCGCGAGCTCGAGGTGGGCCGGCACCGGTGCGTCGTCAGCGAGGACAACATCGAAGCCGCGGCGACGGAAGGCCTCGGCCACCGCCCTGCCCGTGACAGCCAGGCCGAACACCGCGGCGACCGGCATCAGCGGCCCCCGAAGCTGTCCGCGATCGAGGTGAAGTCGGCGATGAAGATGGCGAGCGCCGCGGCCACGCAGAGACCCGAGATGATCCAGAAGCGGATGATGACCGTGGTCTCCGGCCACCCGACGAGCTCGAAGTGATGGTGCACCGGGGACATACGGAAGAGACGGCGCGTGCGCCCTGACGCCTTGAACACGCCCATCTGCAGCGCCACGCTCCCTGCCTCCATCACGTTGAGGGCACAGATGAGCGGCAGGAGCATGTGGGTGTTCGTGGTGACCGCGAGGAGACCGAGGGCACCGCCGATGCCGAGCGCGCCGACGTCCCCCATGAAGATCCTCGCCGGGGCCGCGTTCCACCACAGGAACCCGCCGCACGCGCCGGCCATCGCAGCGGAGAACACGGCGAGGTCCAGGGGATTCACGAGCCGGTACACGTCGGGGTTGCGGAATGCCCAGTATGCGATGACCGTGAACGCGAGGAAACCGAAGAGCGCTGACCCTGCCGCGAGGCCGTCGAGACCGTCGGTCACGTTCACCGCGTTCGTGGTCGACCACACCATCACCGACGTCCAGACGACCCAGAGCGGCCCCGAGAGGTCCCACCCGGGGAGGTCGAACCGCGTGAAGGAGAGCGTCTCGCTGACTCCGGTGCCGAGGAGCAGCCACGTCATGAGGAGTATGACGAGCCCGAAGGTGATGTAGCCCTTCTTCTTCCACAGGATCCCCCGGTTGTGGGCCTTTCGTACTTTGAGGAAGTCGTCGAGGAAGCCCATGAACCCGAGCACGAGGACTGCCGCCCACATGATCATCGCCTGGTCCGAGAGTGCGATGCCGTCGCGCAGGTGCGCGACCAGCCAGCCGAGGAAGGCCGACAGCAGGATCGCGATCCCGCCCATCGTCGCGGTTCCCTGCTTCTTGATGTGGTGCACCGGCCCGTGGTCCTCGGAGCCGAGGATGGGCTGCCCCATCCCGAGGCTCGCGAAGAAGCCGATCATCCACCTCGTCCCGAACAGCGAGAGGAACATCGACACGGCACCGCCGATCAGGACCGCAATCACCCTGCCGTTCTCCTTCTCTCGATCGCGACCCGCGCGACTTCCACGTCGGAGAACGGCACGAACTCGCCCGCGACCTCCTGGTAGGGCTCGTGACCCTTCCCTGCAATGACCACTATGTCACCACGTCCGGCATGCCCGATGGCGGATGCGATGGCATCAGCCCTGTCCTGTTGCGTCTCCACTTCCGCGGACGCGCCGTGCAAGCCCGCCGTGATCTCGGCGATGATCGCTTCGGGGGGCTCGTTGCGCGGGTTGTCCGACGTGACGATGACGACATCGGCCGCTGACGCAGCGACTGCGCCCATCTCCGGTCGCTTGCCGCGGTCACGGTCCCCTCCGCACCCGAACACCACGATGACGCGCCCCGGGGCGACTGCCCGGACGGATGCGAGGAGGGAGGCGAGTGCGTCAGGCGTGTGGGCGTAGTCGACTATCACCGAGTAGTCGCCGCCGGTGGGAACGGACTCGTGCCTGCCGGGAACCGCCCCGACTTCCGCGCATGCCCGGGCGACAGTGCCCGCGTCGAGGCCGCACGCCGTCGCCGCAGTCGCCGCGGCGACGAGGTTCTCGGCCATGAACCGACCGCCCACTGGGGCGGACACCTGCTCGCCGCGCCACCGGAACGAGATGCTCCCGGCACCGACACTGAGGCCCTGAGCGTCGGCGAGCGAGTACCCGACGAGAGGGACCGTGCACCCGTCAGCGATCCTGCGGCCGTGCGCGTCACCCGTGTTCACGACCGCCGACCGCGTGCGTGCGGGGGTGAACAGCGACGCCTTCGCGGCGAAGTAGTCCTCCATGGTCCCGTGGAAGTCCAGGTGGTCACGGGAGAGGTTCGTGAAGACCGCGACGTCGAAGGTGATGCCGTCGACCCGGTGGAGCACCAGCGCATGTGACGAGACCTCCATGACGACGGTGTCGATGCCGGCGGCCAGCGCGTCAGCCAGCTGTGAGTGGAGCTCGACGGGCTCGGGGGTGGTCCGCATGCCCGTGAGCGTCCCGATCGCCCTCGAGCGGCGGCCAGCGGCCCCGAGGATGGCCGCGATGAAGTGGACGGTGGAGGTCTTCCCGTTCGTTCCCGTCACAGCGACCATCCGCAGATACGAGGCGGGATTGCCGGTCAGGACGGACACGACCGGACCGACCACGGACCGCACGTCCGGGACGACAACCTGCGCGACGTCACCGGGAACGTCCCCGAGCAGGTGGTCCACGACGAGCGCGGTCGCGCCGGATTCGACAGCCGCGGCGGCCGAGTCGTGGCCGTCGGTGACCGAGCCACGGATGCAGAAGAAGACGTCCCCCTGCTCCACCGTGCGGGAGTCATCCGAGACACCAGTGATCACCGCACCGCCGCGGTGGACCGTCGCCCCGTCACCTGCGAGACGGCCGACGGCCGAGGCCGTGGTGGGTTCGACTGACCGACGGGACACGTGAGCCCGTCAGTGGCCGAGAGTCGCCGTGCGGCCGTGGCAGCCGGCGTCCGTCCCGGTCGGCTCGATGCCGAGTTCGTTCATGACGGTCGGCACGAGCTGGGCGAATACCGGTGCCGCAGCCGTTCCGCCGAAGCGGTCGATCGAGGACGAGTTCGGCTCGTCGATGGAGACGAGCATCGTCACGCGCGGGGCCTGGGCCGGGAAGAACCCGACGAAGGAGGCGAAGTACCTCCTGCCGCCGGCATCGGTGTTGTACGTGCCGTTGTCCTGCACCTTGTACCCGGTGCCCGTCTTTCCGGCGATCTCCATGCCCTTCACCTTGGCCTGCTCGCCGGTGCCCGTGCACACGACGTCACGCATGATGTCCGTCATCGTGGCCGCCGTCGCCGGCGTGAGGACTGTCCGTGTCTTCGACGGTTCCATCTCCTGCCTCCTGCCCGCACGGTCGATCGTGGCCGTCACCAGGCGGGGCTCCACGAAGGTACCCCCGTTCGCCACCACATTGACGGCGCTCACCATCTGCAGTGCGGTGGAGGCGAACCCGTACCCGTACGCGACGGTCGCACGCTCCGTTCCGTACGTCTTCTTGACGGATTTCAGGATGCCTCGGCTCTCTCCCGGGTACTGGAGACCCGTGTGCCGGCCGAAGCCGAAGGCCGAGAGGTAGTCGTGGAGCTTCGTGAACGACATCTTCTCGGCCACCATCATCGTGCCGATGTTCGAGCTCTCGCTCAGGATCGCGCGCACCGACATGTCGATCGGGCCGTGGGGCCATGCGTCGCGGATGGGGAAGTTGTCAATGCGGACGATGCCGGGGACGCGGAGCACCGTGGACGGGTCGACGAGCCCCTCGTTGATCGCCGCACTCACGCTGAACACCTTTGCGACCGACCCGGGCTCGTAGGCCTCCACGGCGGCGAAGTTGCCCTGCGCGACCGCCACCGTGCCGTCGGGCCTCCGCTTCACGTTCGACATCGCGAGGATCTCGCCGGTGCGCGTGTCCATCGCGATCGCGGTGCCGCCCTTCGCGGACAGCCGCTCGACCCGCGCGACGACGGCCGCGTCCATCTGGTACTGGATGGTCTTGTCGATCGAAAGCACGAGGTCGTCGCCGGGCACCGGGTGGTTCGTCACGCTGCCCTCCCCCGCGATCGAGCGGCCCTTGTTGTCGACCTGGCGCACCTGCGTGCCGTCGGTTCCCGTGAGGACCTTGTCGTACTGGAGCTCGAGACCCGACGTCCCGAGGCCGTCCGGGTCCGTCTTGCCGATGAGTGCCTGGGCCGCGCCGCTCTCCACAGTGCGGGCGGGTTCGATGTAGGAGTAGATGCCCGTGAGGTTCAGCGCGAGCACCGACTTCGCCACGTCCTTCGACAGCTCGCGGGCGACGTAGGCGAACTTCTGGTCGCTGCGCGACAGCCGCTCCGCGAGTGCCGACTCCTCCTCGGCGTTCATCCCCAGCATCCCGGCCACGGCACGAGCCGTGGCGGGCGGGTCCACGATGACCCTAGGGTCTGCCCACAGGGTGTTCGTCGGCACGGAGAGGGCGAGTTCATGGCCGTTGCGGTCGAAGATGACCCCACGGCTGGCCCTCAGCGTGTTCACGCGCGTGCGCTGGTCGATGCTCGCCGCCAGGTACCCGGAACGGTCGACCGTCTTCAGCATCCCGACGCGGCCCACCAGGCCGATCATCGCGACGACCACGATGATGACGACCCAGCGCAGGCGGTCGCGCATTCGCTGGTCGACCTCCTGTGACTCCTTCTTGAGACTGACCGCAGGACGGACGTGGCGCGCGGGCCGGACGGGACGCGCAGGGGGACGGCGGTCGTGCGATGAACGGGTGCGGCTGTGCGAGGAAGACCCCCGACTGCTCTTCGCGGCGGAAGGCTGTGCTGACCTCGTCCGCCCGGAGGCGGACTGTGCCGACCTCATCCGCCCGGAGGCAGACGTGTCCCGGGAGCGCGCGGCGCCGTGGGAACGACTGCCGCGCCGGATCTCCGCCGGCCCGGTCACGGGGTGGTCCCGCCGTTGCGCTTCATCCGGCCGAACTGGTCCAGTGGGTTCTCCCTGGATTCGGCTACGTCAGAGTCGACCTTGCCGACCCCCGTCGCCACGAGCACTGCCGCGTCCACCGGGACCTCGACCATTTTCGTCTGCGTCCCGGGCACCATCCCCATGGCCTTCGCCTTCTCCACGAGGTACTGGGGCGACTGGAACCTGGCCCGCTCCGCGCGGAGCTTGTCGAAGTTGTTGCGCGCACGGATGATGTCGGTGTTCAGCCGGTCGATGCGCATCTGCTGGCTCGCCATGTGCGTTGTCAGCGTGACCACCGCGAACATGCACGCAATGACCACTGCCACCAGCACGACGGGCAGCGGCAGCTTCCTGGTCCGCGCAGGCACGAGCGTGAGGCGTGCCCCGTCCCTCTCGGGGAGGACGGATGCAAGACGGAAGGCGAGTGCCATCAGCGCCCGCCCGCTGCGAGTTTCTCGACGACACGCAACCGCGCGGAGGCGGCGCGCGGGTTGGCGGCAGTCTCCTTGGGCGTCGCCTCGCGGCGCACGCGGACCCTCCGCACGACGGGCACGGCCCCGCACCCGCACGGGAGGCCGGGGCGACACGAGCATCCGCCGGTCTCTGCCTCGCGCATGACTGACTTAACTATCCGGTCCTCGCCGGAGTGGTACGAGAGGACGGCGAGGCGCGCACCGGGGGCAAGCAGGTCGATCGCCGCCCGGAGCGCGACGGGGAGGATCTCGAGTTCCTGGTTCACCTCGATGCGCAGGGCCTGGAACGTGCGCTTCGCAGGGTGCCCGCCACGGCGGCGCGTGGCGGCAGGGATCGCCGCCGTCACGATCTCGGCCAGGTGGGCAGTCCCGCGCACCGGCCTGTTCGCCACGATGGCACGGGCGATCCGCCCGGCGAACCTCTCGTCGGAGTTCTCGCCGATGATCCGCGCGAGGTAGTCGACGTCGTAGGTGTTGACCACCGTGTCCGCCGTGACACCACGTGAACGGTCCATGCGCATGTCGAGCGGCGCGTCGTGCCTGTAGGAGAACCCGCGCTCGGCAACATCGAACTGGGGGGAGGACACGCCGAGGTCGAAGAGGGCACCGGCCACCACGCCGATGCCCTCTCCTTCCACCACTTGACCCACGGTTTCGAAGCGGGCGCGCCGGAGGGCGACGCGCCCGCCAAGACCAAGTGCATCCAGACGGGACGCAGCGGCGGCGAGCGCGGTGTCGTCCTGGTCGATGCCGAGAAGAGTCACGCCCGGGTGGGCGGAGAGAACGGCGGCCGCGTGCCCCGCCCCGCCGAGAGTGGCGTCGACGAACACCCCGTCGGCGATGGGACCGAACACCTCGAGGATCTCCTCGAGCATCACCGGCGCGTGGGAGAACCCGGCGCTCATCGTGCACCCCTCGGTCCTCGGCAGCCTCCCGGACGGCAGATGCTGCCCGGATTTCTCCCCGGTGCAGACGCGATGACAGCGGGCGGAGTTGGAGCTGACCACCGTGTCGTCCGGGAGACTGCCGAGGACCGAAGGCCCCCGGTGTGTTGCGCGGGAGTTGACGTCATGGCGAATCACGCGTCCGCTCCTGCGATCTGTTCGGTGCCCTCGAGCGCGACACGCTCGTAGCGGGCTGGGTCCCAGATCTCGACGCGGTCGAACGAGCCGGCCACGACGATCCTGGAATTGAGGGTGAGCCCCGCATAGGCACGGAACTCCTCGGAGAGGTTGATGCGGCCCTGGGCGTCGATCACCACTTCGACCGAGTTGAAGGCGAGGGCGCGCTGCTCGGCGCGGCTCATCTCGCCCTTCTTCACCTTGTCGACCGCCTCCTGACCGAGCAGCTCGAATGCCTCAGCGGTCATCACGTCGATGCACTTGTCTCGACCGAAAGAGAGGTAGCAGCGGGGCTCGAGACGGGGCCGGTACGGCGCAGGCAGAGCAAGTCGACCCTTTGGGTCGAGCTGCCTCTCATGCGCCCCTACGAACACCTCTCCGCCTCCCTGACGGGGCGTCCCACCGCCCTGTCAGGATGCGACATTATCCCCACCACTCCCCACTGTCAACCACTACACCCCACTTTCCGCCACTTAGCCCCCCACTGTCCGCCACCACTCCCCCCAACAGACTTCAGTGCGGCGAGCCGATCGGGGGCCAGACCGAGGTGGGCAGGTCCGGGAGACACCATGACGAAGTCGGGTTGGACGCAGTGGGGGGTGTGGACGAAGTGGGGGTGTGAGACGTCAGTGCAACGGGGCGCAGGTTCAGTGCGGCAGTGCGGCGAGGAGCGCATCCAGCAGGACTGCGCGCCCGAGCGGTGACTCAGCCACCTCGACCCCGCGCACCGCGGTCGCGATTCCTGCGTTGGCAAAGCAGGGGGCGAAGTCCTCGGGGTCGATGCGGTGGTACACCACGCACTGCAGGCGCGCACCGTGACGCCCCCTCCGCTGGCTGACCCCGACGAGTTTCGCCCCGGAGAGGGTCACCTCCCCCGTCGCGAGACCGGCGAAGCAGTATGCGCGAGACAGGTCACCCGCTCGGAACGGCCCGTCGTGCACCGCGACAGCACCCGCCTGCACCGCGGGCCCGAGTGCCGCGGCGAACGCATCGCCGACCCACCGCATGCTGGAGCTCACGTCGTCGACCCAGAGCACGTCGTCACGCGGGATCGTGATGTCGACCCACGTGGAGTCGTCGGGATGGAGGTACACCGCACCGCCCCCGCTGCGCCTCCTCGCCACGTCAAGGCCCAGCCGTGCGGCCGCGGCGGTGTCGATGTCTGATTCCGGTTGCGTCGACCCGAGCACCATCACGGGGCGCGAGACCCGCACCGCGCGGACGGCCCGGACCGGTTCCGGGTCCATGGCGTGGAACTCCCCCGCAGGGCCGTGCCAGTGTTCGACCCTCCACCCGACCGCGGGATGCTCACCCACGGCGACAGCCCCGGGCGGTCAACTTGCCTGCGCCAGGTAGGGCTTCCACTCCTCCGGCACGCGCGGCACGGCGAACACGATCCACGAGAGTTCGCGCGGCGCCCGCGGGTGGCTGTGCAGCCGCATGCCCGCCTCCTCGGGGGTCCTGTCCCGCTTGCGCAGGTTGCACGGGCGGCAGGCAGCAATGACGTTCTCCCACACGTTCTTGCCGCCGCGCGAGCGGGGCAGGACATGGTCGATCGAATCGGCTGGGCCGCCGCAGTACCCGCACCGGTGGTCGTCACGGGCAAACACCGCACGGCGCGACATCGCGGTGTGCCGGTTGTAGGGGACCTTCACCACGTAACGCAGCCTGATGACGAGCGGGGCGGCCATCGAGATCCGCTCCGAGTTCACGGTGGAGCCGTCGTCCTCCACGATGTCCGCCTTGTCGCAGAGGACCAGGCAGATGGCACGGCGGGATGACACGACACTGAGCGGTTCGTACGTGGCATTGAGTACGAGCGCGCTCCGCACGGCTATCTCCGCTCGCCCGGGTTACTGGCGGTGGTCAGGCACGACGAGTACGCAAGTGGTCTCGTCATCGCGACCGCCTCGCCGATCTGTTCCAGTCCCTGCACCACGTCAGATAGTCCACCACATCAACGGCGGACGCGCGCCGTCCGGCGCGGACCTCCGTCCCCCCGTACTGGGTCGTCAGACGGAACTCCATGTACGCCCCGCCCGGCAGCGGAAGGAACGGCGGCCTACGCCACCATCCCCGGCGTGCGAGCCGGAAGACCTGGACGACCGCCGTGAGCCACAGCCACGGCCGTGCGACGACCGCGCCGATGACACCGGGCGTGACGAGACCGGCTGACACCTTCCGCGTCCCGTGAGGCGTCGGGTCGGCAGGAGACATGGGCACAGGGTAGCCATCGTGCCGGCCCGCAGGGCCCGACCCGCCGTGCCGGTTCCGCCGGAGTCAGCTGTTGTCGGTGCCGTCGCGCCGGAAGCGCGGGGCACGCAGGTTCTGCGCGAGGTCGCGCGCACCCACGCGGCCGAGCATGCGCAGCTGGCTCTCGATGAGCAGGGTGAGTGCGAGCATCCCCGCGAACACGAGGAACGCGAGCATGAAGTGGACCCGCAGCGCCAGGACCATGCCCACCAGGCCGACGACCAGACCGAACACCGCCCGCTTCACGGTGCGCACCGCACCGGCGTAGACGCTGCCCGGGCCGGAGACCTTCTGGGCGAATCGCTCGTCGGTCTTCAGGTTCTCCTCGATCTCGCGGAGGATTCTCTGTTCTTCGTCTGACAACGGCACGCGCCCAGTCTCTCACCGCACGGGGCGAAAGGCAATGCGGGTCAGGTGCTCTCCGGCCCGAACGGGGAGTCGCCGGGGCGGCGGCGCTGCCCCATCACGCTCGCCGGGCCGATCGCGCCGGACCCGAACTTGTCCAGGATGGAGTCGACCGCGCGGCTGGCCGTGGACCAGTCCCGCTCCAGGGTCTCCACCGGGTCGTCGTCGTCCTCGAACAGGCGCATCGGGACGTCCGTCCCGAGCCCCAGCTTCTGGGCGTGGACACCGAGCAGGCGGACCCCCTGCGTCGGGTCGATCGTGCGGAGGGCCGGGGCGAGCGCGGCGACCATCGCCGGGCCCGACGTCACCGGGACTGCCGGCGTCACGGACCTGGTGATCGTCTCGAAGGACGAGAACTTGACCTTGAGCAGCATCGTGCCCGCGGCGACACCGGCCGCCCTGGTCCGGCGTGCGACCGAGTCGCACAGCCTGACCAACTGGGCATGCATCTCGTCGTGCGTGAGGAGGTCACGGGCGAAGGTCTCCTCGTTGCCGATGGACTTCGCAATGCGCTCGGGCTCGACGGGCCTCTCGTCGACGCCGTGGGCCAGCCGGTGAAGGTGCGCGCCGTGGGCGTCACCGACGACCCTGCGCAGCAACTGCTCGTCCACGGCGGCGAGCTGCTCCACGGTGCGGATGCCGAGATCGGCAAGCTTGGCCTGTGTCGCCGGCCCGACCCCCCACAGCGACGCGACGGGCAGCCGGTGGAGGAAACCGATCTCCTCCCCCGGGCGCACCTCATGGACCCTGTGGCCCTCCTCCACACCCTTCTCCGAGGCACGGGGCTTGGCGTGCTCGCTGGCCAGCTTGGCGAGAAACTTGTTCGGGGCGATCCCCACGCTGCACGTGAGCGACTCCTGCGCCCGGACGGCATCGCGCAGCGCCCACGCGACCTGCACGGGATCCCCGAGCAGCCTTCCCGCGCCGCTGACGTCGAGGAACGCCTCGTCCACGGAGATCTGCTCCACGAGGGGTGTGAATGAGCAGAAGATGTCGTGCAGCCGGGAACTCACCTCCAGGTAGAGACCCATGTCGGGCGGGAGGAACACCGCGCCGGGGCACAGCGCACGCGCGCGCGACGACGCCATGGCCGAGTGCACGCCGAAACGCCTCGCCTCGTACGACGCCGCCGCGACCACGCCACGCGACGCGTCACCGCCCACCACCACGGGCAGCCCGCGCAGCTCGGGCTTGCGGAGCAGTTCCACGGACACGTAGAAGGCGTCCATGTCCACGTGGAGGATGGAGCGCAACCCGGTCACAGCACTGCCGACGCTACTTCAGTCCTGCGGCGGCACGCCTACGATGAACCTCGTGACCGACCAGGAATCCCCGCTCTCCGCACTCCCCTCCGGCACCGCCCGAATGCTCGCCTTCGTCGCGATCATCGTCACCGGCGCGGCCGGCGCGCTCATCGGGTACGGCACCGTGGACGTCCAGTGCAGCGGCGACTGCGGGCTCCCGCTCGGGCTCGGCATCCTCACGGGTGCGGTGATGTTCGCGGGCGGTGCGGCGATCGTGGCGGTGCTCGTGCTGCGCGCCCTCGGGGAGTGGCGCGAGCTGGACGACGGCCGATGACCGGTCTGGTCGACCTTGCGGCCGGCCTCGCCCGGCGCGCGGGACTGATCGCGCTCGAGGGACGCCGCGGGGGCGACCTCGGCGAGTCCACCAAGTCCTCCCCCACGGACATCGTGACGCGCTACGACCGACTGTGCGAGCGAGAGATCGTGGACGGACTCATGGACGCGCGCCCCGACGACGCGATCGTCGGCGAGGAGGGTGCGTCGCGGGCGGGGACCTCCGGCGTGGCGTGGCACATCGACCCGATCGACGGCACGGCCAACTACTTCTTCGGGCTCCCCACGTGGTCCGTCTCGGTCGGCGCGTGCGACGCGGACGGCCCTCTCGCCGGCGCGGTGTACCTGCCGGTGCTCGACGAGATGTTCACCGCCTCCAGGGGCGGAGGCGCGTTCATGAACGGCGCGCGGATCTCCCCGCGAGGTGTCACCGCCGTCGCGGACGCACTCCTCGCCACGGGGTTCGGGTACGACCCTGCGGCGCGCACTGCGCACGGGCGGACGGTGGCCAACATGGTGGGCAGGGTGCGCGACATCCGCAGGCTCGGCGCGGCATCGGTGGACATGTGCTTCGTGGCGTGCGGCCGGCTGGACGCATACGTGGAGGGCGGGCTCAACTCGTGGGACATCATGGCCGCGCAGCTGATCCTCACGGAGGCCGGCTGTCTCGTGACCGACTTCTCGGGCGGGCCGGTCTCTCCTGCCGAGGTGCTCGCCGCGCCCCCATCGATACACAGGGGCATCATGGAACTGCACGACGCGGCGAGGGCCGGGTGAACCGGGCGGCCGTGCGGGGAACGACGGGGAGGGACAGATGACAGCAGTGCTCGCGATCGACGCAGGGACCACGGGAGTTCGCACGCGGGCCGTGTACGACGACGGGAAGCCGTCCATCTCCTCGTACCGCGAGTTCACCCAGCACTTCCCCCGGCCCGGGTGGGTCGAGCACGACGCGGCGGAGATCTGGGACGCCGTGGTCGCGACACTCGCGGACGTCGCATCCCGCACCGGGGACACGATCGCGGCGATCGGGATCACCAACCAGCGCGAGACCGTCGTTGCATGGGACAGGCGCACGGGCACGCCGCTCGCGCGCGCGATCGTGTGGCAGGACCGCCGGACAGCCGGCAGGTGCGAAGAGCTCGCCCCGCACCTGCCCCTCGTGCGCCGCACCACGGGACTGGTGCTCGACCCGTACTTCTCGGGCACGAAGGCTGCCTGGCTGCTCGCGAACAACGAGATGCCGGCGGAGGAGCACATCGCGATCGGCACGGTGGACTCGTGGCTCGTCTGGAAGCTCACGGACGGGCGGGAGTTCGCCACGGACCCAAGCAACGCGAGCCGCACGATGCTGTTCGACATCAACTCGATGACGTGGAGCAGCGAGATGTGCGGGCTGCTCGGCGTGCCCGAGAGCACGCTCCCCGAGGTGCGACCGTCGAGCGGGCGCTTCGGCGTGACGTCGTCAGTGCCCGGCCTGGCGGACGGGGTCCCCATCTCGGGCATCGCCGGTGACCAGCAGGCGGCGCTCTTCGGGCAGGGCTGCACGGAGGCAGGCACGGCGAAGAACACCTACGGCACCGGCAGCTTCGTCCTGCTGAACGTGGGGAGCACCTGCCCCGGGCCCACCGACGGGATGCTCACCACTGTCGCGTGGGACCTCGGCAACGGGCCTGTCTACGCACTCGAGGGTTCGATCTTCGTCACGGGCGCCGCCGCGCAGTGGCTGCGCGACGGACTCGGCATCATCTCGGACTCCTCCGAGATCGGTCCGCTCGCTGCCAGCGTGCCGGACACCGGTGGTGTCTACGTGGTGCCTGCGTTCACCGGTCTCGGCAGCCCCTGGTGGGACCCGTACGCGCGCGGCACGATCGTTGGCATCACCCGCGGGACGACGCGCGCGCACATCGCGAGGGCCGTCGTGGAGTCGATGGTGTTCCAGACGCGCGACGCGATCGACGCCATGACATCGGCCGGGGGCGTCTCGCTCGCGGAATTGAGGGTGGACGGCGGTGCATCCGTGATGGACATGATGCTGCAGCACCAGGCCGACGAGCTGGGCGTGCCCGTGCTGCGCCCCGTCGACCACGAGACCACCGCGCTCGGCGCCGCGTACCTGGCCGGCCTGGCCGAGGGCGTGTGGTCGTCGACTGACGACACGCGCAGGATGTGGGAACTGGATGCCCGGTTCGAGCCAGGTCAGCCGAGCGGCCGGCACGCGACGTGGCGACGCGCCGTGGAGCGCTCGCTCGACTGGGCCAGGGACTGAGCCCGTCGCCGGCGCGTCACCTCGCGGCGGCTCAGTCGACCGTGTCTCAGGCGGCAGTAGCCGCGAGCAGTGCGATGCCGATGGCCCCGGCGCGCGGCCCGAGCTCTGCCGGGCGCACCGCGGGGTGCGGCCTGTTTTCGGAGGAGTAGAGCAGTTCGTCCAGCCACTTCGTCATCGCGGGGTGCACGACGGACCATGCGTCCACGACCCCTCCGCCGACCACGACCACCTCCGGGTCGAGGACGTTCGTGAGGCTCGCGACACCGACGGCGAACCACCGTGCGAACCGGTCGATGACCTCGAGCGACGGCGCCTCGCCGTTCATCGCGCGGGACATGACCTCCTCGCCGCTCATGCCGCCGCTCAGCATCCGCAGCGCGGAGCCCGACGAATAGCGCTCCCAGCAGCCGCGCCGCCCGCACACGCACTCGATGCCGTCGGCCTCCACGACCATGTGGCCGATCTCGCCTGCGAACCCATTCGCGCCGCGCTGGAGCGCGCCGCCCATCACGATCCCGCCGCCGATCCCGGTGCCCAGCGTGACGATGAGCGCATCGGAAGCTCCGCGTGCGGCCCCGACCCGCCACTCGGCGTACGCGGCACTGGTGGCGTCGTTCTCCACGTGCACCGGGATCCCGAGTGCAGAGCGCAGGCCCGGGCCGACCTCGATGTCATGCGCGCCGCGGAGGTTCGGGGATGCCTTGATGACGCCCTCGGGCGTGATGAGCCCGGGAACACCGATGCCGAGCGCCGTGCCGCCGCCCAGTTCCCGGTGCATCTCCGCCAGCAGCTCCACCAGGTCGCCCGCATGGGGTGTGGGCCGGCGCAGTTCTGCGATGACGGCACCCTCGCCGTCCGCGGCGATGCCGTGGCACTTGGTGCCCCCGACGTCGATCCCGACAGTGGTCATGACTCGGCGCGGGCCTTGAGTTCCTTCACGGTGTCGAGGATCCTCTGCTCCGCGCGGCGCTTGACGAACCCGGGCAGCGGGATGACCAGCTCGATCTCGATCTCGTAGAAGACCTGCGTGCCGCCGTCGACCTCCACGAACGAGTACGCGCCGTCGATCGAGCGCATGATGTCACCGTCCACCAGGTGCCAGGAGAGCCTGTTGGGTGCATCCGAGTAGTCGTACGAGAGGGTGTAGCGCGTGCTGCGGCCGAGGGCGGAGGCGCGGAACTCCACGAGGGTCGCCCTCCCCTGGTCGTCGCGGCCGCGCACGACCGCCTCCTTCACGTCCTTTGCCCACTCCGGGTAACGCACGAAGTCGAGGGCCACCGCGTACGCCTTGGCGAGGGGGGCGTTGATCAACGTCGTCTGTGCGGCGCGGTCACTCATGGCTCTCATCTTGCCCGTTCTGCGGCCCCTCCGGCGACACCCCCGGCCTCCGGGTGCCGGCGCGGGGCTCGAAGGTGCCGTGGAACGCACCCCACAGTCCGTTCAGGCCGAGCCCCATCATCGGCACGAGGATGCCGAACGCGAGGGTGCTCCCCGGCTTGCCGTCGGTGGACCCCCGGGCCGCTGCGGTCGCGATGCTCCACACGGTCTGCACCGCGAGCAGTGCGTTCATACGCCGGGCGACCGCCTTCGGCGCGATCCCCCCGAGGAGGAAGTAGAGCGCAGCGACGCCGATGTTGTCCTCCCGGCTCCGCTGGACGGCGTTCCAGTAGCCCCACAGGAACGCGACCACGCCGACCGAGAAACAGGCCAGGCTCGTGCCCACTGCCACCTGCTTCCACGGGTTGTCGAACACGACTGCCGCGGAGAGCGAGGTCATCACGAACACCGCGGTGAGGACGGCATTCACCTGGACGATGACCCGCCCGGCCGGGTGTGCGCGCTGGGTGCCGGTCACGCCCCTCATTGTGGCCCCGTGCCGAGCACGCCGCCCAGTCTCGCGGCAAGGACGCCGTAGTCGAAGTGCTCCACGGCCCGCCGTCGGGAGGCCTCGCCCATGCGGCGGCGCAGGGTGGCGTCATCCAGCAGGTCCTCGATGCGCGCGGCGAGTGCCGGGACATCCTCCGGGTCTGCCATGACCCAACCGGTCTCGCCGTCGACCACTGCCTCCGCGGACCCTCCGCTGTCCCCCGCGATCTGGGGGATCCCGCATGCGGCGGCCTCAACGAACACGATGCCGAAGCCCTCCTGCTCGAGACCGCCCCACCGGTTGCGGCACATCATGGCGAACACGTCGGAGCACCCGTAGAGCAACGGGAGGTCGTCGTGCGCGACACGGCCGAGGAACGTGACGGGGGCGTTCGTCTCGGCTGCGATGCGGCGGAGCCTGTCCTCGTCGCGGCCGGTGCTGCCGATGACGAGCCGCAGTGACGGCCGCGACGGGGCGAGACGGGCCACCGCGCGGATCACCGTGTCGTAGCCCTTCCTGGTGACGAGCCTGCTGACGCCCAGCACGACCTCGTCCTGCGCGCTGATACCGAACCTCTCGCGCGCCGCCAGCCGTTCCCCGGACGAGAGCGGCACGAACCGCGAGGTGTCGACGCCGGGCGGCACCACCGTGACGGGCAAGGCCCGGCCCGCTGCGTGGTCACCCTCGCGCGCGGGGTACCCGCCGGCGGCGATCACATGGCGCGCGCCGCGCAGCACGTGCCCGAGCACCTGGCGCGACACCGGGAGACGCCCGGGCACCGTCACCTCGGCACCGTGCAGCACCACCATGTAGGGAAGCGACAGCGACGGACCCACGAGACCGAGGGGAAGCGCAGGGTCGAGCACCACGAAGTCGGCACCGAAGTCCGCGGCCATTCTGTTGATGCGCTGCACCATCCACGGGTGCGGCAGCAGCGCGGGCTCACGGGTGCGCTCCACCCGGAATGGCTGCTCCGCGTCGAAGGCGGCAGCGCCCTCGTACGGGCTGGTGAGCACGGCGAAGGAGTCAGCGGGCAGGCGGCGCCACCACTCCCAGAGCAGGGACTGGATGCCGCCGATCTTCGGGGGGAAGTCGTTCGTGACGAGCAGGTGCCTCATAGGTCGTCCCGCAAGGCTGGCAGACGGGACAGTTCGTCGCGCACCATCCCGTCGGGGTCGTCCGCCGGCAGCAGGCCGTACAGGCCGAGGCGCGCCGCCGCCCACACCGCGTGCGCGCGCAGCACCGGCCGTTCATCGGCGAGAGCGTCCCTCAGTGCGGCGACCGTGCGCTGGTCTGAGGGGTGGGCCACGTTGCCGAGGTTGATGAGGAGGTTCCTCCTGACCCACACGGCGTCACGGTCATGCACGTACCAACGGTCGACACGTTCCATCACTGTGGCGTCGTCACACGAGAGCAGCCCGAGGATGTCGATGCTGGACTCGACAGGGCCGTCCTGTGCGGCGGGCGGACGACGCCTGGTGAACGGGCATGCGGTCTGGCAGTCGTCGCACCCGTAGATGCGGTCGTGGAGCGCCTCGCGGAACTCGGGCGGGAACACACCCGGTTTCTGCAGCAGCCAGGAGAGGCAACGGTTCGCGTCGATGACACCGGGAGCGGGGATAGCCCCTGTCGGGCAGGCGGGGATGCACCGCGTGCAGGCGCCGCAGCCGTCCTCGACGATGCGGGCTACGGGGAGATCCGCCGTGGTGACGACGCAACCGATCACGAAGAAGCTGCCCGCGCCGGGCACGAGGATGTTCGCGTTCTTGCCGTACCAGCCGATGCCCGCGAGCCAGGCGACCTCGCGGTCCACGATCGAGTTGTCGTCGGCGAACACGACGGCGCGGTGGCCGTCCGCGCGGAGACGGCCCGCGACCTGCTTCAGCGACGCCTTGAGGTGCGCGTAGTGGTCGACCCACGCGTACCGTGCCACCTGCGCGCGCGGCGAACCGCCTGGTGCATCGCTGGATGTGACGTCAACGGGCGCGATGTCGTACGAGCGGACGCCCACGATGACCGAACAGGCATCCGGCACCAGGGCGGAGGGGTCAGTGGAGCGCAACGGCTTGTGATACGTGAATTTCATCCCGTTGACGAGACCAGCGCTGACGCGGGCAGCCATCTGCTCGCGGGCCCTCGTCAGCGGGGCAGCAGGCGCGACTCCGATGCGGTCGAGCCCGGCGGCGCGGGCGACGGTCTCGAGTTCGCGCAGGTAGTCGGCACCGCCCGGTGCGCCGGGGTCGACCGTCCTGGGGTTCTTCGGTATCCGCTCAGCCGATGGCACGGTGCCGAAGCGTAGGCACCAACCCGGCCTTTGCGAGCATGCGCACCTCGCGCAGCTCCTGCAGGCTGAAGATGACAGCACCGCGGTCGTTGTCGCAGAGCACATTCATCATGCAGTCCGAGCATGCGTCGCTGTCCTGCATGACACACGTGTCACAGGAGATCATGAGGACGGGGACGTGTTCGGTGTTCTGTGATTCGCTGCGCTGTTCGATAGCCATGCGCCAACTGTGGCGCGGGGGTGTCACAGGGTTCTGGCGCCGTCCATGTCGACGGCGACCACGCGCGCGGCCCCGTCCGCGGGCAGGCCTGCGGCGACCCGCGAGGCCGTGCCCGGCTCGCAGACGAGCGCCACCGTGGGGCCGGACCCCGACAACCACCCGCAGAGTGCACCGGCGGAGAGACCGGCCTCGAAGGCCGCCTTGCTCGGCGGGGCGAGCCCGAAGCGAATGTCCTGGTGGATCCTGTCCCGGGTGGCCTCCCGGAGAACGGACGTGTCTCCCGAGGCAAAAGCGGCCACGAGGAGCGCGGTGTGGCCGATGTTGAAGACCGCATCGGCGAGCGTAATGGTGTCGCCGATCCTCCCCCGGGACTCGTTCGTTGACGTGGTGAACGAGGGCACCCAGACCACGTACTCCGCCTCGAGCACGAGAGGGACCCGCACCGCGAGGCCGGCAGCCGTGGCGACCACCCCGCCGAGCAGCGATGCCGCGACGTTGTCCGCGTGGCCCTCCAGTTCCGTGCCGAGCGCAAGTGCACCCGACGTTGCCGCGGACCACGAGGCCCCTTCGCGCTGCATCTCGGCCGCCACGATGCCGCCGATGCGCACCGCCCCGCTGAAGCCCAGGCCCCGGCCCATGGGGATCTCGTTGCGCACCCACACCTGGCCGGTGCCGCCCGCGGCCGCGAACGCGACCTGCGCAGGATGGGTCGGCTCGGCCGGCAGCGCACGTTCCGGCATGTCATCCGTGCCGACGACACCGACATCAGCATGCAGCGAGAACGCCATGCCGAGAGCGTCGAAGCCCGGCCCCAGGTTGGCCGAGGTGGCGGGGACACGGACAGCGGTCATCTCCCGGGCCTCACTGTCCCATCCTGGCCGCGGCGCGGCGGCTCACCTCGACGGCGCGCTCGAGCACCTCATGGGCCGCCCCCGAGTCGATCGAGGCACATGCGCGGTCGATCCCGTCGGCGATGTCGCTGACCAGTCCCGCCACGTGCATCGCACAGGCCGCGTTGAACACCACGATGTCGCGGACCGGGCCCTTCTGCCCGTCCAGCAGTGAACGGAGCGCCGCGAGATTCTCGGCGACCTCCCCGCCACGCACGTCCTCGATCCCCGAACGGGCTATCCCGTGGTCCTTCGCGTCGATCTCGAACTTCTCCACCTCGCCGTCACGCAGCGCGTACACCGTGTTCGGCCCGCTCACCGCGAGCTCGTCGAGCCCGCCGTGGCCGTGCACGACCCATGCGCTCCTCACGCCGCGGGACTGGAGCGCCGCAGCCATCTTGTCCATCACGGCGGGGAACGCCACGCCGACGAGCATGTTCGACACCGGTGCCGGGTTCGCCATGGGCCCGAGCAGGTTGAACACCGTGGGGATGCCGATCTCCCGGCGGGACTGCCCGGTGTGGCGGAACGCCGGATGGAACCGCGCGGCAAGACAGAAACCGAACCCTGTCTCCGTCACGCACTCCTCCACCCCAGCCGGGTCGAGCTCCACCGCGACACCCGCCGCCTCGAGCACGTCCGCAGCGCCGCACTTGGAGGACGCGGCCCTGTTGCCGTGCTTGCACACGGGGACTCCCGCACCGGCGGTCACGAGCGCTGCCATCGTGGAGACGTTGACCGAGTAGCTCTTGTCGCCGCCCGTGCCCACGATGTCGACGGCGCGCGCGGCGACGTCAGCAGGGAGGGTGACGCGGTTGCCCGCCGTGCGCACCGCGCGAAGCATCCCCTCCAGTTCGCCGGCCGTCTCGCCCTTGGCCCTGAGCGCCACGACGAACGCGGTCATCTGGGAGGGTGTCGCATCACCGCGGAGTATCTCCGTGATCGCGGACCCCGCAGCATCAGCACCGATGTCGTTGCCGGCGAGCAGCCGCGTGAGGAGCTCGGGCCAGCCGATGAATGGGGGGTCGTTCGACATCGCTCAAGTATCCCCGCGCGGCGGCGCGCCCGACGAATGGGTTAGGCCGGCCGGCGCCGCTGGCGGATGATGCGGCGGCGCTCTTTGTCGGTGGTGCCGCCCCACACGCCGTCCTTCTCGCGCGATGCGAGCGCATGCTCAAGGCAGGCGATCCTCACGCTGCACACGGCACAGATGGACTTCGCCTCGTCGGCGCTCTCCTCGGAGTCGGGGAAGAAGATGGACGGGTCGAGACCCTGACAGGCCCCGCGCTGCCGCCAACTGATCTCCGGACCAGACATCGCTCCCCCTTCGATGCAGGGCGCCTCCGCCCCTGCGGGGAATCGTATGTGTCCGCTGTCACACGGTGCCAATTCAAGACAGGGCCAATTCAAGACAGGGCCAATTGATGACAGCGCCAGAGCCCCATGGCCGACCTGGCCAACCGGGACAAGGTCCCCGTGGCGAGGAGCGGCCCCTACGGGAGCAGGTCGGTGAGCAGCTCTGCCCTGGTGGAGGGCGAGAGTGCGGCCACCTCCAGGTAGCTGGAGAGCGAGCACTGCACGGTCACGTCTCCGGCACCGAACGCCGCGACCTGGTCGGGGGTGAATTCGAAAACCAGGTAGTGGACCGCGGCGGTCACGTCGTCGCGGGTGAGCCCGGCGGCGTGCTTCTCGTCGATCCGGCCGGGCCCCTCGGTGCCGTCCGGCAGGACGACAGAGATCGACCGCTCGAGACCGGCCAGCTTCGGCAGCCACTCGCGAACCTGCTCTTCCGACGTGAGCTCCACGAAGAGGGTGGCGCAGAGCTGGCCGGGCTCCGGGATCATCGGGTTGTAGGCGTTCAGCTCCTCGAGCACGCCCTCGTCGGTCATCGTCTTCTCGACGCGGATCATCTCCTGGATCTGGTAGCGCATCGTGTCGCGGTTCTCGAACGACAGCGACATCAGCGTGCCGAGCGCGACGCGCCTGGTGCGGCGCTTCTCGATCACGACGGAACGGAAGGCCTCGCGCCCGCGCTCGTACGCGCGGAGGTCGGCGATGTCATCGAGTGTGAGCTTGCGTGTCATGGTGTTTGTCATCTCTGCTTCCTTGTTCTGGGGGTTCGGGGGATGTGGGTGGCGGGTCAGTCGTTCTCGGGGATTCCGTAGGCGCGAGCCACGATGTTCAACGGGTGCACGGCGCCGGCGCCTGTCTGCTCGTCGATTGCGGTGTTGGCCAGGTGGCAGTCGCCGACCACCGCCTCGGAACCGGCAGCGGTGACCTTCTCGCCGAGCTTCACGGCGAGCGGCACCGAGTACTCCTCGTTGCCCGCCTTCAGGCCCCACATGCCGTCGATGCCGGAGCACTGGTCGATCAGCTTGATCTTCGCGCCGGTGAGCTTCATCAGGTCGCGGCTGCGCAGGCCGATGTTCTGGGCCTTCAGGTGGCACGGGATGTGGTACGAGATCGTCTCCGGCACTATTCCGGGGAACTCCGTGTCGAGCTCCGTGCCCTCGGCCTTGTGCAGGTTCATCAGGTACTCGGAGCTGTCGAAGGTGTGCTTGGCAACGAGCTCGGCATCCGGCCCGCCCACGTAGACCACGTAGTCCTTCTTCAGCACGTAGCCGCACGTGGGCTGGGGCACCACGATGTCCTTGCCGGAGCGGACCGCCGCAGCGAGTGCCTTCACCTGCTTCACGGCCACCTTGGTGAAACTGTCGACGTCGCCGCTGTGGAGGTACGGGGCGCCGCAGCAGCCCGCACCGTCGATCATGGAGCACTCCACACCGTTGCGCTCGAACACGCGCACGAGATCCTTGCCGACCCCGGGCTGCTGGTACTCAACTAGGCAGGTGGGGAACACGGCCACGTCACCCTGCTTCTTCGCGATGACGGGCTTGGTGCGCTTCCTGAACCAGGTGCTGAAGCGGGTCTTCGCGTACGGGGGCAGCAGACGCACGGCGGACACGCCTGCGGTCGCCGCGACGGCCCTGCGGACCACGGAGTTCGGCTTTGCCCCCATGACCTTGTTCGCAACGGGCGCCACCGCGCTCGCCACGGTGCCGAGGGCATCGGTGTGGCCCATGATCGAGGTGGTCGCGCGCTTGCGCAGCGTGACCTGCCCGGTGGCGTGGCGCATCGCCTGGGCGCGCAGCATGAGCCGAGGGAAGTCGAGCGCCCACTCGTGCAGCTCGGGGATGTACGGGCAGTTGACGTAGCAGAGCTTGCACTGGAAGCACTCGTCGATGACCTGGTCCTGCTCGGCGGGCGTGAGGCGGCCGGCGTCCTGGTCCTCGTGCTTGTCGACGTAGGAGAAGAGCGTGGGGAAAGAGGTGCAGAACTTGAAGCAGAGGCGGCACCCGTGGCACAGGTCGTAGACGCGGGTCAGCTCCTCGCGGACGTCCGCCTCGTCGAGGTACTGCGGGTGCTTCGGGTCGTATGTGATCGTCATCTGTCGTCGTGCTTCCTGTGTGCGTGTGTGTAACGGCGACGGGCCGGTCGAGACGTCCGGCGGTCCCACACGGAACGGGCGACCACGTGGTGTCGTGGCCGCCCGTTCGTCGTGTCGTCGGCGCCGGGGGCGCCGGATGGGTCAGAGGGCTGCGAGGCCCTCACCGAAACGGCCGGCGTGGCTCTTCTCGGCGCGTGCGAGCGTCTCGAACCAGTCGGCAATCTCGTCGAAGCCCTCGTCGCGGGCCGTCTTGGCGAAGCCGGGGTACATCTGGGTGTACTCGTAGGTCTCGCCGGCGATCGACGCCTTGAAGTTGGCCTCGGTCTCGCCGATGGGCTCGCCGCTGGCGGGGTCGCCGACCTCAGCGAGGTACTCGAGGTGACCGTGTGCGTGGCCCGTCTCGCCTTCGGCGACCGAGCGGAACAGTGCGGCTGCGTCGGGGTAGCCCTCGACATCTGCCTTTTGTGCGAACCAGAGGTAGCGACGGTTGGCCTGGCTCTCGCCAGCACACGCCTCCAGCAGGTTCTCGTGGGTCTTGGTGCCCTTGAGGCTTGGCATGACCGGATCCTTCTTTCGTGGGTGGGTTGTGGTTGTTGTCCGCTGCTGTGGTCGACTACCGGGCGGCCCCGGAGCAATCGGCGCACAGGCCGCGGTACACGATGTGGGCATCGGTGACCGCAAATCCGTGGAGGCCGGCAAGCTCGGGGGTGCGCTTGACGTAGACATCGTGCACCGCACCGCATTCGTCACAGACCGCATGGTGATGATCCGAGACATTCGGATCGAACCTCTGCGAGCCCGTGCCCACCTCGATCGACTGAATCTCCCCCATCTGGGCGAGCTCCGTCAACGTCTGATACACGGTGCGCAGCGAGATCCCGGGCATCAGCCCGGAAGCCATGCCGAACAACGTGTCCGCGGTGGGATGGGTGCTGTTGTTGTGCAGCAAACGGAACAACAACTGGCGCTGCGGCGTCACCTTCAGGCCAGCGGCGCGGAATGCGGCGGTGAGCTCCTCGGGTGAACGCATGCAGAGAGAATACGGCAAGGATTGTTTGTTAGCAAGCATTGAGAACAAATAATGCGTGCTGTGACAACTGTCCGTCAACCGCCCGCCACATAGGCTCGGGCGGGATGGCTTCCCCCGAACAACACCGTTTCGACCGATCTGATTCCCTCCGCCGACTCGCGGGCGGCACTTTCGACATCCTCGTGGTGGGTGGTGGCGTCACCGGGGTGGGCGTGGCCCTCGATGCCGCCAGCCGGGGTTTCACCACCGCCCTGGTGGAGCGGGACGACTTCGCGTCCGGGACCTCCTCCAAGTCCTCGAAACTCATCCACGGCGGGCTCCGCTACCTGCAGCAGGGGGACGTGCGCCTCGTCTACGAGGCACTCCACGAGCGCAAGCGGCTGCGCAAGAACGCCCCGCATCTGGTGAAGGTCCTCCCCTTCATGATCCCGATCCTCACGAAGGACGGCGTCGTCTCGCGCAAGATCGCGCGTGCGCTCGGCTCGGCGATGTGGATGTACGACCTCACGGGCGGCTGGAGGATCGGGAAGATCCACCGGCGTCTCCGCGCGAAGTCGGCGATCAAGCACCTCCCCACCATGGACGCACGTCGCCTCGCGAGCGCGTACCTCTACTACGACGCGGAGGCCGACGATGCCCGGCTCTGCCTCACCGTCGCCCGCACCGCCGCCGACCAGGGCGCCGTGGTGGCCAACCGGTGCGCCGTCACCGGCATCGAGAGGCAGGGCGACGTCCATCTCGTCAGGATGCGCGACACAGTGACGGGCAGCGAGATCCTCGCGACGGCGCGCGTCGTGGTGAACGCGTCCGGGGTGTGGGCCGACGACGTGCGCGCGCTCGACGAGAGCACCCACCCGGACACCATCCGGCCGGCCAAGGGCGTGCACCTCACGGTGCCGTGGGAGAAGGTGCGCAACGACATCGCAGTCGTCATCCCGGTCCCGAAGGACCGCCGCAGCCTCTTCGTGGTCCCGTGGATCGCGAACGGCGACGGCACCTACCGCTTCACGTACATCGGCACGACCGACACCGACTACAAGGGCCCGGTGGACGACCCGCAGTGCACCAAGGAGGACATCGACTACGTGCTGAACGCACTGAATGCGAGCGTCACCACGGGTGTCACCGTGGACGACGTCACCGGCGTGTGGTCGGGCCTCCGGCCGCTCGTCAAGACCGACGACACGTCGGCCAAGGCCGGCCGCACGGCGGACCTCAGCCGGCGGCACAAGGTGTCCACCTCCCCCACCGGCGTCGTGACCGTCACTGGCGGCAAGCTCACCACCTACCGCGAGATGGCAGAGGATGCCGTCAACGCGGCGCAGGAACTGCTCGGCAGGCAGTCACGCTGCCGCACGAAGAACCTGCCGCTGCGCGGGGCCACGGGGAGGCGCACCGCCTCGACGCCGCGTGACGCGCATCTCGACGGCCGCTACGGCTCCGACGCGGCACTCGTGCGTGCGCTCATCGAGCAGGACGCCTCGCTCGGTGCCGAGCTCGTGCCCGGCCTGCCGTACCTCCGCGCGGAGGCGGTCCATGCGGTCACCCACGAGATGGCCGTCAGCCTTGACGACATCCTGACCAGGCGCACCCGCTCGCGGCTGCTCGACCGCCGCGCGTCGCGCGCCGCGGCACCTGCCGTGTGCGACCTGGTCGCACCGCTCCTCGGGTGGGACGCCGCCGAGAAGAGCAGGCAGCTGGCCGCGTTCGTCGACGAGTGCGCGCGCGAGGACGCAGCCGGCCTCGTCTCGGAGGCCGAGTTCATAGCGGGGAGCCCCAGATGACCATCCAGACGTTCGGCACGGCGGCCACGCCCCCCATCGAGTTCGGTACCGATCCCTCGGAAGTGCGCGCGCACCTGCCGGCCGTGGCCGCGGTGGCGGAGGAGCACCTCGCCGCACTGGCGCGGATCTGCCCCCTCGACGTCTCGCACGCGGACAGGGCCGAGCACGGACGCGACTGGTGGCCCCTCGCCATGCGGTGGGCACTCGCCGGCGAGACGCCGCAGCTTCCCGGTGCGGTCTGCCGGCCCCGCGACACTGCAGAGGTCTCGGCTGTCCTCGCCTACTGCAACGACAACCGGATCGCCGTGACGGCGAGCGGCGGGCGCAGCGGCGTCTGCGGCGCGGCGATCCCGCTGAACGGGGGCATCGCACTCGACATGACCTCGATGCAGGGCATCGACAGCGTCGACACGGTGTCCGGAATCGTCTGCGCGCTCGCAGGTACGTTCGGCCCCGACCTCGAGGATGCGGCGCGCGCGCACGGCCTGACCGTCGGCCACTACCCGCAGTCCGTCGCGATCAGCACGGTCGGCGGGTGGGTGGCCTGCCGTGGCGCGGGCCAGTACTCCACGCGCTACGGGAAGATCGAGGACATGGTGCATGCCCTCGAGGTGGTGATGGCCGACGGCACGGTCGTGCGGACAGGCGGCGCGCCGGCCGGAGCTGTCGGGCCCGACCTCTCGCAACTGATCCTCGGCAGCGAGGGCACGCTCGGGGTCGTCACCCGCGTGTGGCTGCGCGCCCATCCCCTCCCTGAGGTGGAGCGCCGCGCCGCGTACTCCTTCGCCAGCCTCTCGGACGGGTTCGAGGCGTGCCGCCGCGCGGTGCGCAACGGGGCAAACCCCGCGGTGCTGCGCCTGTACGACGGCGCGGAGAGCAAGAGGTCCCACGGAGGCGACGGGACTGAGGCCGTCGTGCTCGTGCTCGACGAGGGCACAGAGGCCGTCGTAGACGCGGCGATGTCCGTCACCCATGACGCGTGCATGTCCATGGGCGCGCGCGTACTGGGCACCGACCTCGTGGAGAAGTGGGTGCACCACCGCAACGACACGAGCGCGCTGCAGGCACTCACCCGCAAGGGCTACGTGGTCGACACCATGGAGGTCGCGGCGAACTGGGCGCTGCTGGACGACGTCGTCGAGCAGGTGGAGAGCGCCATGCTCGCGGTTCCCCACGCACGGGCGGCCACGTGCCACCTCTCGCACAGCTACCTCGAGGGCGCCTGCGTCTACTTCACGTTCGCCGCGAACCCGCCGGAGGACGAGTTCGAGCAGACGTACCGCGCGCTGTGGACCGCCGGCCAGACGGCGGCGATCGCGGCCGGCGCCAACCTCTCGCACCACCACGGCGTCGGCCACAGCCGCGCGCCGTTCATGCGCCAGGCCCTCGGCAACGGGCTGGACGTGCTCGCGGCGGTGAAGAAGGCGCTTGACCCGAAGGGCATCCTCAACCCGGGGAAACTCGGGCTGTGAGGACGCTCGTCATCGACGTCGGCACGAGCGGACTGCGCGCCGCCGTCGTCAATGACGACACCTCGGTCTCGGACCTCCACCACGAGGAGTTCGCGCCGTCCACCCCGGCCCCCGGGCTCGTCGAGTTCGATGCGGAGGCGATGCACGAGGCCGTGCTGCGTGTCGCCGCGGCAGCCATGGGCGGCCGGCCCGTGGACGCCGTCGGCATCACGAACCAGCGTGCGTCGACCATCGGATGGAGGCGCTCCACCGGGCGTCCGATCGGCCCGGCCATCGGCTGGCAGGACCTGCGCACCGTGGGTGACTGCATCATGGCCCGGGTCAACCACGGCCTCGCGCTCGCGCCGAACCAGAGCGCCACGAAGATCGCCTGGATGCTCGCGAACTACCTCCCGGATGATGCCGCCCGCGCGCACGACGACATCCTCTTCGGCACGGTCGACACGTGGCTGACGTGGAAGCTCTCCGGCGGCGTCTCCCACGTCACCGACCGCACCAATGCCGCCGTGACGGGGCTCACCGTCGCCTCGGGCGCGCAGTGGAACCCCGCGGTGCTCTCCGCGCTCGGCCTGCACGCCCACCAGTTGCCCTCGATCGTGCCCACGTCGGGCCCGGTTGCGGTGGCCACCGGACTGCCCGGTGCGCCGCCGGTCACCGCACTCGTCGGCGACCAGCAGGCCTCGCTCGTCGGCCAGGGGTGCATCACGCCCGGCAAGGCAAAGATCACGTTCGGCACGGGCGGGATGCTCGACATGTACGTCGGCACGTCCGCACCGGACTCCGCCAGGCGAAGCACGGGCGGCACGTTCCCCATCGTCGCGTTCAGCGACACCGAGGCCACCCACTACGGCGTCGAGGCGATCATGCTGTCGGCGGGCACGAACGTGGAGTGGCTGCGCGACGACATGGGGCTCATCCGGTCCGCGGCAGAGTCGGACGGCGTCGCGGCCTCGGTCGCGTCCACCGACGGCGTCGCGTACGTGCCCGCCCTCCTCGGCCTCGGCACGCCGCACTGGGACTACGGCGCGCGCGGCGCGTTGTTCGGTATCACGCGCGGCACCACGAGGGCGCACGTCGTGCGCGCGGTCCTCGAGGGGATCGCCCACCGCGGCGTCGACCTGGTCGATGCCGCCGAGACGGACACCGGCATCGAGGTGGGCGAACTGCATATCGACGGCGGGATGTGCCGCAACGCCACCTTCGTGCAGGCCCTGGCGGACGCGGCGGGACGCCCCGTCACCGTGTCACCCGTCACGGAGGCCACGACGCTCGGCGCCGGGCTCCTCGCCGGGACGGCCGCAGGCCAGTGGCGGACCCTCGCCGATGCATGTGCCGGCACGGGGGGTTTCCGCACCGTCCACCCATTGGGAGCACCCGGCCTCTCGCGACAACAATGGTCTGAGGCGGTCTCGCGGGCACGGGGCTGGATACCCGACCTGTCGGCACTGGACTTCTAGTCTTGGCACGCGGAAAGACACGGCCCGCAGGGCATGCCGCGGGCAGCACGACCGCACATCGCCCGGCACACGACCAGATCATCGACACAGACATCATCGACACAGACAAAGGAAGCCCCCAAGTGGACACACAAGCTCCCGACACCGCAGCCACCGAGCCGCGCAGCCGCCGCGCACTGTTTGCGTCCCTCCTTGCTGCGGGCGCCGCAGCATCGGTTCCTCTCCTGGCGGGCCGCGCATCGGCTGCCGATGACTCCGCCACCACCACCACTGCCCCGCCCGACCGCTCGGCGTCCGACGTGGCAGTCATCAACGCGTTGATCGAGCGCGAGGCATCGATGGTCGCCACGTACAAGGCGGCGGTCGGCTCGGTCTCCGGGGACGACCTCGCGGCGCTCCTCACCATCCACGGCCACCACATCGCCTACGTCGAATCGCTCTCCGCGTACCTCGGCACCGAGGCAGGCACGCCGTCAGGTGCGCCGCTCGCCCTCACCACCTCCGGCGGGTACAGCGCGATCGCCGCACAGCTCGCAGCCCACGAGGGAGCCACGGCCGAGGCCCACATCGCGGCGCTCGGCCGGATCCAGGGAATCGACGCGGCCACCCTCGTCGCGTCGATCATCACCGTTGTTGCCCGCCACCGTGCGGCGCTGCTCGTCTCGAGCGGTGCCGACGGCGCCGCCCTCTAGACCACGACAGCACCAAAGGAAACGGTCACCGTGAACACACAGAAGATCAGCCGCCGCAGCCTCATCACCCAGGGAGGGGCCCTCGCCGCCGCCGGGGTCGTCCTCGCGGCGTGCGGCAGCGAGCCCTCCGGGCTCTCCCGGGTCGGTCTCTCCCCCAGCACTACCGCACTCCCCGAGGCGCACGTGAGCGACGTCGTGCTCCTTCGCACCGCGCAGTCCGTGGAGAACCTCGCCGTCACCGCGCTCTCCGATCCCGCGATGTCGAAGGGCAACGCGGCCACGAAGGCTGCCATCGCCGTCTTCCTCGAGGGCCACAGGGCGAATGCGGCCGCCATCGCACCGCTGATCGACGCGCGCGGTGGTGAGTCGTTCGGCGAGCCGAACACCCGGATGATGAAGAACTACGTGACCGGTGCGCTCGCGCTCATCGCGGAGAGCGACCAGGCCGAGGCGGACGTCGTCGCGTTCGCCCACGCGATCGAGGGCGTCGTGGCCGCCACCTACCAGGCCTTCGTGGCGTGGACCAACGAGCCGGCACTGCGCCAGGCGATGATGACCCTCGCGGTCGGGCCCTCTGAGTACGCAGTCGTCCTCGCCCAGATGGTCCACCCCGGCACGAAGGGCATCTCGCCCGCGCTCGACGAGGCCGGTAACCCGGCCGTCTCCGCGCTGCCCACCAAGTACGGCAGCCTCGGGTCGTTCGACGCGACGATCGGCAAGGTGAACGATGCCGGTGCGAGGGCGCTCGTCTCCATGGAGACCCCCAGCCTGAACAGCCTCGAGTACTGACCCGCGCACGCGGTACGTATCTCTCTCGCCTTCGGGCTGACCCCTTCCGTACACTCGTCTGTGACGGTGAGTCATTCGGGTGACCGCAGTGCAGCAGTGCATTGAGGAAAGTCGGGACTTCACAGGGCACAGTGCTGGCGAGAGCCAGGTCGGGGCGACCTGACGGACAGTGCAACAGAGAGCAGACCGCCGATGGACGGAGACGTCACAGGCAAGGGTGAAACGGTGCGGTAAGAGCGCACCAGCACCGGCAGCGATGCCGGTGGCTAGGTAAACCCCACTGGAAGCAAGGCCAAGCAGGGGGTGGGCTGCCCGCCCGCCGTACGGCAACCCCCGGGTAGGCCGCAGAGATGGATGGTCACCACCCACCTCGTGGGCACAGAATCCCGCTTACAGAATGGCTCACCGTCACCTATCGAGGCCGCCGAGATGGGCGGTCTCGTTGAAGGTGACGAGTGCGGGCCCGGCAGGCCCGAGCGCGACGGTGCAGATTGAGGCCCTGTCGAGCGACATGCGCCAGGTCATCTCGGGGCCGGCACCGAGAGCCCAAGTGACGGCACTCTTGATCGGCGACACGTGGGACACGATGATGATGTCGCGGTCGCGTGCCTCCTCCGACAGCTCGAGAAGCGCCGGTCGCACGCGTGCGTCGAGCTCCTGCAGTGACTCGCCGTCCGGGGGCCGGAACGCGGGGTCGCCGCGCCACGCGCTCCACTCCCCGCGCGGCACCTCGCTCATGGCGAGCCCGTCCCACCGGCCGTAGTCGAGCTCCACGAAGCGTTCGTCGACCTCGGGTTCGCCCCCGACGGCCCGGGCGGTCTCAATGGCACGCACCAAGGGGCTGCTGACAACGCGCGCGCCGGGGAACCGCGCCCGCAGGTGCTCGCCTGCCGCTCGGGCCTGGCGGACACCCGTCGCGTCAAGCGGCACGTCGATGCGCCCCTGCAGTCGGCCGCCCGCGTTCACCTCGGTGCGTCCGTGTCGCAGCAGGATCAGCACGTGCCCGCTCCTGTCCCGTCGCCTGCGCGGACGGCGCGCAGCTCGCCGGTTCGCCACAGGCGGCGCCGGGCGGCGGGGTCAGAGAGACCGTGTGTGCGCCACATCCACCAGACGGCCACGGCACCGATCAGTTCCAGAGCGATGTTCGTGCCCATCCTGTCGAGTGACGGGAGCGACGCACCCCCGAAGGACAGTCCCCCGAAGGGCCACCAGAAGACCGTGGTGGCGGCGAACGCGCCGTCGAAGACGAGGTGCATGAACATCCCGATCGGGACGGCGAGAGCGTGCCTGCGCGCCGCGCGCCGGCCACGCGTGGCGACCATCACGAGGGCGAGGGCAGCAACGGCGGCAGTGACCGAGTGCATCACCCAGGCGCCGCCGGTGACGATGTCGACGGCATCGGGCAGCAGGGCCCCCGCGGCGAGCATGCGGTAGTCGAACCTCTCGTCACGGAAGACGAACCACACCGCGACCCATGCGGTGCCGACGAACCAGAGGAGCACGCAGCCAGCCTACGGAACCACGGTCGTGCGCACGGACGCAGGCACGCCCGTCGCGCAGTCGTAGACGAGGAACCTCTGCGGGTCCACGCCGACGACCTTCGTCAGCGGGTTCGTGTCCGTGGGGGCGATCGTGGTGCCGGGATCGACCACGCTCACGACCGGCCCCCTGTACGCGGTCGTCGGGGTGACGGGGACGGCACCGGGAACGGTCACCGGCGGGACCACTGTCGCCGTCGGGACAGTCGCGGGCGGGACAGTCGCTGTCGGGACCGATGTTGCCGGCACCACAGTGCTCACCGCACCGGTCAGGGTGCGCGGCAGCCTGCCGGACACCACCTCGGCGATGCAGTCAAGGCCGGGGAGGTACAGGCGGATCTGGTTGCGCGCGGGCGGCACGGGGGCGTCCCAGTCCTGCACCGGCAGTTCCGCGTGCGCTGCGTCCATGTACGCCTTCCAGATCCGTGCCGGGTACGTCGCGCCCTGGACGCGGGGCACCCCGTCGGCCTTGAACTCGGGGATGTTCACCATCGGCGTGTAGCCCTTCGGGTCCCCCACCCACACCGCCGTCGTGAGCTGCCTCGTGAACCCCACGAACCACGCGTTGGTGTTCTCGTCCTGGGTGCCCGTCTTCCCCGCGGATGGCCTGTCTCCCTCGAGCGGCGTGCGCCGCGCAGTGCCGCGGATCAGCGACTGCTTGAGGATGGCCACCTGCTTGTCGGCGACCTCCTTGCTGATGACCTGCACACCGTTCAGCGCGTGCTGGAAGAGGACGCGCCCCGTGCCGTCCTCGATCTTCTCGATGAAGAACGGTTCGTGATGCATGCCGCCGTTCGCGATCGTCTGCGCCCCTGACGCCATGTCGAACGCGCTCAGTTCGTTCGCGCCGGTGGAGAAGCTGGCGTACGGCCAGATCTTGTACGTGTCAGGGCGCAGGTACGCGGACGAGGCCAACTTGTAGACGGTGTTCGGCAGCCTGTTCAGCCCCACGATCTGGGCGAGCCGCGCGTACGCACAGTTGATCGAGAGCCACGTCTGCTCCTCCAGGGTGGTGAGCGGCTTGCTCACGCCCTTCGTGATCCTGAACGGCTCCTCCGGCTTGCCGGGGTTCGGCAGCGTGCACGGGAGGGTGCCGTCGATGAGGTCGGTGCCCTCCACGCCGGCCTCGAGAGCGGCGGTGAGGACGAACATCTTGATGCTGGAGCCGGTCTGGCGACGCCGCAGGGCGAGGTTCACCTCGCTGCGTCCCGGTGCGAACCCGGGCCCGCCGACAAGGGCGCGCACCGCGCCGGTGGCCGTGTCCAGCGAGACCATTGCCGACTGGATGCCCGTCTTGTTCGCGGGGAGCCTCTTCCGCGCGGCCTTCTCAGCCTTCGCCTGGTCCGTGGCGTCGATGGTGGTCGTGATGGTGAGGCCGCCCCTGTACAGGGCTGCGTAGCGCTCCGCGTACGTGGCGCCGAGCACCGTGCTCTTGTTCAGCAGGTAGTCGCGGATCATCTCGCTGATGTATGTGCGCGAGGTCGACTTCTGCGACACGGCACTCGCCTTCTCCGGGATCGGGAACCCCTCGAGCGTGGCGTCCGCCTCCTCTCGCGTCATGAGAGAGGTCTCGACCAGCCTGTCGAGCACCTGGACGAACCGCCGGCGCGCCTGCTCCGGGCGGCGGATCGGGTCGTAGGTGGACGGCGCGCGGACGAGCCCCGCGAGGAACCCGGCCTGGGCGAGCGTGAGGTCGGCGACCTTGGTCCCGAAATATGTCTCGGCCGCCGCCTGGATGCCGTACGCGTTGTTGCCGAAGAACACCGTGTTCAGGTACCGCTCGACGATCTTTTTCTTCGGGACGGATTTCTCGAGCATCGCGGCGTACCGCGCCTGGAGGATCTTGTACCGGCCGTCGCGCGGCAGGCCGGCGAGGAACTCGTTCTTCACGACCTGCTGGGTGATCGTCGAGGCGCCCTGGCGTGCGGAGGTGTACTGGAAGTTGGCGAGTGCGGCCCGCACGAGCGCGCGGAGGTTCACCCCCTTGTGCTTCTCGAACCCCTGGTCCTCCACGGCGAGCAACGCCGCGACCACGTGGTCAGGGACTGCCTCGATCGCGAGCGGCTGGCTGTTCTCGAACTCGAAGACGCCGATCTGGGTGCCCGAGACGTCCGTGATCCGGCTGCGCGTGGCCAGGCCGCTGAACGAACCGGGCAGGCGCACCGGCACCTCCTCGTGGGCATGCAGCACGCCCCACGCATGCGGCGCGGCACCCACGACCGCCGCGCTCACGAGCAGCGCCCCTGCCGTGACGGCAACGGCCATACGGGCGGTCCACGATGCGGGGTTTCTCACAGCACGACCACGGTAGTTGCGGGCCGTGCGCGCGGGTGCGCACCCGCCCTGCGCATGCCGCGCGCTCCACGGCTACCCTCGCCGCATGAGCGAATTCCCCCATCGTGGCTTCCGTTTCGGTGTCCAGGCCTCCCGGGCCGCTTCCGCACGCGAGTGGGCCGACCTCGCGCGGAGGGCCGAGGCGAACGGGTACGACGTGCTCACCATGCCCGACCACTTCACGGACCAGCTCGCGCCGGTGCCGGCGCTCATGGCGGCGGCAGACGCCACGACAGACCTGCGCGTGGGTGCCCTCGTGTTTGACAACGACTACAAGCACCCGGTCGTCCTCGCCAAGGAACTGGCCACTATCGACCTCCTCTCGGAGGGACGCCTGGAGATCGGCCTCGGGGCCGGATGGATGATTAGCGACTACGAGGAGGCGGGCATCCCGTACGACTCACCGAAGGTGCGCATCGACCGCTTCGTCGAGGGGCTGAGGATCATCAAGGGCACGATGGCAGAGGGGCGCTTCTCGTTCTCGGGCGAGCACTACACCGTCACCGCCTATGACGGCCAGCCGAAGCCGGTGCAGAAGCCGTGCCCGCCCGTCCTCATCGGGGGCGGCGGCAGGCGCGTGCTCTCCATTGCCGCGCGCGAGGCCGACATCGTGGGCATCAACGGCACGTTGACCGCCGGCGTCATCGGCGTGGAGGCCGTCAGCACCATGACCGCGGCCGAGGTCGACAAGAAGGTCGCCATCGTTGCCGAGGCCGGCGCCCATCGCCTGGCCGACATCGAGATGAACATCCGCACCTTCTTCGTGAAGGTCACCGATGACCGCAGGGGCACCGTCGACGCCATCGCTGGCATGTTCGGCATCCCGGCGGAGTTCGTGGAGGAGTCCCCCTTCGCGCTCATCGGCAGCGTCGACTCGGTCATCGAGACGATCCTCGCGGCACGCGAGCGCTGGGGCTTCAGCTACTTCATCGTGGGCGGCGAGAACATCGAGGAGATCGCGCCCGTCGTGGCTGCCCTGCGGGGCAAGTGACGCAGGGTCAGAACAGGCCCGTCACGCTTCCCTCGCTGTCGATGTCGATCGAGTGCGCGGCGGGGTGGGCGCCGAGCCCCGGCATCGTGCGCATGTCCCCGCAGATCGGGTAGACGAAGCCGGCCCCGACGGACGCCCTCACCTCGCGGACTGAGAGCACGTGCCCCGTGGGGGCACCCTTCAGTGCAGGGTCGCCGCTGATGCTGAGATGGGTCTTCGCGATGCACACCGGGAGACGGCCGAACCCGTTCCGTTCGTAGCGCTCCATCTGCCTGCGGGCCTCCTCCGAGTACTCGACCCGTGCCGCACCGTAGACGCGGGTCGCGACGGTCTCGATCTTCTCCGCGATCGACGCGCCGTCCGGGTACAGGAACCGGAAGTCGGACGGCTCGTCGCACGCCTCCACCACCGCACGCGCGAGGTCCACGGCCCCCGCCCCGCCGTCGGCGAAGTGGGTGCACTCGGCGACCCTCGCGCCGAGCGACACTGCGATCTCCCTGATCGCGGCGATCTCGCTCGCGTGGTCCGAGGGGAACACGTTGACGGCGACCACGGGCGACACGCCGTGGATCTTCACGTTCTCGATCTGCTTGGCGAGGTTCGCGGCACCCGCCCGCACGTCACCGGCGTTCTCCTCGAGGAGCTCGGGCGGCAGGGGCCTGCCCGCCACGATACGGAAGCGCCCGGAGTGCGCCTTCAGCGCGCGCACGGTGGTGACGAGAACGGCGGCATCGGGCCTGAGGCCGGACACGCGGCACTTGATGTTGAAGAACCTTTCCGCGCCCATGTCCGCACCGAACCCGGCCTCGGTGATGAGGTACTCGCAGTGCCGGATGCCGAGCAGGTCAGCGATGACAGACGAGTTCCCCGTGGCGATGTTCCCGAACGGTCCCGCGTGGATGAGCGCCGGGGTGTTCTCGAGCGTCTGCATCAGGTTCGGCCTGAGGGCGTCCTTCAGCAGGACTGCCATCGCGCCGGCCGCCCCGATCTGCTCCGCCGTCACCGCCTCGTCACCGGCCGTATAGCCCACGACGACCCTGCCGAGGCGGGCGCGCATGTCGGCCAGGGAGACGGACAGCGCGAGGATGGCCATCACCTCCGACGCGGCGGTGATGTCGAAACCCGTCTCCCTCGTGACACCGTCCTCCTTGCCGCCCTGGCCGATCGTCACGTTCCGCAGCGACCTGTCGTTCACGTCGAGGACCCTGCGCCAGGTGATCTTGCCGAGGTCCAGCCCGCACTCGTTGCCGTGGTGCAGGTGGTTGTCGAGGATCGCGGCGCACATGTTGTGGGCGGCTGTCACCGCGTGGAAGTCCCCCGTGAGGTGCAGGTTCAGCAGCTCCATCGGCACGACCTGGCTGTGGCCTCCCCCGGCGGCGCCGCCCTTGATGCCGAATGTGGGCCCGAGTGAGGGCTGCCGGAGGGCCAGCAGACCCTTCCTTCCGATCCTGTCCATGGCCTGGGCCAGGCCGACCGAGGTCGTGGTCTTGCCCTCGCCGAGCGGGGTCGGGGTGACAGCGGTGACGACCACGTACTTCGCCCGCGGGTTGCCTTCCGCGGCGCCGATCGCGGCAAGGTCGATCTTTGCCACGTGCGGGCCGTGCGTCTCCACATGCTCCGCGCGCAGCCCCAACGACTCCGCGATCTCCGTGACGGGCCGCAGCACCGCCGCCTGTGCGATCTCGAGGTCAGTGGGGAATCTCACGCCGAGATTCTCCCCCAGACGGCGGGGGAAGTGCGATTCGCCGGCCGGCACTAGCCTCGCCGCGGTGGGTGTGCTCCGTTCTCTGCGTTCCGTGGCGAGGTTCGCCCGGCCGGTCCTGTCGGCGCGCCGCAGGCGCCTGCTGCGTGCCGCCAGCGTCGAGGACCTCCGCGAGATCGCGCGGCGCAGGCTGCCCGGCGGCATCTTCGACTACATCGACGGCGGTGCCGAGGACGAGGTGACGCTGCGGGCCAACCGGGCCGCCTTCGAGGGGTACGGCTTCCGCCCGCGGGTGATGCGCGACGTCTCGGCGGTCGACACCTCGGTCACGCTGCTCGGGCACCGCCTCGCCTGCCCGTTGCTCTTCGCGCCCACGGGGTTCACGCGCATTGCGCACTCAGAGGGCGAGCTCGCCGTCGCCAGGGTCGCGGGCCGTCACGGTCTCCCCTACACGCTCTCCACTCTCTCCACCCGCTCCATCGAGGAGGTCGCCGCCGTCACGCAGGGCCCGAAGTGGTTCCAGGTGTACGTGTGGCGCGACCGGGCGATGGTGCGCGACATGCTGCGGCGCGCGAGGGCCGCCGGGTACGGCACCATCATGATCACCGTGGACACCGCCGTGCTCGGCCGGCGCGAGAGGGACGTGCGCCGCGGCTTCACGCTCCCGCCGAAGCTCGGCCCCGGCACGCTCGTGGACGGCCTCCTGCACCCGTCCTGGACGTGGGACTTCGTGCGCCACGAGCCCATCACGTTCGCGAACGTCGCCGGGTCGGGTCCCGACGGTTCCGGCACAGCCGTCACGCTGTCCGATTTCATCAGCGAGCAGTTCGACCCCGCCCTCTCATGGGACGACCTGGACTGGTTCCGCGCCGAGTGGGAGGGGACGATCCTGCTGAAGGGTGTGCAGACGGTCGATGATGCCGTGACGGCCGTGCGCCGCGGCGCGGACGGCGTGGTGCTCTCCAACCACGGCGGTCGCCAGCTGGACGGGGCCCCCGCCCCGCTCCGTCTCGCGCGGCCCGTCCGCGACGCGCTGGGGGACGGCGCGACCGTGATCTGCGACGGCGGGATCCGCCGCGGCAGCGACATCGTGAAGGCGATCGCCCTCGGCGCGGACGCGTGCACGATGGGGCGCAGCTATCTCTACGGCCTGGGTGCCGCCGGCGAAGCCGGCGTGGAGAAGGCACTCGGCATGCTCACGGACGAGCTGCACCGGACGATGCAGCTGTGCGGGGTGCGCAGCCTCGCCGAGATCGGCCCTGCCCTCGTGGAGGAGCTGCGGTGAGCGGGGGCTTTTCGTTCGTGAACGGCGAGCGCCGCCCCGTGGAGGTGCTCGTGTTCCACGTCGACCCTGCGCACGTGCAGGAGTTCCTCCGTGTCGACCACGAGGTGTGGACGCTCGGCGAGGCACTTCTCGAGGACCACACGCGCATCCCGTTCCTGTCGAAGGAGGTGTGGCTGGACGACTCGCGCCCCGGCGAGGTGACGCTCGTCTTCGTGTGGGAGTCGATGCAGCAGTGGGACGCAGTCGGGCGTCCCGACGTGCAGGCGCGCCTGCAGGCCGAGTTCGACGCGCGCTTCCCCCACCCGGTGCGGCTCGTGCGCGCCCTCCACGAGGAGTCAGCAATGGGCATCCACCGCGTCAGCAGGTTCGAGAGGACCGAGGAGGGCAAATGAGCCAGAACATCCCGTCCGTCAACGATGCCGCCGTCGTGCTTGACGGCCCGCGTCGCATCGGGCAGCTCCCGCCGGTCTCGCCGCTCGCGTTCGGCTGCTGGCGTCTCACCGGCGGCGACGACGAGACGGCGGCGACCGTGAACGCGGCCGTGGACCTCGGCATGAACCTGGTCGACACCGCGGACGTCTATGGCCTGGACTGGGGCGGCACCGCGTTCGGTGCCTGCGAAGAGTCTCTCGGCCGCCTGTTCTCCCGTCAGCCCGGCCTGCGCGACAAGGTGGTGCTCGCCACGAAGGGCGGGATCATCCCCGGCCAGCCGTACGACTCCAGCCGCGACTACATCATCGCCGCGTGCGAGGCATCGCTGCGCCGCCTGAACACTGACCACGTGGACCTGTACCAGGTCCACCGCCCGGACGTGTTCACCCACCCTGACGAGGTGTTCGCCGCATTCTCCTCGCTGCGCGGCCGCGGCCTCGTCGGCGAGGTCGGCGTGTCGAACCACACCGTGTCACAGACCCAGCTGCTGGAGGCACGCCTGTCGTTCAACCTTGCTTCGGTGCAGCCCGAGTTCTCGGTGGCGCACCTCGACCCGATGCGTGACGGCACCCTCGACCACTGCATGAAGAAGTCGCTCGTGCCGCTCGCGTGGAGCCCGCTCGCGGGCGGGCGGGTCGCCACCGGGGAGGGCATCCGTCCCGGTCTCGTGCAGGTGCTCGACGAGCTCGCCGCCCGCGAGGGCGTCACGCGGGCGGCCATCGCCGTCGCGTTCGTGCTCGCCCACCCGTCGCGGCCCGTCGCGATCCTCGGCACGCAGAGCCCCGCACGGCTCGCCGAGCTCTCCCGCGCGGTGTCCGTGCGGCTCACGCGCGCGGACCTCTACCGCATCGTCGAGGCGAGCGACGGGGTCCCCCTGCCGTGAGCGGCACCGTGGAGGTCAGCTGGTTCGGCGCGCTGTGCGACGACGACTACGAACAGCTCGGCGTCGTGCGCGACGACCTGCTCAGCAGCTGGGACCACTGCGGGCGGCTGGTGCGGCGCGTCGACGAGCTGGGGTTCGACAACGTCCTCCTGCCCTCGGGGTACGCCCTCGGCATCGACACTGTCGCGTTCGCGGCCGCAATCGCCCCGCAGGTCCAGAACTGCCGGCTGCTCGTGGCGGTGCGTGCGGGTGAGACTTGGGTGCCGCAGCTGGCGCGCCAGCTGGCCACTCTCGACTCCATCCTCGGCGGCCGGCTGACCGTGAACATCATCTCCTCCGAGATGCCGGGCGAGACGCTGGACGGCCCGGCCCGCTACCGGCGCACCAAGGAGACCATGGACGCGCTGCGCACGCTCCTCGACGGAAGACGGCTCGACATCTCGGGCGAGTTCATGGACCTCCACCTGGACCCGCCGCGCATCACGCGGGCCGGTACCTGCCCGCCGTTCTACTTCGGAGGTCTCAGCGACGAGGCGCGCGACGCCGCCGCCCACGGGGCCGACGTCTACCTGATGTGGCCCGACACGCAGGACGAGCTGCGCCGCACGATGGACGACGTGCAGGCGAGGGCCGCCGCCCGGGGGCGCACCGTCCGCTTCGGGTACCGCGTGCACGTGGTGGTGCGCGACACCACGCAGGAGGCCCGCGAGGCGGCGGGCCACCTCATCAGCGCGGTGGACGAGGAGACCGGCAACGCGATCCGCTCCCGGTCGCTCGACAGCCAGAGCACAGGGGTGAGGCGCCAGGCCGAACTGCGCGGTGCCGCGGCCGGTGACGGCTTCGTGGAGCCAGCCCTGTGGACCGGCATCGGCCGCGCCCGCAGCGGGTGCGGCGCCGCGGTGGTGGGCAGCCCCGCCGAGGTGCTCGACAAGTTGATGTCGTACCGCGACCTCGGCATGGAGGCCTTCATCCTCTCGGGGTACCCGCACATCGACGAGGCCGAGCGCTTCGCCGGCCTGGTGCTCCCCCACATCCCCCACGGGCCGCTCGCCTAGCCGCCCCGGGTGCACATTCCCGGCTTTCCTGCCCGCCGGGGCCGGGGCGTAGTGTGCGGGCATGAGTGACATCACATCCCTGAACGTGGAGTTCCTGTTCCACATGCACGCGACCCTCGATGCCCCCGTGGTCGTGCCGAACGGCCCCCACGGCACCCGCGTGATCGTGGGCGTCAACGGCGGCACCGTGAAGGGCCCCAAGGTCAACGGCACGGTGGCCCACCTCGGCGCTGACTGGCTGACGATGCGCGCCGACGGCACCGCGCAGCTCGACGTGCGCGCCCTGATCAACACCGACGACGGCGCTGCCATCCACGTCCACTACACGGGCATCATGGCCCCCGGAGAGAACGGCCCCCGCATCATCACGGCGCCGCTCTTCGAGGCCGGGGACGAGCGCTACACGTGGCTGAACGCCGTGCAGGCCGTCGCGGTCGGCGCACCCGGTGCCGGCAGCGTGGACTACGACATCTACAGGATCCTCTGACATGGGCACCGCGACACTCGACTCCGCCACCGCACGCGTGGAGGCCGCGCTCGACGCCCTCCTCGCTGCCTGTGACCCGAAGAAGGTCGACAACGTCACCTTCCGCGGCGCCCGCTTCGACCACGGCCTCGCGTGGGTCCACTTCCCCGAAGGCCACGGCGGCCTCGGCGTGCGCCCGGAGCTGAACCGCCTCGTGGAGGACCGCCTCCGCAAGGCCGGCGCCGCCCCGCAGGACCCCGCCACCTTCTTCATCGCCCTCGCCGGCCCGACCATCGTGACTCACGGCAGCGAGGAGGTGAAGCAACGCTTCCTGCGCCCGATGTTCACGGGCGAGGAGAAGTGGTGCCAGCTCTTCAGCGAGCCGGGTGCCGGCTCCGACTTCGCAGGTCTCGGCACGAAGGCCGTCCGCGACGGTGACGAGTGGGTGGTGAACGGCCAGAAGGTGTGGAACACGCTCGCCCACCTCGCCGACTGGGGCATGCTCGTGACGCGCACAGACCCGGACGCCCCGAAGCACAAGGGCATGACGTACTTCGCCCTCGACATGCGCTCCCCGGGCGTCGAGGTGCGCCCGCTGCGCCAGATCACCGGCGAGGCAGAGTTCAACGAGGTCTACATGACCGATGCCCGCGTCCCCGATGCCCACCGCATCGGCGACGTCGGCGAGGGCTGGCGCGTGGCACTGACCACGCTGATGAACGAGCGCAGCGCCATCGGCGGCGGCGGTGGCGGCAACGCCAAGCGGCGCGGCCCGATCGACGATGCCATCCGCATCTGGAACGACATCCCCGCGGGGCAGCGCAGTGCCGCCCACAAGGACGTGCTGATGCAGCTGTTCTGCAAGAGCGAGGCCCTGCGGCTCACCAACATGCGCGGCGCCCAGGCGGCCAAGGCCGGCAACCCCGGGCCCGAGGGCTCCATCGCCAAGCTCATGCTGGCGGAGTTCAACAAGCGGGTCACAGAGTTCTCCGTGGAGCTGATGGGCGCAGAGGGCATGGTCGGCTACGACTTCACGTTCCGCCGGCCAGAGTCACTCTCAGTCGACGGCGGGGACGGCGGCGTGCGCCACTCCTTCCTGCGTGTGCGTGCCAACTCGATCGAGGGCGGCACCAGCGAGATCATGCGCAACATCCTCGGCGAGCAGGTCCTCGGCCTGCCCGGCGAGCCGCGCGTCGACAAGGACCTCCCGTGGAGCAAGGTGCCGCGCAGCTAGCGGGGCACCGGGTGATCGTGCCGCGCAGCTAGCGCGGGAACGGCAAAGGGGCCACCGCCGAAGCGGTGACCCCTTCGTTGGAGGTTCGGTTGTGTCTGGTTCTCAGGCAGCGCGGAGGCCGGTGAGGCCACGGCTGATGAAGGACACGATCGCGTCCTTGACCGGCACCATGCCGTAGACGATGCATCCGTCGACGCAGATGGTCATCCAGCTGCTGCGCATGTCGCCCGTCCAGGCGGTGACGAAGGTGACGTCCAGGGCCCAGACGAGAGCGATGCTGATCGCGAGGGCGGTGTGTGCTCCGATGATCGGGATGCGCCTGATGATTGTGTCCAGCTTGAGCGTGTGGGTCAGCGAGTTGAAGACCGGCATGACCGCGCCGAGCAGGATTGCCATCAGGATGAGTGATCCGAGTGTGTACATGGGACTTACCTCTTTCGAGTTAGGTACCCCGCCCAATCGGCAATGTAACGACGGTCACACGGGAGATGGTGGATATCCACAAGTAATTCTCTTTCCCTTGTGTCGCAAGGGTTTTAACGGATGAACAGCTGTGGACAGACCGTCTGGGTGCCCCGGTGGGGCCCGCCGGGTCAGTCGGCAGCCAGGGCCTCGAGCTCGGCCAGGGCCGTGATCTCGTTCATCGACCCGCGGCGGACCTGGGAGGTGCCGTCAGTGTCCAGGTACACCCAGGCGGGCTGGTACGGCACCCCGTAGCGGGCGTAGACCTCCCCCTCGGTGTCCGAGATGTTCGGGAACGTGAGCCCGTGCCTCTCCATGAAGTCCGCATAGCCGGACTCGGTGCCGGCCCAGGCCACGCCGATCACGTTGACCTTGTCCTTCATCTTGCGGTGCACCGCCTCGACCGAGGGGGCTTCGATGTTGCAGGTGGTTCAACCGGGCGCCCAGAACCAGAGGGCCACCGGGCGCTCTGCCTGCAGCACGGAGAGATCCACGGAGGATCCCCCGACCAGGTCGTATGTGGCAGAGGCTGTGCTCCCCGCACCTTCCGCGGCGGCAGTGCCGGCGGGTGCAGAGGTGCCGTCTGCCGCGCACGCCGTCACGGAGAGCCCGAGCACTGCTGCGACCACGAACCTGCGCACCCCGCGAGCGTACATCCCGCGGTGCGGACCAGGACCGCGCCGGTAACGGAGCCTCACATCCCGCGAACAACGGGGCACGCACGCCACGAGCAGGGATACCTTCCCGCCATGAGCATCAGACTCCGTCGTGCAGTGCCGGTTCTAGTGGCTGCAGTGGCCGTGCCACTGCAGGCATCCGTTGCGTGGGCATCCTCCACGCCGCAGACCCCAGCGCCGGAGAAGGAGATCTGCGCCGACTACTTCGGGGTGGTGCGCTGCCTGGTGGTCACCGAGCCGCCGCCGAAGTCCCCCTCCACCACGCCGGGCATGCAGGCCGTCGCCACGCCCAAGACCGTCCGCGTGGACGGCACCGTAACGGTGACTGCAGGCGGCCGCCCGGGCGGGAGTGGCTTCACAAAGGGCGAGGTGGTGCGCCTGTTCGAGTTCTGGAAGGGCAAGGCCACCGAACTCACGGGCACGAAGTTCGCTGACAGCAAGGGCACTATCACCTTCAAGCGCGAGTACCTCTCGCTTGTCGGCGTGGACACCGAGGGCCCGCGCACACTGTGCGCCCGTGGCGAGCGCAGCCTTCGGATGGCCTGCACGGGGATCACCGTGGGCACGACCTCCACCGCCACCACCCTGCCCGCGGCCCCCACCTCCGGCCCCAAATCGGCGAAGACGACAAGTGGCATGACGACGAAGGGCACGAGGGGCACCGTGACGCCGGGCCAGACCACCAAGGTCACGTTCGGGCCTGCGAAAGGCAAGAAGGGGTTCACGCCCGGCGAGAAGATCGTCCTCTACGACTTCGTGAACGGGGCACGCATTACGCTCGACACTGGAAAGGCCGGGGCTGGCGGCAGCGTCACCTTCACGGCCGGTTGGAGCGCCGACACCACCTATGACGTCACGCACGAACTGTGCTCCTACGGGATGACGTCGAAGAAGATGGCCTGCTACACGGTCGAGGCGGACGGCTACGGGGCCCCCGAGGGCAGCACACCTGCCGCCACCACCACGACCGCGGCACCGGCCACCACACAGGCTCCGGCAACGACGACAGCGCCCACCGTCCCGCGCACGACGGCCCCGCCGTACGGCCCGCCGGTCGCCGGTTGACGGACGGCCGTCGCCCCGGCGGTCAGTCCCCCAGGCCCTCTTTCTCCAGGCCGCCGAGGTACGCGAGCACTCGCGACCCCACGTACCCGGACCAGTACTTGCCGAGCGCACTGAACTTGTCCTGCACGTCGCCCTCCCGGTCGATGGCGGCCGACTCGTACAGGCCGACCTCGTTCGACGGCTCGATCGAGTTCTCCCGCAGCATCCCGATGTTCGAGGCCAGGTGGCTCTTCCCCAGGTCCAGTGCGGCGGTGAGTGCAGCCTCCGACCTGACGCCCGTGAGGGTGAAGTCGTCGTCCGTCACGCCGTTCGGGCCGTACTTCAGCAGGATCTGGGACGTGCGCGAGTAGTTGTTGATGCCGTAGCCGAGCACGGCGTAGTCGGTGGCGGCGCTCTTGCCGAGGTAGTCGGTCACGCTGAGGAGGGCCTGCTGCTGGAACGTCGCGAGGGCGACGTCCAGGTCCTTGTCCGAGAGCGCGGCCAGCACCGTGTCGCTCGACCTGTCGAGTGATGCCGCGAAATCGTCGACGACCTGCGTCTTGAACGCCTCCAGGTTCGCGTCGGAGGCCTTGCGCAGGAGGTCGGCGAGCGACTTGACAGAGGCGGCCCCCGGCATCTCCGTGGAGCCGAGGTCACGGCCCGCGTCGAAGAGCTCCTTCGTTGACTCGACCTGCACCGCTGCGAACTCGTTGTAGACGAGCGGCAGGATGAGCTCCGAGACGGCGTCCTCCCGGGTCATTTTCCCCGCGTTCAGGTCCGCCACGACGGCATCGATCCCGTCCTCTGCGAACGCCACCAGGCTGAGCCCGTCAATCGCATTGGCGAACGCGGTCATGAGCGCAGAGGCATCACTCGGCGACTTTGGCGTGAAGGTCTTCAGCACATCGAGCAGCGCGTTCACCTTCCCGCTCACCACGCGCGAGTCGTCGATCAACTGGATCGCGGCATCGGTCGAGTCGAAGAGGAAGGCATCCAGCACTTCGCCGGTGGATGCCACGGACCGTGCGTAGCCCCACGCGAGCACGGCTGAGTTGAACGCACCGGCCACCTGGCCCTGGTTCTTCAGTTCCTCCGCCCGGTCCTTCGCAGTCACCGCATCCACGGCGAGGGTCTCGAGGAGTGACTTTGTGAAGTCACTCAGCTTCGACGCGTCATTGCGGGCCTCCTCGTAGTTCGCGAGCATCAGCGAGGTCTTCGCGCCGAGCCTCTCGTACGAGACGTCGCCGAGCTTCACGTTCCCGCCGGAGGGAATGGCCGGCAGGGTCTTGCCCGTCATGAACTCGTACGCCTCGTAGATGTTCGCGAGCTCGGTGACCTCCACACCTAGCTCCTTGCCAAGCGAGACCACGTCAACCTGCTCGCCCGTGGCGGCCGACCTCGAGTTGCGCATCCCGATCGGGATGCCGACGCGCTCGTACTTGCCCTCCGAGGCTCCCTTCACCTTCTCGGGGATCCCACCCACGGGCCCCACGGACCCGTCGGGCTGGATGGTCCCCGTCATCGCGGTCTTCTCCAGCATCTTGTCCCCCCTCATCGCCGCGAGGACGGCGACCGTGGAGACGGCGCCGGAACTGGGGCCGTCGGCCAGGCCGGAGACCTGGAAGCGGAACTCCTTGTCGGGGCTCCCCCCCGTCAGCAGGATTGCGAGTGCAGCCGAGTTCCACATCGCAGCGCGCAGCATCGGCCCGAACCCGGTGACCTCGTCCTCACTGAACTCCACCCGCATCTCGCCGTCAGGGGAATCCGCGACCTCCACGGTGTCCTCGGCGAACCCGCCCGACTCGCCCTTCACGAAGAGCACGGGGAACGTGAGCGGACCTGAGTCCCCTGACGACCCGCCCCCGGAGCACCCGGCCGTGATCGACACGGCCGCCAGGGCGGCGACCAGGAAGCGGGATCTGCGGCGGGCATGGACGGGCATGGGTGACTCCTCGTGCTGGCCGCCGGGACCCCGGTCGGCACCGTTCCGACCATAGGAAGCACCGCCAGGCCTGGTCCGTGGCGTGCCCCGATACTGAGGCTCGGTTATCGGGCCGTCCCTAGGTGCTCGGCAATGATGTGCGCGAGGGGACCATGCCGAGACAGGACCACACCACCCGCTTCATCCGTGAGGCCGTCATCGACGAGCTCGTGCAGTCCGGCCACGCCGCGCTCACGATGGAGTCACTCGCCCGGCGGTCGTACTCGTCGATCGGCAGCGTCTACTCGCGGTACCCGAACCGCGTGGCGGCCATGAGGGACGTGCTCGAGTCGTGCGTGCTCCCGGCCCTCTCCGGCACGCCACGCGCGCCAGGGTCCGGCGTGTTCGAATGGGCCGCCACCGACCCCCACGTGATGCGCCACATGCGTGCCTTCGTGGAGATCGCCCTCTGCTCGCGCCTGGAGCCGGGTCTCGCCGGGGCGGGCGACGCGTTGCGCTCCGTTGTCGCAGCCCCGCAACGCGGGCCGGCAAGCCCCGCAACCGGGCTCGAGTGGCTGGTGGGAACGGTCCTCGTGGGCCACATCGTTCTCACCGGGGCCGGCTGTGCCGTTCCCGACCTGGTCAGCGACCTCGAGGTGCTGCTGGAGCGCGCGTCCAGCATCAACGGCTGCGACCGTGCAGCGGTGGCCGGGGTCGACGCACCGATCCCGCCCAGCCCCTCGCCCCGCGCCGCTGACGACGTGGCAGCAAAGCTGGTGGACTCCACCACCGAGGAACTCGCCGCCGCCGGGGCCGCAGGGGCGAACGTACGCCGCATCGCCAGCCGAAGCGGCGTGACGACAGGCGCCGTCTACAGGAGGTACGGCTCCAAGACGGAACTGGTGAGGGACGCACTCGTGCGCGAGCTCCAGCCGGACAGGTACTCCTGGACCAAGTCGCTCGTCGATGCGCTCACGGGCACGGACGACTCCGTGCACCCCGGGGACATCCTGGCCGACCAGATCTTCGCGCTCCTGAACGACCGCACGCGCACGCTCGCCACGCTCGAGATGATCCACGCGGCCCGCACAGACGAGTCAGTCCGGCGGACGCTCGTGTCACAGGTGGAGGACGCCGCCGCGGCACGTGCGAGCCTGTTCGCATCAGTCCCCCGGGCCGACGGCGAGGTCGCGCAAGTGTCACCCGACCTCATGGGCTGGGTCATCCAGATGGCCCCCACCGGCGCGCGAGTCCTCGTGGCCCTCGGTGACGAACCGGACGAGGAGAACGTGCGTCTCGCCCTCCGCGACGTCATGCGCGCCGCGCTCACCTGACACCCTGACTCACGGCCGCGACTGCCCGTCACTGCTCACCGAACTGATACGTTCGCGGGATGGACCGCTCCCGCAGGCTGAAGTTCGCCGCAGCGACCACCCCCGTCCAGTTCGTCCTGTCGGTGGTGCTTGCCATTGTCCTATCTCGTCTTGCGCGGGGAGATGCCGGCGAGTGGGCCGACCTAGTGGGTGTCATCGTCGGGATGGTCCTTGGCCCCGGCGTGGGAGCCGCCTTGATGATCTTCCTCGTGCTGCGCGCCACCACTGCGTCCACGGCCCGTGCCCTGCTCATGGGTCTCGCCGCAGCCGGCGGCGCGTGGGTGACAACCATTGTGCTCTTCGGGATGGGCGTCCACCCGTTCGCTGCGATCGTCATCGTGTTCGCGCTGAGCACAGGCGCAGTGTGGGTCATGTCCGGCCGCGAGTGACGGCGCGCGCCACTGTTTCGGTGGGCGTTGAGGGACTCGAACCCCCGACCCTCTCCTTGTAAGGGAGATGCTCTAGCCAACTGAGCTAAACGCCCGGATGTTCGGTCAGGTGCGAGTGCCTTGTGACCTTCAAATCCTTGCCCACATTGATTTTTGGCATTGTTCTTTGCCGCGACCACCAATGGTGACTATGTACGCCCAGAAGCCTACAACGACTAGAAGGAGATGGTCTCTATCTTGTTTTATCTACAGATGTCGGACACTCTTCAGCGTCAATATCGAGACGGAGCAATCGTCAACTTGTTGGCAAAGCAGTGCATTCGGGGCAGCTGTTGGGCCCCTCCACGACAGGGGTCGGCTGGCAAGTTGTTAAAGCCCATGTTTTCTTCAGTTGTCAAGGTGCGTTGGCCTTATTGATATCTAGTAAGGCCTTCTCTCACGAAAGCAATGTTTTGTTGTTTGCCGGGCCTATTTCGACCTGTTTCTTATACAGGTTTATATGGGCCCGCTATCTCTACGGCAGGAGTTCGCATGGGGTGGCTCCTACTCTTCTAAAGAAGTCTTCCTCCGCTTCAACGAGCCCACGGAGGCATGGGGGCTCGGGGTCCCATTCGAAACCACCAGGGCACCAGTCGGAGTCGCTCGTCCAACGTCGCACCGACAGCCAGCTCTCACCAGCCTGTTTCTGAGCAAGAATCTCCGCCTCTTGTCGGGTTGCATACCCATGGTTGATCCAAGCGGGCTTGTATCCGGGTGCCGCGATGTAGCGATGATTGTGCGGGCGTTTTCCTCGGGGCTCGCCGAACCCCTTCCCGAGGTACCCGCAGTAACGCTTGAGATCAGAGACAGTCGGGAGGTGGATGACGTCGGTCAGACCGTGTTGCCAACCCTCGACAAAGTCATCTGGATCGACTGAGTCGGGCAGGCCAACATGGAAGTGAACTCGCCCCAATGATCCGTACTCCGGAACGGCCAGCCACGGGTGACCACCGATTCGTCGGCGTGAGCGCTTCATGAGTGCGCGGAGGTCATATACCGGCTGGCGAGACGGGGACTCATAGGTGAGGAGGACTTGACTGGAGAGCTTGTTGGCGACGCTGTAGGCCTGGAGCATCGTTCGGGCACGAGGAGGAGCTGTGGAGGGTCGTGGCCCATTGAGCAGGAGGTCGGCCAGCCTTTCCTCTCTGGAGCGTCTCGCAGGCTGTATGCCGCGTCTGACGACGTCCTCGGGTCTCCACTAGCCACGGACAACCTTCAAAGCTGGAATACGCGTAGACAACTTCCCCGTGAGGAGTCAGTAGACGTCCGTCCGGCAACTCAACGACGTCATCTAGCGGAATCACGAGGACCCCTAGGCATCTGCGGACTTACTGCTCGCAAGCCGAACATCGTCTCAATTTGTGGGGATGTTTGGATCGGTTGGCAATCTGCGGGGAGCCACCCTGTGGCTTGGCAACGGGCGCTGTCGCGCAGAAGCGCGGTGGGGCTAGCGAATCCCCCGGTACTCAGATGTCCCCATGTGGCCTCCTCAGGCTCTCGTCTTGCGGCTAGACGTTATAGAT